>JAJYPK010000024.1 GCA_021795465.1 Bacillota bacterium
ATAGCCTCAAGGGCGTCTCCTCCCGACTGATCCGTAAGCAGCACTATCCAAGCATTGAGCGAGCGCTGTGGGGCGGCAGCCTCTGGTCCCCCAGTTATTTTGCCGGGTCGGCTGGAGGAGCCCCCCTCGCCTGATATCTCCGCCCTGAACGGCGGAGTTTTACGGCGCATCTGATAAAGAGCCATTCGGTCATCGCGAATACCGCTTCACTAGCCAATCCACACTTTCTAAAAGCGGTACCCAACAGATACGCAATCTCTGCCGAACCCATGGGTACGTGAATGGTGGCTTGGAGGGTGCCGATAGGTCGCTTGGCGCAAAACACACCCCAATTAAACCATTCTTCGAGAACCGAGGGCGGGGGCCCCGCACAATAACGCATGAGTTTTTGTCGAAGAGCTTGCCAAGATACCGGCGGTTCCTCTGGAATACACGTGTACAAGTCGGCGTCCTTGAGAACCGGGAAGAACCGGGCGCCATCCTCAGGACCCAGGGGACAAAGACGAAGTCTTTCCGTCGATAGTTTATCGGGCTTACGTGTTGTCATCGGGATACGCATCTCGCCAAGCCGCCATGCCTCCCCTCAGAGTGAATGCCGTGACACCATGAGATCGCAAATACTTTGCCCCATAGGCACTACGGACTCCTACTGCGCACACAACGAGAACGGTATCCGTGATACCATCCACAAGCAGGCGATCCAAATCTTCCAAGGGGTAATGGCGAGCCCGGGGTAGGTGCCCGGAATGAAACTCATTCCCTTCCCTAACATCCACCACGGTTACAGCCGGATTATCCATGAGAGCCTTAACTTCGCTCACCTCGAGGGCAAATTCGGATACGACGGGTCCCCTCACGGATCCCACACTAGACGGGCCCGAGGATTGGCAGAAACGTTCGTAATCAATAGGTTCTCGAATTACCGGATGATCTCCGCACACCGCACAGTCAGGATCCCGATGCATGGGCATGCGATGCCAGGTGGCACCTAATGCATCATAGATCATAAACATATGGGAATCGGGGTCAGCCAAATCCAAGAGGATTTTCAACGCCTCGACGGCTTCCATGCTCCCTAAGACACCGGCCACCGCCCCGAATATCCCAGCCTCAGCGCAATCCGGGACCACGCCTGGAGGAGGCGGAGCCGGGAACAAGCAGCGATAACAGCCAAAGCCTGGACGGAATACCGAGAGTTGCCCCTCAAATCGGAGAATCGCCGCATCCACCAACGGTATGTGCGACAAAACGGCCGCGTCATTGATTAGATAACGGGTGGGAAAGTTATCGCTACCATTTACCACGAGATCATAGGATCCGAAGATAGCCATGACGTTGTGCCGAGTGAGAAACTCAGCATGCTCGATAAGGTTTACCTCGGGATTCATCGCACGAAGACGCTCGGCGGCCGATCGTGTCTTGAGGCGTCCCACGTCGGCGTCATCGTGCAGGATTTGGCGGTGAAGATTAGAGAGTTCCACCGTGTCACCATCGACGAGTCCGACGTTCCCCACCCCTGCCGCCACTAAATAGGTAGCGGCAGCCGATCCCAAGGCCCCGGCCCCAATAATCAGGACGCGGCTCTTTAGCAGCCGGCGCTGGCCCTCAATACCCACCTGGGGAAGCACCATTTGCCGTTGGTAGCGAGCCATCGTCCGCGCGTTCCATTCGGCTTCCATCTTCTCCCGGTCCCCCCAATCTTTGAGCCGCATACCCATTTTAGCCCCCGGAAATTGCTTGTGATCCGAAGCGAAGGGTCGATGCAATTTTTCTTGTACCCGCTCCATTTAGGCACCAGTATAGCATGATGAACGCCCAAAGATGTGGTCTACCCCCGAGTCACTCCGAGGACAATGCCGAGAATCAACGCCACCCACACATAGGCCACATATTGGGTCACTCGTCCCGATTGAATCCGCCGCACCCGCTCGGCGATCCAGCGAAATGACACAAGAATCGGTTGGTAAATCATTGCTTCCACCCGATAAATAATGGTGTGCCGATAAAATCGACCGCGTTCGGTGTCGACGCGCGATCGTCGAAGACCGAGTGCACGCCCAAACGCCAAGCGAATCGGATGCACGAACCCTTCGGCTGAAAAACTGGTCTTCGCGGTATAAGGTTCGAGTCCTCCAGTCCACGCCGATACTTTTCGCACCGGGTAGCGCCTGGCTAGATGCCTTATGATCCCGATTCCCACCACGAGCACCATGCCAAGAATCCACAACACGTAGGGATCTCCCACGGAGAACCCTTGAGGGAAAAATGCCGTACCGGATGCCCCCGGTGCCGGCACCAAATTCACCCCAATCGGAACCAATGGCGCTGCGGCAGCCGGATGGACAAATGTCGCCGCGATGACCCCGCGCGGCGTGCGCACAAGAGAGCCGAGTTGTCCGTTAAGCCAGGGCAAAAGCCATGGCACCAAAGGTCCGCTGGCCAGCGGGAACAGGGCCGCTAAGATCAGTGCCCACTGCATTCCCGGTGAAGCCTCTTCTTTCTCCTGAGATGCCCGGCTATTTTGATGGGATGGTCCGAGAAAGATAAAACTAAACCACCGCAAATAGGCCCCGATCCCTAAGGCGACCGCGAGTGCCAAAAACGCTCCCGCCGCGGCGAGTGCCACATGCTCAAGCTGGTGGCCTGATGAGGATCCTAAGGACTTTAAAATCGATTCCATCATCAGCCACTCGCCCACAAATCCTCCTAAAGGAGGCACCGCACCCAACGTGAGCACACTGACGAGCACCCAAAAGGCGGTACGGGGACCGCGATGAATCAGTCCTCCGAGCCGATCCAGGGTGTGTCCCCAACGTTCGGTGTAATCGGTTACGGTAAAGAGTGCGAATTTTGCACCAGCATGCATGATCAATAGCATGACTGCCCCATCCAACGCCATGGTGGCCGCAATGTCATGGGGACTCACCATTGACTCAATTTGCCAGATACCCAACGCAGCAAACACTAAGCCTAAGATTTCTAAGGTCGAGTACGCTAAAATACGTTTGACATGTCGAGCGACGACACTATATAAGGCCCCCGTGACCGCCCCTATCACTCCCAAAGTCAAGAGCACCACACCGAAGGCTAGTCCCGGATGCAAAAGACCGTCCATCTCCAGAATTCCAGAAATCGCCAGCGCCGTGAGAAGCCCGGAAAAAAGGCCCGCCACCACGCCCGGAGCTTCGGGCTCGGCCATAGGGATCCACACCATCACGGGGAATAGCCCGGCCTTGACACCGAATGCTATCAAGGTGAGGAGCATGATGACGAGAGCTATAGTCGGGTCTACGTGTAAATGCCTGGTCAATCCGTCCTGCAACGTAAAGGTTCCGTGGGTAATCCAGGCCATGGCCAGTAATAGCAACATCCCCCCGAATTCCGATAACGCCAAAAGCGCCCATCCCGCATTCCACACGGGTCGAGCTCGACGCACCGCTACGACCCCGACATAACTTAAGGATGAAATCAGTTCCCAACTGATGAGTAATAAGAGACCGTCACCGCTCCAGAGATAAATTCCCACCAAAGCTTCTAACGGCAACAGGGCATACACGATATTTCTCTGCGCTCGATGCGACCCGAGGGCTAAGTTTGCCGCAAAAAATAGGATGCCCGCCGTCACCGCCCACAAGGTCGCCAAAGGTAAGGGGCGTAGCATCAAAGGAGGCCAGGGACTCGGTAACACAATGGCGGACGTCGCTGGATACGCTAGGAAGGGCGCCATGCCTAAGAGGGCTATTGCCCCGATCCCAAACCAAACTTTAAGAAACCTTTCAGAACCTCCCCTTCGCAAGAGGTCCAGTAGCAAGGCTGTTCCTAAACCACTGAGTAGAAAAGCCAACCATCCGAGTACCCACACTTCTGGGATCATGCCAACACCTCGCGATCAACCTGGGGATCTTTCCCGTCCACCGCCCACATGAGGCCGCGTAAGATGTCCCCAGGGGTGGGGGGGCACCCATCAATTTGGATTGAGACCGGCACGATTCCTGCAAGCGACCCAATAACTCCCGGGGCATCACGAAAGACGCCCCCAGAGATCGCGCAAACACCCACGGCCACCACCCGCTTAGGTTCGGTCATTTGGTCGTAAACCGCTTTTACCACCCGAGCCATAGGTTCAGTCACGACCCCCGTCACGACCAGAATATCCGCGTGTTTAGGGGAAGGAGCCAAACTAAAGCCATAACGAGACAGGTCGTAATCGGGAGAGGACAAAAGACTCAATTCGGATTCACATCCGTTGCACGATCCGGCATCCACCTGTCTTAACGCGACAGCGCGACGGTTCATGGGACTTTGGTTCTTCGCGAAGGTCTCCGTAATCCCGTCTGAATTCAGCATCGACATCACCACCCCGTCATCCTGTGTCGGGTAGCCAGTCGTGTAAGGCTTTCGCAGGATGTTGCGAACCCAATGCCAATAGTACATAGCGGCGCCCCCTTCTCTACTTGTCCCATCCGGCTACCGAAAGTCCAAAGCTCGCATCGATAATCGGGAAATCTTGGAGAATATTTTTATTGGCAATGGCCGGAGGAACTACAAACCAGTTACGTTCCGAGGGTGTACTCACATCGAGTTGTCGAATGATGAGATCTCGCCCGACTTCGACCCGATAACTCAAAAGACCGCGGGGTGCCTCGACCACGCCAATCCCCACACCGTTCGACCGGTTCAATGACCGCTCGAGGTCTGGTGCACGCATCCAATCTTCGGACGCCATGAGTCGTCGCAACAAAGATAGACTCTGGTTAAGTTCGCTGACTTTGATCATGAATCGACCAAACGCGTCACCGCATTCCAACACGGGCACTTCAAAATCGACACCGGCATAATCCAAATACGGGCGCATCCGGCGGACGTCATAGCCGCGTTTACTGGCCCGGCCCACCGGGCCCACCGGTCGCACGAAATCGACGGTCTCAGTGGGAATGATCCCCGCCCCATGCAAGCGGTCCAAAAAAGACGTGGTGCGACCGAGGTCGTCTTGGATGCGTTCGACCGTATCGCGCATGCTCACGATAGTTTGTCTCACCGTATCCAAAGGCTTTCGAATGTCCAAGGTTCGAACCCCACCGGGTACCACGACACCACGGAGATAGCGATGACCAAATAAGTGATAATTGAGGCGTAAAATGACTTCTTTGTGATGCAGATATTCCATCTGGGGGACCGGCATTCCCGTTGATACGGCCAACGCCGCCAAGTCTCCCAGATGGCTATATACGCGCTCTAATTCCGCCACAATCATCCGACCGTGGGCAACTCCTGGTTCCGTTTCCCACCCCAAGGCCTGCTCGACGGCCAAACTATAAGCTAAGGCGTGCGCCACCGTCGAGGTGCCGGTGGTACGCTCCACGAGGCGTACCCCATCCGAAACGAGCCTACCTTGGCACAGGTCTCGCACATGGCGTTCTTTTAAACGGTGCACTAAATCCAGGCGGACAATCTCGTCACCCATCACCTGCAATTGATAGAGGAGAGCCTCCGAGACATCAGCGCGCACAGGACCCAAGGGATAGGTAAAGACGCCTTTTCCCTTGACAGATTTCCCCATATACGGCGCATTCGCAAAGATCAGTCTGGTCTCCTCTTCGCGAATGCGTTCTTCGGTAGCCAAAACCTCCCCGATTCCAAACCCGGATGGCAAAACCATGGGGGAGTCGGTAACGGGAACCATGAGACGCTCTATCTCACCCGTGCTGCGTTGTAACATCACGATCTCCAAGTCATGGTCTCCCAGTAGGAGCATCAATATCTCCGCACCATCGCGCCGCTTCTTCACGCCACGGACCCATTCTTCTGAGTTGCTGTAGCGGTGTATGGTGAGTTCCCGCTCTAGATCCAACGAAATTGACATGTTGACGCCTCCCCCCTACACGCGACTTTTCATCAGATGGATCACCAGATGGTGCCACAGCGGGTGCATAAGCCAGGGCACCCCAATCCCTCCGCCAATGACGAAAACAGCTAAAACTAGATTAGGAGACAACAGGGCCCAAGATTCGTTGATCCTCGGAAGTGCTGTCTTTTTTCCCGGAGTCCAAAGCCAGCCCGGCATTCGTAGTACGACCCCGGTGAAAATGACCACCAAAAGGCCCATCGCAATAATGTCCCAAACCCGATTCTCGGGTTGAAGAAAGCCCCCGACTAAAATCAGCCACTCACTCCAGAACGGCGCAAAGGGTGGCAATCCAATAATGGCGGCGGTTCCCAGGGCAAGCAAGGATCCGGTCCAAGGAGTCCGCATCAAGAGCCCTTTTGCACTCTGATCGGATCGCGACGTCCGATACAAGAGCCGTACCGAGCCCGCATTCTGAAACAACAGGGTTTTACTCGAAGCATGGGTGAAGACATGAAGCAACGCCCCAACCAGAGCAATGCCGCCAAATCCCATTCCAAGACTAATAAGACCAATGTGCTCAATACTAGAGTAGGCCCACATCCTCTTCAGGTCCCTTTGAAAAGCTACAAAACTTGCAGCCACAACAAGCGAGAGGAGGCCTAGTCCAATCAGTCCGTCTTTCAAGTCGTAGGCGGGAATTCCCTGTGAGAGCACCCCAAACAACCGAAACACGATGAGAATGGCCCCCGCTAACTTTAGCCCGGAAAGCAGCGCGGAAATCGTTGCGGGCGCCTCGCTATGCGCATCCGGTAACCAGTTGTGAAAGGGGGCGAGTCCCGCCTTGGTGGCATATCCCACCAGGGCCATAAGGGCTCCCACCAGTACCCACTGGGGATGCACGACAGGAAGCGTCCCCGTGATCACGCCGACGTGCCAGGCGTCAAACGGCAATCCCATTCCCGTCAGCGAGATAACCGTTCCCACGAGAGCCGCCAAGCCTCCTGCCTCGGTCACTAAGAGATACCGCCAGGACGCTTCGATGGCGCCCCGGCTATTAGGGACACTCACCAGATAGACCGACGTTAGCGTGGCCGTTTCAATGGCCATCCACAAGAAGAGAAAATTGGTCCATAAAGCCACCGCCACCAAGGACCCAAGAAAGAGGAGCAGTATGCCCTGGTAATAGCGCACCCGTTTGATGGACCAATCGTGTTGCCGGGCTTCTTCGATGAGATACGGTTCAGAAAACCATAGGGCCAACATGGAAATCAGCGCCACAACATCAAAGAACCACGTAGCAGTCGGACCCGGCGGATGCCACCAACCAACCCAAATTCCTAAAAGAGATAGCCCAAATATCGCGATAACGAAACGTGGAACCCAGACCATGAGGGCTCGAGGAACTACAAATTGAATCCCTGCTAAGACCACTAAAATAATAACTGGCACGATCATCCCGTCAACTCCTCTGCATCCCTGACGTCTACCGTCGAGAAGGAGGTCGAAATTTTCCGAGCCAACAAGGCCAACAACACAGCAGTCGTCAATGCGAAAAGATTAATCCCCACTTCTAAAGATTCCGGAATCGGGCCGCTTGCGGCCACCACTAGCGCTCCGGACACCGTATCCAAACTGAGTAAAGCCCACCCAAGACTCCAGGTTTCATACCGCGCAGAAAGATGCACGAAGCTCACGAACCAGGCGCCGAATAAAAGACCTAAAATTAGCGGATGGCGCATGCCCGTCATCTGCCCGAGAGCGAGGCCCCCCACCGTAAAGAGAAGGCTAATTAGGAGCATGACGGTGAGCCCCACTGGCCCTTTCGACCCGTAATCCCGTGCCACGGCCCAAGATGGGTTTTTCATAATTTTGGGAACCACCACCACCTTCACCGCAAGGATCAAGGCAACATCGAGCCAGAGCACCGTGTATCCACCTAGTGCTAGGGAAGCCATGATTCCCGCTTCCCCTATGGCTTGCAACCGATATAAAGCTCGTGCCGATTGGTGCGTCTTCACCAAGATGATCACGATGGCCGAAATCCAGATGAGGGATCCAAAGAGCCGCCAGCTAATCATCTCAATCCCGCTCATGTGTGTCCCCCCTAGACCTATAGAGTGCCAACCCCAAATCCTGCCGTAATTGCGCCCAAAAATGCCAACACAATGCCCGCCATGATAAAGTCCACATTGCGAACTAAGCGCAACTTGGCAAATCCCGCTTCGATCGTCACCAACACCAGACTCACGACTATCAATTTGAGTGCGACGAGTCCCATAGCGCTGAAGATAGAAATCGGTGCCAACGTGGTGGAAAGTCCCCATGGCGTCAAGAGAACGTTCATCAGAATAATGGTAAGGACCATGAACTTCATCCACCCGCCCCACTCATAAAGCGCCAAATCGGGCC
The DNA here is from genome assembly GCA_021795465.1 of Bacillota bacterium. Taxonomy (GTDB): domain Bacteria; phylum Bacillota; class Sulfobacillia; order Sulfobacillales; family Sulfobacillaceae; genus JAKADJ01. The sequence continues at coordinate 8,258 of JAJYPK010000024.1, forward strand.
CGCTCGATTCGAAGGTCCGACCGGGATCAATGAGCGCCAACTCTTGACTCGAAGCCGGGTTATCGACCGGTATTCTCCCGGTTTCCGCAATGAGCAACAAAAACCATCCAACGACGACCAACACATGCGACGGGCTAAAGAGCCACGGAGCATGCCCTAAGGCTTGATTGACCACGAAAGGAATCGTCGCATGAGCGGTGGTGGCGGCTACAAAAACCAATAACAACGCTAACGGTTCCGTAAAAGTCCCGATAAGGCGGAGGCGGCTAACGCCAAGGACGGTATATACACTGCCGCTATCCAGTGCCGCTAATAATAGGGCTAATCCTCCCGCAGCCAAAATCATACCGCCCGCCAACATGTCACCCATCCAAGCAAACGGCAAAGGAAACGTCGTAAGCACGGGGATAAGCATCGTCACCAGAATAGGGGCGACAAAATAAAAGAGCGGCGCCCACTCCGAAATCCAACTAGTTTGATCACTGCGTACCGTTTCTTTAGTCCACCATTTACGCAAGTCTCGGTATGGTTGCCAAACGGGTGGACCATGACGTCTGGCTAGGCGCGCTCGATAACGTTCCATGATGCCTTTTAAAAGTGGTGAAAAACCTAAGACAAAAACCACTTGACACAGCTGAGCAATGTAAACATTCATGATATCCTCTCCCCGCAGATGATAAGAATACATGAACAAAAAAATACCCCAGGCGACCCATGTCGCGAGGAGTCATTAACCGCTACGCAGTAGTTTCGGGGGCACTCCCGAGGCGGATTCCATCGCCTTTCAATACCTACATAACGGAGTGTATCAATATTTAAAAAGAGCGTCAATTAATAAGCCGCGCATTTCCTCTACTTCGTATAACGATCCGCCACTTTTGAAGCGCCAAAGGAGTCGGGCTTAATGGTCGCATGATAGCCACTGCCGACGACCATCCCCACAATTTCGCGGATGAGTTCTTTGGTTTCCCCTTGCTGGCCCACATCGATGTGAATATCCACATCGATATCCCCAAAACCCGAGCTCTCGAGCCAGGTGGTAAGCCCTGCGGCGGCCGTAAGACTCATTGAGGTTTCATACATAATCTTCTGTCGTAAGCTTTTTATTGCACGACGACGGGACTTGTGGAAATAGTATCGGCCCCCTTTACCCAAGTGATGAATGACAATGGCCGTCACAAAGATCGTTTCTTTACGCGTGTGGGAGTCGGTGCCAATAATCAACTTGTACCGATCATGGGGGTTCCCGGCAATATACGTGACCAAATCGGCGTACATCGCATCCACACTCATTCGTCCTTTGGTGGGACTTTCAAACATCATTCCCTTCACCTCATCTCGATAGCAGTCGAGCCAAACGAACCCATTCCTCGATGGTTAACGACTCCGCACGTGCCGTAGGAGAAATCCCCCCCTCCGTCATCCGCGATGCCCATGCGTGTGCTGAAAACGGCGAACCCATCGCTTGCGACAAAGATTGTCGCAGCATCTTGCGCCGATGACCAAATCCTGCATGCACCACCCATGAAAAACTCTTGCGATCGACCGATAACGGTGCGGTACGGATTAATTTTACCACAGCAGAGTCCACCTCTGGAATCGGATGAAAATTCTCGCGATCCACCGGAAATCCCCATTGAATATCCATGTTGTAGCGTAGCATGACGCCAAGCGCATTCGCTTGGCGGTGACCTGGCTCTGTAACCAGTCGATGGGCGACTTCTTTTTGAACCATCACCACCGCAGATTCCCATACGAGTTTGTCGTCCATTAATTTGGCTAACAGCGGTGCTGTAATGTAGTATGGCAAATTGCCGGCAATCTGAATCCTTCGAGGATTATTCATGCTAGGGAGTAGAGCATCCCAATCGAGACGAAGTGCGTCTCCCTCAATAATCGTCAACCGCCCCGGAAATTGAGGCACCCAGTTGTTTTTGAGATAAAGAGCCCACCTGGTATCCAATTCCATCGCCCACACGCGAAACCCTGCCTCTAGCAGAGTCAACGTCAACCCACCCGGTCCCGGCCCGATTTCCAAGACATCACCCGGAGGCTCTCTCAGCATGCCCACCATGCGTGAGAACGTCTCCGGGTCGGTCAAAAAATGCTGGCCAAGAGCCTTTCGCGGCCCCACTTGCTGTTGTGTCAGGATTTCCGTTATGCCTGTCGCCGTACGTGAATCAATGAGGTCCAGTGTACTCCGCCGCCTAATTGAGTATGTAGACCGTCACGTCCTGCACTCCCCAGTTAATGGCCTGCCACCCACTGTTGAAGCATAGGTCAATGCGGTCCCCGATAATTGCCGAACCCGTGTCCGCTGCAATCGCAAACCCATACCCCGGAATATAAAGATGGGTACCCAGCGGGATCACCGCAGGATCGACGGCTACAACACCATATTGTGCCTTGATCCCAGTGGCCGTATACCCGCTAGACCACGCTGGGCTAGGCCAATATCCCGTACTAACCATCGTCATCTTACGAGAAAACTGGACCACTTTCCCCCCGCGAGAAATCACTTGCGCGGTACCATAGAGCACGACGCGATTTTGAGGCGCCTGGATCACTTGCGACTTCACTGTCTTTTGAGACACGGCTTTCCCGTTCTGGTAGAGAATCTGCACCGTGGTGACTTTTTGTCCCGATTTGCCCGGGTTAGAAACTTGATTGTGCCCCTTATAAAGACTGGGATCCGGCTTATACTGGGTTGCAAACGGCAACGCAGTGGTGATGGTCTTACTGGAAAGCCACCTGCGAATCACGTCAATCTTATCGCCTGCTGCCAGCTTGTCGGATAAGGCCGGTTTCACAATGTCCATTGAAGTCAAATGGATCTTCAATGCGGATAAAATGTCCCGAACCTTATAATCGGTGGCCCAATACTCGAAGTGCCGATGTGCAGTCCGCACCCAAACCGGTATGGCTTGTTTGACCGAAAGATTCATATGACCGTTCTTATGGTTCAACCCGAGCGACACCCTGTTGTGTGCATTGGCAGGAATTTTAGCTTCAGCCAAAAGTTTCCGCACGCGTGTTCGAAATGTCCAAAATTTTGTGGTGTGGGTTCCCCCGGGCCGATTATACGTAACGGTGACGTAATGGAGTTGTGTACCCACAACACCCGTGCCAATGGCGGTGGCGGCAAGGGCTCCCAAGAGCCACATCCGCAATCCTTGCATTTTCCATATCGCCAAGAGCCGTCCTCCTTTTCCCCCTTGTCGTTTCATATCCCATCGGATTTGCCAGAAAATTACAATCCTTTCCCCTATCCTAATTGGGAGCCAGGATCCTGTCAATCCGAAAAAACCATCCCCTTCCTAAAATACCAAAAAATGTTATTTACCCACGATACGGGAAAAGATCGTATGAGTATTCGACAACGTAGTCGCAAATACCTCTTTTGTGGTGCACTCTTTTTGGGCTGCCACAATTTCGGCGTTACGTATAACCCGCAGGGGCTCATTACGTTGCCCACGCCACGGGGCTGGAGATAAATACGGGGCATCCGTTTCCACCAAGAGCCGGTCCCAAGGCACCGTCGGTATTGTCGCGCGCAGATCATGAGCGCTCTTAAAAGATATGGGGCCGGCAAACGAAATATAAAATCCCTTTTGGAGTAATGACCTGGCAAACTCTTCCGTACCAGTGAAACAGTGTAACACACCCCTAACCCCTGGCACCTTTCCAATTAATTCAATCGTGTCCGCTTCGGCTTCCCGGGAATGGACGGATACGGGGATGCCCAGATCTCTTGCCAGCATCAGCTGGCGTCTAAACACTTCACGCTGCGTCTCCCGAGGGCTATTCATGTAGTGGTAGTCAAGCCCAATCTCGCCGATGCCCACGACCTTAAGCTCCTCACACCACCGCTGTAACCTCAGATAGTCGTCTTCGCCGACCGTCTGAGCATCATGGGGATGCACTCCCACCATTGCATAAGTGTTTTCGTGACATTCCGCAAATCGCACGGCCGCTTCTGATGAGTCCATGCTGTAGCCTGGAACAATAAGACCGATGCCTTGCACGCTCGCTCGCTCATAGACACGTTCCCGATCCTCATCAAACGCACTATCCTGGATGTGACAATGACTGTCAAAGACAATGGGGTTCATTTGACGCGCGCTCCCTCGGGAAGAGAGCGGCTCGGCGTGACCACACTAAGCGCACCAGGCACCGATCCTGCCAATAGCATCCCTTCACTACGAATGCCTCGGAGCATCACAGGTTTCAAATTAGCTACTAATACGACCTGTTGGCCTTCTAGGTCTTCAATTTTATAATATTGGCGAATGCCCGAAACAATGATCCGGTCGTGTTCGCCATCGAAAACCGTGAGCTTCAACAAACGATCCGCTCCCTCGACGATTTCGGCCCTTTTCACGGTTCCTATCCGCAGGTCGATCTTTTGGAAGTCTTCAATGCTAATCCAGTTAGGCTCCTCCTCGACTTCGACGGTCTTGGCAGCCTTTTTTGGCGAAGACGCTTCAGTTTCGATCCGCGGAAACAGGGGATCGCCTCGGCGCACTCGCGTTCCAACCGGAAATCCACCAAAAACTGCTTCCTGGTATCGATGAACGGACTCGTCGATCCCTAATTGATGACGCATAGCGGTCGGTGCATCAATCAAAAACGGGGTCAACAAAACCGAAAGCACGCGACACACTTCCGCGAGGTTATAGAGAACATTGTCAAGTTCTTCACGACGCTCGGGTTGCCGCGCTAGTGCCCATGGTTGCTGCTCTTCACTATCATTGTTGGCAACGCGAATTAACGCCGCAATCGCGGTCAATGCCACTGAGACCTCCAGCCGGTTCATGCAAGCTTCGACTTCTTTGTAGACCCGTGCCACCTCATCGGCTAAGACATGGGAGTCGGATGCTGCATGGAGAGGCGGCACAACCCCCCCGTTAAAGCGTTCGATCATGGCGGTGGATCGACTCAAAAGATTTCCCAGGTCATTAGCCAAGTCCACATTGGTCCGTAAAATTAAAGCGTCTTCGGTGTAGCTTCCATCTGCCCCAAACGGCACTTCCTTCAGTAAATAATAGCGCACCGCATCGAGACCATACCGATCGATGAGAACGAGCGGGTCGACGACATTGCCACGAGATTTAGACATCTTCGTGTCGCCGAGCAAGACCCAGCCGTGACCAAAGATGGTGCGCGGCAATGGTAATTTCAAGGCCATCAGCATAATCGGCCAAATAATGCTGTGAAACCGAACAATCTCTTTGCCCACCAAATGCACGTCGGCAGGCCAGGTTCTCGCAAAGCGTTCCGGATCGGACAAATAGCCCGCAGCCGTTAGGTAGTTAGCCAGCGCATCAAACCACACATAAATCACATGGTCGGGATCGCTAGGCACGGGGATTCCCCACCGAAACCCCGTGCGACTAATCGATAAATCTTCCAGTCCCGCACGCAAGAACGCCAACATTTCATTACGGCGCGAAGCAGGTTGAATGAACTCAGGATGGCTCTCAATATGTGCAATCATCGCGTCCTGATATCGATTCATCCGAAAGAAATAACTTTCCTGGCGCACCTTTTCCACCGGACGTCCACAATCGGGGCAGTGGCCATCCACTAGTTTGGATTCCGTCCAGAAAGATTCATCCGGCAAGCAATACCAGCCTTCATAGACTCCTTTGTAGATGTCTCCTTCAGCCTCTAATTGAGAGAAAATGGATTGGACTACGCGGTAATGGCGTGGTTCGGTGGTACGAATAAAATCATCATAGGAGATATGAAGCCGCGACCACAGGGGATCCTGAATACGTGCCACAATTTCACTCACATATTGAAGGGGACTTAGACCCGCTACCTCGGCGTTTTTGGCAATCTTCTGGCCGTGTTCATCGGTGCCTGTGACAAACAACACCGGCTCGCCTTGCAGCCGATGGTACCGCGCCAAGGCATCGGCGACCACCGTCGTGTACGCATTCCCCACATGCAAGTCCCCACTTGGGTAGTAAATCGGTGTGGTAATGTACCAAACCGGATTTCCCATGATGCGTTCTCTCCCATCGTCTCTCTCTATTGACACCAAAAAAATACATCAACCCACTATTAGGGGCGATGTGATCGCGGTACCACCCTATTCGCTCTTGCGGTCATCCCGCAAAAGCCTCGTGTGTTCGATAACGGGAACCCCCGAAGATCTTACTGAATTCAGATCTTGGCTCTAGGGCCATCTCCCGTCGCGTATAGTCATTGGGCTTACACCATCCCCAATTCGCTCTCACCTTTCGCGACAAGCACTCCCCATCGTTGCCATAGTAACGTTATTCTACCAACATCATCCTAGAGAGTCAAACCAAAACCGAAGGTCGCCGGATGCGCGATGATGTAATTTTTTCGCTGACCAATCTGTCGCCGTCGCGGACTTCGACAATGCTCCCGCCAAACTCTCGTTGGAGGACCGAAAAGATTCAATCCTGCGTGCTAAGTACATTCAGCACGCATTGTCATTCCCACGCCAACGACTTGAGGGACGTGCCGACCAAGAGTCGCTTCATAGGGGTCCGTACTTTGCCTCACGACGACACAGGTCTGCCACGGATTGTACTCCTCTGTCTTCGGGTTGTAAGTGACTCCGGGAGGATGCCAAAAAAACGTATATGATAGGTGCAGGATTTTAAGAACGTCTTATCGAAAAAAGACATAAAGGAGGTAACCGCCCAGTAATGAAAAATGTAAACCTGACCCTCGAGGGCGACATCCTGACGATTCGGATCGACCTACGGCAAACCTTTGGCCCCTCAACCTCTGGCAAAACTACCATCATCGCCAGTACTGAAGGCAACGTATCGGTGAGCCCAGATCGTGACGAAAAGATCGGACTCAATGTGTATCGATCGCGAAAGAGTGGAGAGACACCTTAACGATTATAACCGCAGAACAAGATCAACCACCCGAAAACTGCTGGAGCGAGCCGGACGGAACGATGGGCTCATTGGGAATCCGAAATCGCAAGATTAAGGCGCTCGCTGATGTGACGGCACGACTGGTCACGCACCACGAAGTGGCGCTGGCAGGGTTCGCCATCCGTATGGCACGGTCTTGGCCATTGCGTTAGCCGGCATTGCCGCGGGCTGTACGAGTTTACTGGCGATCGGGGAGTGGGCGCGTGGGTTCACGCAAGAACAACTCGCGACCCTCCACACAGCCCGGTTTAAAGGGCGGTATATCCTGCCCAGCGGATCGGCCATTCGCCGGGCTTTACAACATCGCCTACGATGGCAAGACCATGCGGACTTGCGGCAATGCCACCACCAACCTCGCCACCTGGTTTCCGCCGTGGTCCATAGTACAACCATGGGACGACCCGACTGATTGCGCAGACCGAGGTGGACCAAAAGACGAATGAAATTCCGGCGATGTGTACCTTGCTCGACCCGTGGGACCTCAACGGCACGTTGATTACCTCCGTTGTCGAAAACAAACAGGCGGATGATCTTCTCATTGCCAAAGGCAATCAGCCCACCTTGGAAGCAGACCTTCGGGCGCTCGCACCCGAGGATTTTCCCCCTCCGGTCGACACGTGGGACAAAGTCCGCAGACGTCTGGCACATCGGCGCATCCGAACTAGCACCGCCCTCAATAATTTCGTGACATTCCCCTACCTCCGCCAGGTCTTTTGGTTGAAGCGCAAGACAACCATCCTCAAAACGGGAGAGGTGCGATGTGAAACCGTCGTGGGACTGAGTAGCCGGACTCTGCCGAGTACCGACGGACTCGCGATGAGATGCGGCGCGGCAAGACCCTTTCCTTCGACCCATGTTCCGATAGGTTTGTTCAAAAATCTCATCCTGACGTCTGTGGCTTTCCATAGTCCTTTCACGCCTCGTCCGTTTTGTCCTGCATGTCCCACGTGGCGGCCGACCGCTCCGCCGTGCCGAAACGGCAGCCCCGTATTCGGCGTTTCGGAAATCGGGGGCGGCTTTGAAATACCTATACATGGGATATAGTCAGTTAATGTTTTCTGCTCTGGGTTTGCACGGCAAGAAACAGCAGGTTCGTCCATGTGAATAATGTACCGGGAATCGTACGACAATCGGCAGTTGATCCTTACTAGACCCCTATATCTCCCCACTACCCTGATCGACGGCCAAAGCCGAGATCTCACGCGAAGAGTCATCCGCTAGCCAGGGAGAGGACATTCGATGCTCCGAAATTCGTCCCTACGAATCGTCGCACCCCAGGTCCCGGTGTTATGATTTAATAAGATTTTTCTGTCTCCACGAGGAGGGCGCCTGTGGCCAGGATCTTTAGCCAACCTAACGAACTAAAGGCTTCGTTTGTATCACACATTCAGGCCAAACAAACCGCCCATATCGAAGAGGTGCGGACCCGGGTTCACACTCACGTACCAGGGTTCCTCCGATGGGCCCTGACCCCACTGGCCGATCGCATGGTCCGGTCAAAACAACACCGCGACGATTTACAGGGCGAGCGGGGCGAATTTGCCATGAAAGTACGTCTCTGGACCCGGCTTCCCAACTCATGGTCGGTCATCAATGATGTCGTAGTGGAGTATCAATCTGGTGAATTCGCCCAAATCGACCACGTCGTCATCGGACCGCCCGGTGTGTTTCTGATCGAAACCAAAGCTTGGACTGGGGCGATCTTATTGAAACACGATCAGTGTTTTCGTAAGGAGGCTAATCGCTGGGTCAAGGTCGCTAGTCCCATACGACAAAACCGCACCCATGTCCAACGGTTTCTCCACTGGTACGGGGTCCATAAATTGCCCGCGCCACCTCCACCCGTTCATCCCCTAGTGGTCTTCACGCATGCAACCTGGCTCAAATCCGCTGACTGTTCGATGCCTATAGTGACGCCAAAGCAAGCCCTGGTCACAATGCAAACCACTCGGGGTGAACAGCTTGGGATAGAAACCATCAATGGCATAGTTCAAGCATTATTGTCCCCAACACCCGTCGATGAGCCAGTAGATAATATAGCGGACCACCCCTCGTCGAGCGATGTGCAAATCCACGAAGGGGTCACCCGTCAAGGACGGAAATATGTTCGTATCGAAGGTACCCACGATGCAGCCGAAGCCATTTGGGGCCGTTATGGGAGACCCGGCACGATGATGCCCGATCGATTCCATCCTCATGCCTTTTTCTTCTACGTTGACGACTCCCACTGACCACGATATCCGCCTGCTACCTTTTCAATCTACGAGCAGTGGATCATGGTCATCCGACAACGAAATCTCTCGGCATATCGCGCCCCGGAGAAGGGGGCGGGATTATCCCGAAGTTATCCTTTTCCTTAAAAAGGATCCCCCATTCGCTCTAGTTGGTCAGCTTTCAGGGCCTCTGCAGACACGGGCGTCTTAAGCAACAGCCGTAGTCGATTTTCGATGCGGTCAAGTTCCTTTGGTGAATTAACCACCCAATCTAACGACCAAATACGGTCAAGATCCCAGTGAAGACCGGCAAGCACTTGTTCGTGCAGTCGATCGCGGTCTCTGGCGGACGGTAGAAACCGATAGCTCATTCCGTCGCTTTCCACTCCTAACAAGAAGCGGGATTGGTCGCGAGGGTCCACGACCCCAATATCTATCCGATGCACCGACGTACCGATGTTTCGGCTGACGGTCCATCCGCGCTGTTCGAGCTTGGTCGCAATCTGGTCCTCAATGGGGTGGCTCGCAATGCCGGTATGGGCCCGGGCGACCGACCCTTCGTAAAGCCCCACTTGGGCGTACCTGAGGTAATCCTTCAGATCAAGAACACCGCGAGCCCGGGTCCGGGACCCATCGATATCCTCGGGTTTAATGGTGGAAAAAATGGTCACGCCCTGGCGTGCCCTGGTTATCGCCACATTTAAACGCCGGTGGCCACCGTCCTTATTGAGGGGCCCCATATTCAGTGCAATGCGGCCAGTGTCGTCGCGGCCATAGGTGACGGAAAAGAAAATGAGATCCCGCTCGTCACCCTGGACATTTTCCAAGTTCTTCACAAAGAGTGGCTCAGGAGACTGCATGATAAGTTTTTCAAGCTCCGGAGAATGGTGCATCTTCTGATCCAAGAGCCCTTCGATGAGTTGCTGTTGTGCCAAATTGAACGTCACCACACCTATCGTGGGAGCAGATTCACCGTGCGTCTGAAAGTGCGCCGCAATGGCTTCAACGACCGCTGACGCCTCGCCGAGATTGGTTCGCGTGCCCCCGCGATCATAAGTCCCGGACACGAGCTTCAAGCTCACCGCCGTATCACGAGTCACCGCAGAGGGAAAGGTCACGAGCTTCGAATCGTAGTATTTATGGTTGGAAAAGGCGATAAGACTTTCGTGGCGGCTACGATAATGCCATTCGAGGCGTAGCGTCGGAAGTGCCGAACCGAGGCATTCGTCCAGAATACTTTCGAGGTCCTCATCGGGTCCGTCGGCCAGGTCATCACCCCGATCCTGGGCTTCAAAGAAGCTGGTGGGTGGGAGTTGTTTGGGATCACCGACAACGACCAGTTGGTTTCCCCGGGCGATCGCGCCCACCGCATCCCACACCGGAATTTGGGATGCTTCATCAAAGATGACCACATCAAAACGGGCATTAGCATCAAGATATTGAGCCACGGACAGTGGGCTCATGAGGAGGCACGGCTTAAGCTTCGGCAACAGCGTTGGCAGCGCCCGGATCAGCTTGCGCACGGGCCAGTGAGCTCGCTTCTTGTTTAACTCGTGCAAAAGAATCTTCATCTCGGGGCTGGGTCGTCCCGCCAATTCCCCGCGCGGTAAACGCTCCGCCAAGGTGCAGACCAGGTAGTGTCCCGTGATTTCCCGATATTCAGCGTCGGCGGCCTTGAAGGCGGCAATGTGCCGGAGATGCTCCCCCCGGGTGAATTGACGCAGTTTGTCCTCTCGGTCAATTGTCGCTCGGAACCACCAATATTGGTATGAATAGGCCCAGTGGTCCTCCAAGTCATGCGGGTGAAACGCCCCCGCCTCTAACTGCGCCATCAAGGGACCAAGTCCCTCCTTAAAGGCGTCTGCCCGAAGCTCCCTCCATCGGCACCAAAGGGCCCACTGGGTCCGTGCCGATACCCAAAGCCGAATGGTATCGAGGGTCTCCTCCGTCGTCCGTGGCAGTTCTTGACTCTCGATGAGATCCGCGACACGCATTCGTGCTCCGGTGTATGCCTCCCAACTTGTCCCATATTGGACGAAACGCGGACGACTCTCCCGGATTCCCGCCTGACCGGCTCCCTCGATCCACTCGTAAATTCGACTGTTTATCTCATCGGACGGAAGAGCCAAGGCGTGGGCTAGGTGCCTCGCTGATTCTTCCAGGTTTTCGCTCCACTGGTAGACGTTCTCTACCTCCAACCAGTCGGTGTCGGGACCACGAAAGATATCGGGACCCAAATAGTCCCGAGCCCCATCTTGGGCGCCTTCTAACCAAAGGTTCTCTCGGTTGAGACTCTCCAGTGCATCGAGCAAGTTATCGAGGGAATCTTTCGGTACCCCGTGTACCGCAAAAGGTTTCAGTAGCGCCAGGACCCGTCGCTGGGACAACCATTTTCCAATCGCCGATTTAGTTCGCGCCTCTGTCCACATCAGCTTGAGGGGCTCCCCGGAAACCGTCGAAACCTCGCGTCGAAACCATGGACTCAGTACATTCCACGCGTCCGTATGTTGTTTCCCATGGCGGATCAATTCCCGAAGCCGCTCCGACAGATTTGTCTGACCCAGTGCCCGAAGGAGGCTTTGGGGCATGTCGCGCCCGGTGGCCATCACTTCGCTTAGTTCATGAAGGCTTTGGAGGAGAGCCTCAGTGCTTATCATAGGGCTTTGAAACCCCCACGTTTTGAGAAGATCCATGGCCTGATAAGACACGCTCTCAGTTGCCGGGCCAAGAGTGTCGAGCGCCTCGGATAATGCGTCCTCCCAAGCCGTCGTCCACCGGGTGTGGCACATGCCCCGCAGGGGATGATCGACCAGCGAATCCATGTCACCCAAAAGGCCGGCAACCTTTTGCATGAGTTCTCGTTGTGCCGCTAAATCCTCCCCATTGTGCCCGTCTGGATCCTCCCACGATAATCGAGCAGGCCTCCAACTACCGAAACGGGTCAATGTCCCCATCGCGTCCCGCACAGTAAGCCCATTGGGGTGCTTTCTGTGCAAGGTGTCAACCCATACGTTCAGTTCTCGTCTCATGTGGGCTAGTTTTTTACCGTGCTCCCGCCATTCCGCCTCGGGATATTGGTCGGCACCATTCAGGGCGGAACCCAGTTGCTCGAGCACGTCGGTTTTCTTAGATTTCGCGGAGTGGAGCTCAAGACAGAAGGGTCCCAGTCCCACATCGCTAAGCCTCCGGTGGACCACATCCAGTGCCGCCATTTTCTCTGAGACAAAGAGAATAGACTTCCCCGATCCCAAGAAGTGAGCGATGAGGTTGGTAATGGTCTGCGATTTCCCCGTGCCCGGAGGTCCTTCTAGCACCAAGTCGTGCCCGGCTGCCGCACGGCTGATGGCATTCATCTGGGAGGAATCTGCATCGAGTGGGGTCAACAATTCCCATGGCTCATGACGCTCATCAATGTCATCGCGTTGCGCGAAATTTTCATCGCCTGCGGGCGCCGACACGTTCGACTCCGTATCCATCAACCGCGCGACAACGCGATTCTGGCGCAAGTCCTGCGGCCGATCCTCCAGATCTCGCCACATCAAGTACTTCGCATACGACAAGAGACCGAGGTGCACTTCGTCGCGGACCTCGAACCCCGGGATCTCGGTCACCGCCGTCCGCAACATTTGCATAATTTTGGCGACATCCACCCCATGCTCATCTTCTGGAATGACCTCCAGTCCTTTTAGATCCAGTTGAAAGTGGTCACGCAAAAGCTGAAGCAGTGTGGGATTAACCACCGTCTCATCATCGTGCCGCGCAATGGAAAAGCCACTCCGAGTAGACTTTCGCGACAGGCTGACAGGCACCAACAAAATCGGTGCCGGCTGCGTGCGACTTCGCGACCCATCCTTCCAATATAGCATCCCAATGGTCAAAAAGAGGGTGTTGGCGCCCCCCTCTTCGAGGCTCGTCCTCCCGGCACGGAACACATTAAGAAGCCGTGTCGTCAGATCCTCCGGATCCAACGACGAGACGAGTTCTCGGCGCTTCATGGCCTCGACAATGATCGATTCGTGAGGATTTACCCCAGTTCTTGCAACGGCCAGGGACAAAGAGCGGGGATCGGCAGCAGGCATGAGGTCAAAGATCGACCGAAACCTCCACTCCTTTCCATCCGCGAGGGCATTTTCCACGGTTTCCAGGTCCGACACCAGAAGGGGTACAATGGTCCGCGTTACCTTGAAGTTCAAGAGGCGGTTTCTTGTAGTGAGGTCTAAAAGTTTACCCTTCCAGCGTTTTAGACGCGAATCCCCCGGGACCTCGGCTTGGAGGACGTAATCTTTGTCTTGATCGAGGATCGGAGGTAGCGAAGGCATGGTTTCAATCTGGGAGGGTTCGTTATCCACGGAGGCGGGGTGACCGAGCGGCTTCCATCGGTCAGGAATCGGACGAATTTTTTCATCCCGGGCACGCTCGATGTCGACGGCAAACATGAATTCCTGGTCCTGCTCGAGATAACTCTTCCCTTGCTCCACGGATTGCTTTAACCACGGTGGATTTGCGGAGGCAATTCCCGTCGTTTCGAAGACAATTATCTCACCGTTCTGCACCCGCTTACGAATGCTTTGGCAGTCGTCGGTCACCGGAGTCGGGAGTCTCCCATCAATAAGCCAGCACCCCACCCAGGCGTGGCCCTGCTTTATGAGCACTAAGGGATGAAGCCCAGCCTGTTCCAGGCAGGAGGCGAAGAGCATGGTGGTATCAAGACATGTGGCCACTTTGCTGGAGAAGATGCGCTCCGGCAAGCGGATCTTTTGCCCATCGTCGGTGAAGGATCGAGGCGCCTCCACGTACACAAGCTTCTCCGCGGCCAAAACGCTATAGATTGCCGACATTTGATACCATACGTCCTCGCGGTCTTCCGCCTGATATCCCTTCATGGTACCGTCTCGACCATACGTCGCTAATAGCCGCCCAGCCTTGGCCAAGACGGTATCGACCACGCTATCGTTGGGCGTGCAAAACGCCGCGAGGAGTTCGGGCAAGACATGGATTCCGCCCCATTGATCGTAAGAGAGGAGTTCCAACGCATAGGAGTCGTAATAGACGTCCCGTCCTTGGACCGACGCCGTGACGATGAGGTCTTGGGTCTCCGCCTCGTTGAGAGAGGCCAGGTAATCGTGGGACAGGGGCAGATCAACAGGATCCAAGGCTCGGGATTCGTACGGACCCAGTCCATCAATACGGAGCACGAAGTCTTGCGTTAATGACGTTCCGCTGATGGTTATTTTCACGTCAGACTCGGGCCTATCCGAACGGTTCCAAACGGTTAACTCGGATACCACCGGAATGTGATTATGGTACGAGGCGTAGCTTGCCGGAGAACGGAGTTCGAGATCGACTTCGATACTGCGACTTTCATTGGTCGACATAAGACCAACCATCCTTTTCTATAGAATCAATACATATCCCGATCGTGGCTCATTCCATTCAACACCGTGGCCACAAGAATTTCTAGCATGGAACGGACGTTCTATGGTCCAGGAAATTCCGTCTCTCTGCCGAGATTTGTTCATGGACGACACCAAAGATTTCGCTAGTTCAGGTGGGAATTCCTGCCACGTCATAAATTTCCCAGACGGGTCTTCCCCCACTATTTTCGTAAACCGATGTCACGCATGACGTTAGACTCGACGATCCGCTGAGATCGCAGACGGACGCGATGGTATCCGTAACCTTGACGGGAAGAGCCGCGACTACACACTTCCAGGATTTTGTTTATAGATCTAACTCCGGGAGCACCTGATCCGCCTGCACCACCGCTTTTTGGAACCAGTCGTCGGCGAGCTTTATCCGCACCGCGATGTCCTCAACGGATTGGACCTTATAGAGCCTTTCCAATGCGGTCACCACGTCCGGGGGGAAATCCCTCGAGGCATGGACCAAAAAGGCATCGGATTGATAGGGGGTGTGGGCAATCCGCAAGACGTCAACGAGTGGTCCTAGGACGTACTTCTGGTAGTAAATCAGCGCCTCTAAAAACATTTTACGGTCCGTATATTTTATCGCCCGGCTCCGTTGGCCATAACACCCTTGGGCTTGGGCGAGTTGGATGCGTAACTGGTTCCTGGTCATCTGCGGATCCGCATGATGGAATTTCACCACGTTGGCCTTGTCGACTAAAACCACTGGTACAACGGTAAGGTCCTCGTACAAAAAGGACACGGGAAAAGTTTCACTTTGGAACGTCACGTCGATCAGTAGGTTATCTGATGTCGCTTCCAGGTGATAGACCTTATATCGATTGTTCTCCGGACGGCCGGGCTCCTCATAGACAATATCCAGGGCCCCCAACCTGCTAAGACAGGACTCGAGGTGGGCCATGGCATCTCCCACGTACCCGTCGCGCACATAGCACACCAGGTCGACATCCGAATAGGCGTCCACGCTCTCGGTTCCGTCTGCACCCTCTAACCAAATGGCCAGGATATACTCCTCTGCTTTAAGGCCGGACACCATGGCCTCAATAATCTGGGTCCGAGTAATTTGGTTCATCGGTTGGCTCTCTCCTTACCGTCGTCCAATTAACCCCAAGTGGACTCTCTTGACATCTTTTATCAGCGCGTACCATGAACCTTCAGGAGGTTCTGGCGACTCAGCGCACACGTTCGTACTCGCGGCGCTTGGTCTTCGAGACCCGTAGGCTAACATTTTTGTTTCCGGATTTCACGTTCCTCTTAAATCTCAAACGGACACCCCGTCACCGGCCACTCAGGTGTGCCATATCCGAGCATCTCCCCGTGGCAGCTTACACGGAAGTCTCGTGGAGCCAACGCCGAATACGATCCGTCACCTCGTGGGGCTTAGACAGGTTGGGAAAATGGGCAGCACCAGTCATCCGGACCAGTGTAACTCGGGACAAAGTCGCTTCTAAATGCTCGGCAATCGCCACACAAAATGCTGTCTCGCGTTCACCCAAGAGGACCATGATGGGAATCTCCAGATTCCTAAGCAAGCCCACGTCGTTAAGCTCCGGATACTGAAGGAACTCCCCGCGAGTGTTCAGAAATTCCCGGTACATTAAGCGGAACGCTTCACGACTGGCAAAAGGTACATCCTCGTCACTCCCGTCGATTCCACGAAGCCATATAGCTTCGGCTAAATCGACCAATCGGTTGACGTCATGGGCCGCTAGTGCCGCTTCATATTGGGCGTAAATGGGAGGTTTGGGGCCCTCAAGATTAGGAGGTTCAAACCCAAAGAGGCCGGTGCCGGCCACGACCATCGACCGGATCCGATGAGGGTACTTCACCGCGGCATGAATCGCCACCGATCCGCCCAACGAGGAGCCGACGAGAGTTGCAGTCTCTACGCCCAAGTCATCTAACAGTGCGACGAGCGTATCGGCTGGATCGTATCGCTCGGGAGCGTTGTCGCTCTGCCCGTATCCCATCAAGTCGTAGGCAATACACCGATAGCCCTGGGCCAGTGCTTCAACTTGCACACGCCACTGTCGATGATCGGCAAGAGCCGAATGGAGAAATACCACCGCGGGCCCACGACCCGTTACCTCATAATGAATTGTGCCTTCGAGAGTCCTCAATGCATTCATCGCCGATTCCTCGCTTCCACCGATGCTTGAACCGATGCTACTTGGCAGGTGAGACACCCGAATATGCTCAATTGCGATGATCAGCATGGTTCTGCCCGTTGCTACGAACATTTTGAGTCAAGACGTCGTATCGCTAATGACTATCCTTCGTGAAGAGGCCGGTACTTTTCCATATACTGACGCAGCATCCTCCATTGGTCACCTTCCAAAGCATAGACCTCGGTCACCAAGGCATGCATGATCACGTCCCCATCCAACGAGAAATCAATGCGCGACGATACCACACACTCACTGTCGCCCCGAAGTCCCCACTCCCAATCGATATAAGCCCACCGCGGGACCTTTTTCAATTCCTGGCGGTAGTAGTAATCCGCCGATGCGTTGCCATCACGAATTTCATCCGCATTGTAAGTCTCATGAGTTCCCGCATTCCCTAGGCAAAATACCCCGAAATACTGGTCCGAGATCCCCTTATTGTGACTGGCTACATCACCACGGTTCATGGCTTCACGGTGGGCTCGTATGGCGTCCTTGACGGTCATTAACATCTCTCCTTTTCTCTTAAATCCTATCATTATGCGTTGCCATCCGATCCGAACTAGCCAAGACGATGAATACGCTTATCGGCTCACCAGCATGAGAACCGGTGGTGCTATTTAGAGCCCTATCTCTGTTCGGCGATGCGAGTTCCAATGGCCCTTCAATTGGCTACATCGGCCTCCAATAAAGATCGGTCAAGTTGCTGAGCCCACATTTCGACGGTGCAGCACCATCTCTGGCCTCGTACCGCATGGACCCGGTTTTTCGATCCTTTTCCAAAAACCGTACCAGTCAAGATGGGACATTCTTGCGACAAAAATCCCCCTGCAAACGAATCCGACGTCGCGGCAATCTCTTTGTCATACCATGATTAAGCACGGCTTTCTTAGCCATAGTCACCGCCTCTTTGAACATCATAGCGATCCCATTCCATTATACGGCCCGATTACCGACGCTACCGTCAAGTAATGGAATCACAATAGCATCAAACGACATGTGGATGTACCAGGGGAGTCCAAAACGCTGCAATAGCCGTAGGAATAAGGGTCTCATTACGGCAATGAAGCGTGATCCCACGCAACTTGCCGAACATGTGTATAATTCCCCAGGCTCCGCATGTCAATTTATGGCATTTAAGGATTTAAGACGAGAACTTCGCGGATAATAGTCGGAATATTCCGCAAATGATTGCCGCCGTCTGTGTCGAATAGCGTATAGATGATGAACACACCGATGACCGCGAACATCCCGGCGACGAAAAATCCGGACTATTACCAGACACTCTGTCCTCGTGCCGAAAACTAATTAACTAGATATATGGAGAGTTGGACTGGTAGACTACGGACTACCGATAGAGCCCCTTCACGCCCGCCACTCTTATGATAGTCGAAGCGCCGCTTGAAGAAGACCCATGATCAGGGGATGGGGTTGCTCCTCCGACAGTTGGGGCACAAACAGTGTGGCCAGGAAAAACGGATGGTCCGTCCGTTCAACGATGCGAATCTCTCCGTCACCATCTTGGCCCGACGCAACCAATCCTTGGTCCAATAGGATAGAGCGATATGCGGAATTGAGGCTGTAATGGCAACGGTAGGGCTCACGGGCGGTGTCTCGACCATACAATGATCGGGCGCGCGTGTTCTCGATTATCTCCACCGTTCCAGTCTCCCCAAATATAGAACAGGCCATGGGGGTCACGACCAAGTTGTCACCGGTTGGGCTAACCTCGGCCGTCGTGGCGGCATTGATGCCAAGATAATTGCGGGCATGCTCTAACAGAGCATGTTGAAAGCCGCCTCACGTGCCCAAAAACGGCTGTCGCTGTTCGCGCGCATAGCGAATGCCCGCCAACGCCCCTTGAAAATCCACATACGGGCTACCCGGGCTCCCCACAAAGGCATTGTAACCAGCCAAAGCAGCAGTGTCTTGACCCAGCGCGGCGGTTCTGATCCACGTGACCTGCAGAGGTTCGCCTAGGGCCTCGCCTGCCTGTATAAGGGCTCGAGAAGTCGCCCGATGCGTGGGTTTAGTCTCATCATAGTCACCAATGACTCCAATGCGTACCATGGGATGCTCCTTTCGCAGAAGGCAGCTTGTTAGCGGATCTGACATTTATGATCATCATAGGTTAGCACAAATATCCCCCAAACACCTACGGCTGTCTGTCTCTTTGGCGGGATCTAATAAGTAACGGCCATCGGCTCCGGACCTCCACGGAACGATGCCTGGCCGCCGTCAAACGCCTCGCTACATCCGCCGACGTGCTGCCGTGAGGACCGCCCTCGAGTCGCGTATGGACTTACGGAAGCTGGTGCCCCAGTGTTTTGATATGATGGATGTTCTCCGAGATTGAGGCACCCAATGGGGCCTTAACTGCGCTCATACGCCATATTCTGAGATCGCCCAAAAAAATTCGTCATTAATCGACAAATAACAACAAAGCATTGACTATAAATTGGAATTTCTGGTACAATCATGGTATTCGAATGTCGAAGGAGTGAGGTGATAAAGATGAAATCAACCGGGATTGTTCGTAGAGTGGACGAGCTAGGTCGAGTAGTGCTCCCTATTGAACTACGTCGCACCCTTAGCATCAGTGATAAAGATTCATTAGAGATTTATGTGGACGAGGAAAAAATCATCTTGCGGAAATACGAGCCCGCTTGCATTTTTTGTGGCAACGCAGAAAATATCGAGTCTTATCGTGGGAAAAACGTATGCCACGAATGCGTCGTCAACCTTAATATCGAAGCGGTGTAGTCTCACTTCGAGACTACGTATTGATAAAGCTCGCGCTTGGACACTGAAGACTCAGAGGCGATACGTCGAATCGCCTCTTTTTGATGCATTCCATGAGCCACTAGTTCCCGCACCTGACGATCCAAGTCTTCCCAGTTAAGCGGTTCCGGATCGGATTTTTTCGGCGGTTTATCAATCACCAGAACGATTTCCCCGCGCCACTCGCGCGGGGTTTCAGTAATTTGGAACAGAGTCGTGCGGATGAACTCTTCATAGCGTTTGGTCATTTCCCTAGCCAAAAATATCGGTCGATCCCCACCCATCTTCAGATCTTCTAAGGTCCGTTGCATGTGGTGTGGAGCTTCGTATAAAATTCCCGCATAGGGACTCTCGATGATCTCACCAAGTCGCACCGATCGTGCGGCACCGCTTCGCGGAACGAATCCCCAAAATGTAAAAGGCGCTTCAAATCCCGAAGCCGCATATGCCGTAATGGCCGCAGATGGGCCTGGGATTACGGTAACTTTGCCGCTTTCCTGCCAAATCGCGTCAATTAACTCTTGACCGGGATCCGATAATGTGGGCATCCCGCGATCGCTCACTAACGCCACGGCCGCTCCCTCTTCGAGGCGTTTTAGCACCTGGGGTAACCGCATCCGGGTATTGTGTGCATGAAACGAAAGCCTAGGCGTCTTGATGTGATACTGGTGACATAAGAGTCCCGTCACCCGGGTATCTTCGCAGAGAATCAGGTCCGCTTCTCGCAAAACCGCCTCAGCGCGGGGGGACCAATCCGAAAGATTTCCGATGGGGGTGCCGACTACGTACAAGACCCCAGGCTCAACCCACCGAGGGGGAGACAGTGCGTCCATCCCGATTCAACGCCTCCTTGTCCGCGTGACTCCATTGCTTCATCCGTCTTTCGACCACCAACGCCTCTCGGTGCGTAAACGGTTCGGAGACCCACCACAGTTCTAAAGGACCCCGGCCTCGGGTATAGCGTGCCCCGATTCCTCGACGATGTTGATTCAAACGCCGTGGAACATCGGTACTAATCCCCGTATAAAAGCTCCTGTCACCACAAAGGATCACATAGACCTGCCACGGACCAGAGCTCACGACAAAAGCCACCATTGCCGAAGTCGTTCGCGCCACACATCTTGATTGGCGTTAGCCGACAATGCCTGATGAGCTTGCCACAAGCGTTCCCACAACACGAGCCAATTCGGATTGTGTGTCCGACGAAATCGTTGTTCCACATACCATACCGCTTCAACGATATGTTCCGGTAATAGCGGACGTGCGAGCATCCAATCGGGGCGCAAGTCGTCGCGAATTTCTTGGGTTACCGCGTTGGCTAGATGCACCTTGTGACATCGGCTGCGAATTGTCGCTAAAACTCGGTCCGGATGCTCGGTCGTCAGCAAGAAATACACGAAGGCTTGCGGTTCTTCCAAGGCCTTTAATAAGAGATTGGCCGCGTCACTTCCGAGTTTGTCTGCCTCTTGGATCCAAACCACGCGCCTCGATGCCCACAACGGGTGGTACCCCAACGATTGGAGCAAAGTACGCACCTCGTCAATCTTTATGGTGTGGGGCATCGGCGACAAGATTGTGAGATCTGGGTGCTCCTCCAACGATTTCTGACATCCTCGACATAAACATCCAGGTTCCGCCGATCCTTCGCAGAGAAGGTTTCGGCACCACGTCATGCCGGGCTCCCCTTGGGGAGCTTGTCCGACCAACAATAGGCATTGCGGAAGGTTCGGCCCAGCATAGGCCTGGCCCAAACTAGGCCACAAGCCCAAGCGAGACTCAGAACTTTTCATAACGATCCACGTCCACCACAAAGACCGTCGCGCCACCCACGGTCACTTCGACCGGAAACGGCACGTAAGGCTCCCCACTATGGCTCGGCGTTTGTGGAGCCAGTGTCTCATGCCGCACCGAACAAGTCCGACGCAGTACCGAAACCACCTGTTCCACGTCCGGTTCTTGAACTCCTGCTAATATTGTCGTGTTCCCCTCGCGTAAAAACCCGCCAGTGCTCGCGAGTTTCGTGGCCCGAAATCCCCGTCGATTCAGTTCAGTGACGGCTTGTGCCGCGTCTTTATCCTGCAATATCGCAATCACTAATTTCACATCGGTCACCCCCCTTGAAGACGTGTAATCCATGGTTGCATGATGTCTTGAATCACATGATGTATTACGTCCGGTGATTGGTGAGCGTCAATCACTCGCCATCGGGATGGATCTTGGGCACTGAGATCCCGATACCCCGCCCGCACTTTTGAAAAGTATGCTGCGTCCCGTAATTCTATCTGATCCGGAATCGAGGCTCTCGAAAAACTTTGCCCATCAAGCCAAAAAGTAAGATCCGGGCGTAGGCCCTCGGTCGCAATGCGGTTGATCGACTCCACGACTTCCAGCGCGACGCCACGACCATATCCTTGGTATGCTACAGACGAATCAATAAACCGGTCGAGAATCACCACGACACCGGCATCCAACGCCGGACGCACGTGAGTCAACACCAACTCGGCACGCGCAGCGGCAAACAGCAACAATTCCGCTCGTGGGCTCTTGATCCCCACGTCATGCAACAGTGTACGTCTTAACGCCTCCCCAAGGTCCGTATCACCTGGCTCGCGCAACACCATAGTTGGCACAAGAAGTTCCCGGAGCCACTCAGCCAAGAGGTTTATTTGTGTCGATTTACCCACCCGTTCCAGTCCCTCGAATGACACCAAGACGCCTGGATGTCCTCTCACGTGACTACCCATACACTGCCTCCTTGGCTTTCTGGATCCCGATAGATACCGTCGACCGAGCCTGGGTTTAGATTCTCCCATAGCGCTAGCCACTCGAGTACCTCCCGACTGATAACTTCTCCGGGCTGAATTATCGGGATGCCGGGTGGGTAAGGGACTAATGGTTCCCGTGCTACCCGCCCTAGAGCCTCTAAGAGGTTCA
>JAJYPK010000165.1 GCA_021795465.1 Bacillota bacterium
CCGGCGAGAATAGACGGCGAAGCCATGAGATCACCGCTAAGCCCCCAAATCGGGACCCTAACACGACGGCTCGTTGTGGTTTCACTTCCTCCCCCCTTTAGAAACCTATTATGCTTAATAACTACCCGTCATATGCCTATGGCAAGCGGTCCAGCCGAGAGGGAACCATTTCATTACTCGTAGGATGACACCATGTCCACCCCAACTGGCCCAGAGCCATGAAATTTTGAAATTTTAACCTACGACCTATGGGTGGTCGGCATTGACATGGGGCCGGATAATATAGTTCCACTGTGAATTTTGATCGTCGGGTCGTTCAATGTTCAACGCCGTTAACGTCCTTTTATCGGTCTTTTTACCCGTCGCATAGCGAAAAACATTCGGTGCTCGATGCCTAACGTGTACCCATACCGTTCCACGGCGAACGCAGAATCAAAGGCCCATCAAAGTAACCCCACCGCCACCAAACGGATCGAGCACCATCTCGTTAGGAAGGCAGAGGCTAGGTAATCCCCCTTATTACCAGTCCACGCCCAGTCAGGAGCATTATCGGGAACCCGTCGACGGTCGATACTCCCACACGGGTAATCCTTGTTTCTTCAACGTGGAAATATAGCCCCGAATGCGACAGAACACATCAGATCCGTCCAGGCCACGGAAGCTGCCCGAGATTTACTGGGGGATTTTTTTAATCATCCGGATGTCCTGTTCGACTTGATTATCGGTATACGGCACCCGGAAGTCGCGCATAAAGCGGAGTACCGCTACCTGGTGCTGATCCAGGCGGTCCAATAGGTTCCGGATTTTCGTCTGTTTGATCCGCCCGCGTGGCTTGGTGCCTTTCGACGCTGTTCGCCGTGGGTCTTGCTCCAATCCTTCGTGCATAATCGCTTGGTACTCGGTGGTAAAGGTCGCCAGTTGGTCCTCCGTCAGTCTGCCGCCATCGCCGTTTCCCGTGCAACTTTGATCGTATGCAAGTGGTGGATGAACTTGCTCGCTCACGGTTGGCGGTCGTGGTCAAGCACGGAAGTCCCCAGATATTGGGGCAAAACTTCCATCGCCCGCGTGACTTGCTGCCCCGGTTGGGATGGGCGATATCATAGGTCCGTGAGAACACTTCCGCTAGACCCAATAAAGAATCAGATTCATGCGATTTCTTGCCTCCGGTGCCGGAATTTTAGCCAACTGATGCCGAACGAGGGAACTAGAATGACAGCAGTACATATCATATCAACCGGATTGACGAAATTGAGCACGACGCTGTTAGCCCAAACCGGGGAGGGGATCAGGGAGGACCCAATGATCGTTATCAGAGCAAGTGCGACAACAATAATCGCGCGGGTCTTGGCACCAATGTCTAACATGATTTCGAGATTCCAAGACCAGCAAAACAGTTGGACCGCCAGGTATAGCGTTAAAGCAATGCTCCAGGTGAGAAGGATCAGGGTGCCCACCCCGCTTAAAAAAAAGCTCTGGATGATAACACTGGAAAAGACGTAGACAATGGGCCAACGCAGAACTTCGGTGGCCTGTGGGCCAATGGTTCCCACCACCACCACATAGAATAGCATGAGCCAAAAGCCTTGAAACAAGATGGCCCACCCAGCCAGCCTGCGGGCTTGGCGCCTGGTCGTGTTACGTACCTGAGTCGCCAAATAAATCATCCCCTCGCCTTGAACGAACAGGTACCAGGTTACCCCAATGCCATGAAGAATCGGAAGGTATTGCACCATGTTGGAGGGAGTGAGAGCGCCCCAATAGTGAAGGTGGTGAAGACTCAAGTAAACGATGATGAGCACCAATAACACCAGACCGGGGAACCAAAACTGCACATTTCGGGCCAGTCCGTTCAAAGATTTACTGGCAATCCAAGCTGCGGCACCCACCACGAGCAGTTCTATCACAAACCGGGGCGTGGCCTCGTAAAAGATGGTATGCATGAGTTGCCCGTATAAGGCAAGCAAAGCCATGTCGAGGACGATGCCAATGCTCAGGCTCAGAACGAAGACTAGCCACATTCCTATGGCCCCCCAAGTTTTTCGTAACACATCGGCATAACTAGTGCCTTGGGTATAGGCGGCCCAGCTAGCCCGTAGCCAGATGAGACCATAGGCTACCAGAACCGACCCTAAGATAGACCACGGGGCATTTTGTTTCGCGGCCATCACCACATATTGGGGCCAAATATAGACCCCCCCCACGACCACGGATGTGGTTATCAGCCAAAAATACTGACCTGGGCTAATCGGTTCGGCTAAAATGATTTTCATACGCTAACTCCTTGTCCCACAATGGTCAGCTTCACCGTAATGGTGGCATCAATCGGTAGGGTGGCCAATTGGGCCAACGGTATCCGGCTAGCGCCTCGGTTGTTAGTCCAGAACCAGGTGCGGGCATAACCAAAAGGGTCGGTATGTGTCTGGTTCGCCACACGAATGGCGGCCAGGCAGCGTGCGATCACAGCGTGTTCTCCTAATCGCTGGATATGGAGGAGATATTTTTGAGTGAGCATAACTCCCGCCGGAATTTGGGACATGGTACTGGTTAATTTGAGTGTTTCCGTTACGTGGAGCGCTCCTCCCACCAATTGCACTTGCACGCTTTTTGAGCCATGGATGCGGCTAAGGGTCGTGATGCCCTGCTGGGTAGGCAGGGTCAGGGTCCCTTTATTGGCTCGGGCAGTTAAATAGGCCCACCCTTGGGTTTGATCCCCATTGAAAATATTTGGGCGGCCATAGCGACCGTACACGGCGAGTTCATTAATATTGGAAAGCCCGGTAGCATAGGGCAAGGCTGGAGAGATCCCAGGAGTCTCGGTGTCCACCCAAAATTGCCACCCATAACGGCCGAGTTCAAACTGTTGGCATTTCGAACAATTAAAGAAATGAGACAGATATAATCCGGGAACAACTTCTTGGGGGGTTGCATAAAAAAGTTTGACCAAGGGGGACCGGCCGGTAATCACCCAGTAGACCTTGGGGGTTAGGCCCTCATGGTTTAAGGTGTTCATGAGGGTGGTCACTTGTTCCGTGGTCATGGTGCTAGCCCAAGCCACCACCTTCAATTGGCCCATGAAGAGGCCACGGGATAAAGCTTGCTGCACATGGGATTGGGACTGGGCCAAAGAGGCCGCCGTGACGGTTTTGAAATAATATTGATCGCCGGGTTTGATACTCGGCAGACTGCTGACGGTCACCGCAACATCAGGAAAAACATAGGTCCAGGTGAATAGGCCTGGTTTGGATGTCGGAGCGACTGCCAAAGCCACGACGATGCTCCGATCAGTCACCGAACGCTGATCCCAACACCCCGTCAAGGTGAGTCCCATGAAAACCGATAGCAAATAAAATTTATACCGTTTCAACGCCCTCACCTCTTTACGATGAATCTTGTTGCCGATTGTGCAGGTGTGGCGATGTTTCCTCTTTTCTGGGGGAGCGCATACCCGGTTTTAAGGGACGGTTCACCATCGAACGCGTTTTAAACAGGGTCCAAGGCACGCGGATAAGGCTATCTTTCCAATCGCTTCGGCGAAAAGGAGCCCACGGCGTAAAGTAAGGGGCTCCAAAAGAGGACATGGTGGTGAATTCGGCTATCATGACCACACTCGCTATGAGGATGCCCAAAATCCCAGTGAAAAAAGCAGCGATCAGCATAACCAATCCCATGAGACGCCAGCTACCGATCAGTTCGTACACCGGTGTGCTGAAAAGACTTAAGGCCGTCAAGGTCATAATCACAATGATTTGCGGGCTGACTAGGCCGGCTTTGACAACAGCTGTGCCTACGATGATGGCACCCATCGTGCCAATGGTGGTGCTCAGGATTTTAGGCAAGCGGAGCGCCGCCTCCCGCAAGATTTCAATCACAAAGATCATGAGGCCTGCTTCCACAATCGGAGGAAAGGGCAAACCCATGTGGTCCCCCGTCATAATGATCAGGAGCGATGAAGGAATTAAGCTCGGGTTCACCTCGGTGAATGCAATATATAGGGCCGGCAGATAGATGCCCAGTCCCCAGCCGGTAAAACGAATGAGGCGGACAAAACTCGTATCATACCAACTACTGGAATAATCCATGGCGGTTCGGTAAAAGTCAGACAACGGTGCGGGCACAATCAGAACGAACGGATCCCCATCGACGAGAATCACGATTTTCCCTTCGTTTAATCGCCAGACCGCGACGTCCACTCTTTCAGTAGCACGGACCGTGGGAAAAATGGAATGAGGGTGGTCACGGATTAGTCCCGAAATCAAGCCGGAATTGGCATAGCCATCGATAGTAATGTCAGAGATGCGATCAATAGCGGTCTTGATAAGATCGGGGTTGGTGACGCCCTTAATATAACTGACCACGACTTTCGTATGTTGCAGGCGTCCAATCGTAATGTCATGAAATTGTAGGGACTTATCCAGAAAGCGCCGACGTAGCTGGTTCATTTGCGTTAAGAGGATCTCGTTAAAAGACTCCTCGGGCCCGCGCACACTGAGTTCGGTCTGGGGTCGTTCAATGGCTCGCTGAGGGATCTTGACCGTATCCACTATCCAGCAAAAAGGAAGATCGGGCGCCATGATCAGGGTGTTACCTGAAGCCAGATCGGAAGTAATTGTACTCCACTGGGTCCCTTTGGAGATATGGATAGGAGTAAGTGTGGTTGCATCCCATGTTTTCGGATCTGCGGTGGTTTGTAATAGCGGCGCAATAATATCTTGGTCGACCATTTGGCTATCCGAAAGACCGTCAATACAGGCAATCAAAACCGGTCCTTGGGGGCAGGCTGGGACTCGGATTTTGCGCAGCAAAACATCGGGACTTTGCCCCATATCGTTCTTAATGCGCAAGTAGGCTTGTTCAATACCCGGCACGTAATCCGATAACGGGGTGGAGGGCTCTTTCTCTAATGACTGAATAAGACCATCCAGGGTTTGGGTTGCCTGGTTGGCCAGCGTTTCAATATGCTTCAGACCAGTCGTATCCGTCGAAATCCCCACCTTTTTTGGATCGCAGCGCTAGTATACTTATTTTGTAGGGAGTTTTATTCGGAGTCTTACCGTTGTGGCCGCCACATCCAGTGAACTCTGCCGCGTCAAAACCGGTCCCTGTGACATCGGACTCGTGGGAACGTTGAAGAGTAGAGCCCCGACCACAAGGGCGAAGACTGGGAGTTTCCGGAAAGGGATGGGATGGGAATAGGCACCACCGGCCTCACAAAAGGTCAGGAATCAGCCGTGCGCCGCATCATGGTGGCCAGTTCCTTTTGGAGCGCCAAGACTTGGGTGTCGGCACTCCACTAGGTCCCGCTTCATTTTTTCTAAACGGAGTTTTTATAGGGGTGCTGAGTAGTTACCAAATCTTCTCCTTCCGACGTATTGAAGGCTTCGACGTTCGCACAATATTTAGCGTTAATAGAGTCTGCCTGATCATTCACGCCACCGGAAGATGTACTGGAGTAATCGTTAGGGGAATACAGAGAACATGAGATTGGGCTTCGTGTACGTAGTTCCGCACCCAAAATATGCGCCATGGTTCGCATTATCGGGGTCGTTACCCGCGGCACGAATGAATTATACTCCCACGTTCCTTCCGCCACCCATTGTGAAATTTTTTGACCTATCCGAGAAATGTAGCCTTATTGCATAAAAAGTGAACAAGTTCGAACAGTAACTTTCACCGTGTGGGTGTCGTTATCGAGGTAACCAATTCCTAAGAGAGAGGCAGACCTTATGAAGCCGTTAATCGGAAAAATCCTAAGGGGAGTTTTTCTATCCGCAATCTTAGTGGGGTGTGGCGCGACGAAGTCTCCGATGTCCGATACGGGACCCACAATATTGCCCGGAACCTTCTCTCAGATGCATTTTGTTTCGGACCAACGTGGTTATTTAACGACGAACATCTTGGGAGCTCATAGTGATCTCTTTGAAACCTCGGATGCAGGTGCTCAATGGCACCTCATTTGGACCACCCCAGCAGGGGCCACGCCGTTAACGTCGATGCAATGGTTTGGATCCACG
This sequence comes from Bacillota bacterium, assembly GCA_021795465.1. GTDB lineage: Bacteria > Bacillota > Sulfobacillia > Sulfobacillales > Sulfobacillaceae > JAKADJ01. Next base: position 6,012 of record JAJYPK010000165.1, read on the forward strand.
GGTCTCTTAGTGGCCGCCGTAGGAAAGGGACCCCAAATGGGGAATGCGGTCAGTTGGATCAGTGTTAACGGTGGAACGTCATGGAAGCGGGTCCGGTTCCCAACCGCTATCCAGCCGTCGACGGTGAGCACCTCCACGGCGCATATTGTGGTAGGCGAAGCCCTGACGGGAGCCTGGATCATCAGTGTCGATAGGGGTCACCATTGGGCCTCCATGGCTACCGTCCCTCCGGTATCTCCAACTCAGGTTCTTTTTGTGAATGGCACCACCGGATACTGGCTTGCGCCCCAAGGGGTATGGCAAACGCACAACGGGGGCCAACAATGGTCGAGAATTTCGGCGATTTCAGGGGCGTGGAACCCTACCGCGATGTCAGGATCGGTCCCGAACCATCTATGGATTGCCGCCGCGGCGTCTGGGATCACTTCTTCCTGCAATGCGTTATGGATCCAAAGCACGAAAGGATGGCGCCAGATCCGTGTCGACGTACCTCTTCCCAGTCCCGCAATCAACGGGTTTGGCACTAATGGATTGTCCGTTTTAAATACGCAGAACGCTGTAGCCACGGTGGGTGTCCTTTTGGATAGTGGGGGAAGCCCAGTGATGGTGCAAACCATTAACGGGGGAACCACGTGGCAACCCGTTCACGTACCACCCGTGCCTCATGCCATCAAATTGCATTGGAGACATTCCTTAGTGACGGCAATCGATGTGATCCATCGGCAGACCATAGCCATTTTAATAGGGCAGCCTTCGTTTTCTCATGCGGGGGCAGCGGTCTTAGAGTACACCAGCAATGGCGGACGCACCTGGAAACCAGTGGCGCTAGCACAAGAATCCTTACGACCTTAGGGCAGACGTTCTAATGCGTGAGAAGGCCAGGGTACCATGGCGTACCACAAAGAAACCGCAAGAAATTGTCGTGGATCTTCTTGATCATTGATTGGTACCAAATGGCAGATGTGGAGAATCCAACGCGGGTCCCCATGACGTTTGTAGTAGCACGGCTTTGCCCTCTTCGATGGCGTCAGACTCTTTGCCTAATGTCCCCTTCTATCGAAGTTAAACGATGGTTCGTGATTCCCCCTTTGACCGTTAGGAACCGAAAGCGTACGGGGAAGTGCATCATCCGCAGGGGCCACGCGTGGGTGAATCGCGGTGGCCGTGGAAACACGTGAGCAGCTCTTCCGTCTCATTCAACGATCTCTACCCTTCTCAAGGGTTTTGAGATACCTATAAAAACCAACGCTGTTAAGGCACTGATGCTACCACTTGAACCTCCCCGCCCTAA
>JAJYPK010000166.1 GCA_021795465.1 Bacillota bacterium
TCAACAACCTGAAATCCGCCAGTTCTCACCGCATGCGCAACCGGTTTGCCGACCACCTCACGAAGTTTTAGTGGTAACCGTACTTTTGGCACCGTGCTTGTTACGTCTGGAGTGTCGGTGAGGCGTCGTTAGAGGCGGTGGAATGCTATGTCGCAGCCCAAGAGACCAAAGAAAAATCCCGCAGATGCCGCCCGTGATCGAAGGGAATCTCCGTGGGCTTTGACTCCCTCCCGGCTTTGCCTGGGAAGGGGAATACGCGAGCATTACGTTCAACCAGCTTAATTGAGAAGTAGCGAGGACAATCATCGAACGTTACACGTGAGGAGTTTAGGATTGAGGCAGGCATGCCAAGAGCTCGGACAACGACTGCACGTCCAGTATTTTCGATAACACCAATCCTTGTAATTGGGTGGCATCCAGTGATTCTACCTGGGCAATGACATCGGGACCCAGCGAGCCGAATCGGGTTTGCATGAGTTGGAGGGCTGCTTGCTGCAGGCCTTCCTGCAGACCCTGTTGTAGCCCTTGCTGGAGCCCTTGCTGGAGCCCCTGTTGTAAACCTTTAGATAACCCGCGCTCTATGGCTTCCTCTTCGAGTTGACGGATCAATTCGTTCATGTGGAGGGCCTCCTTGATCAATTTTACCACGGCAGGTTCTAAGAAGGTACTGGTCATTCCTGCGACTAGAGCTCCGGCGAACCGCCGATGATCGACCGGCAGACTCAAAAGACGTTCGACTGCATGGAGAGCTCGTTGCTCCGGGGTGGTCGAACGATCTGACATAAAGGGTAAGAATGCCAGATCCAGGTCGTCATAAGTGGTCCAGGCGTGGGCGGGGGTGTTTTGTAGGCGGTTCCAAGTAGCGTGACCATCTTTGTCCGCGAGAAAGATGTTGTGGACGATGAGTCTAACGGCTCCATAGTCCATGAGGTGGGGCGCTTCATGGATGGGAGCCGTATAGATGACTAGGGTGCGAACCTTTCGCTGGTAAGTGGTCGCGAGGCTTAAGGCGTAGTGGGCAAAACGGTCGAGCGACGGCACGGAAGTAGACTGAAACTCTAGATGCAGGAGTTGGCCGTCTGCCGTAACAAAGACCGAATCCACGAGGCGTTCATGGATCGCGACCGTGGGCAGGTGATTAGGCAGAACCGAGATGATGGAAGGGACCTCTAATCCAAACCATTCAATTAGCGTGTCCTTTAAGATCTCGGCCACGACCTTTTGGATAATATCTTTGGCGTTATGGGGGATATCTTGCTGGTCCACCGAGGGCGCCCCCTCCTCTCTCCGGATGTCCGTTGCCACCCACCGTGTGATTTAGTGTAAAGGCAAAGGGGGGGAGTAATCCGGTAAGAAGTGACCGGTGTCGAAAGATTTTGAGGGGGACCTTAGTGGATTGGCTCATCCTCGGGGGAGCGCTACAAAAGACTCTGTCGAGTTAACGCCATTTAAAAGGGGGGACCGGGGTCATTTGCGGTTGAGGGGACAATTCCCGGCAAGGGTGACAGAATTCTTTCCTTGGGCATCTTGAATGCCCGTCTAAGGCTTATTCCCATCCGAGGGATGTTCGGATCCACCGATCCATGAGATCGAATGCCGCTTGTTCAGCGGTAGTTTTTTGAAGTCCGGTCGACATGTGATGAGCGAGGCCAGGAATCCTGTGATAGGCCCACTTGGATGATGCGTGCCGGTTCACGCCTAAAGCCATCAGGTAAAATTCTTCTATCCAATCTGACCGAATTTCCCTGTTGTCCTGCCCGTGGACTAATAGAACCGAGCGGGATCCGATTCGAGGAATCCGGTAGGACACGTCCCAACTCGAGATCGTGTCTTTGATTTCCGCACTTGGCCACGCATAATGGGGATAGCGATCCTTTAAAAATTCCCAGTTGGGAGCTCCGTTGACAGTGATGACTGACGCAATAGGAGCGTCACGATTATCGGCAGCGGCCCATAAAGCAAGAAGACCGCCTACCCCAAATCCCGTCAGCACTACCTGGCTGGACTGTCCTAGAGTTCGAACAAGATGTGAGAGGTCCTCGCGGGTGCGGGTCGCGGCACTTAGGTAGGCTCCGTGTAGTGGGTCAGAAAGTAGGGAATTTAGGGCCTCCTGGCGGACGTGTTCCGGGCCTCCGATTTCAAGGTAGACAGGATAGGTTCCCGGGAGGTTTGGCTGCCACACTGCCGGATTGAAGGACTCCGGGAAATCCCCGACCACAATAATGGGGATCTGGTCCAGAGTTACCCCTTCGGGTGTCAACACGGTGATTCCGTTGATGGATTGTGCGACCAGGTCGACCATAAAACGACCCCCAAAATGTATTTGGTCTTCGCATTTTAAATCCGTTTTTCCCAAACGTGCTTTACCTCTGGGAAGCGGAGAATGGCGCGAATGCGATCCAGTTGCTGTAACACTTCTTGTCCCATAAGAAGCCATGACTTTCGCGGTGGGCTCTATGGCGATTGGCTTAATCTCTCGGGTCGGGCCAATGCCTGGGCCAAGTCCCTGGGCCCAAGGCCAGATACCGCAATGCCTGCGAAAATTGTTTCACAGACGGTGGATAGAGAATCGGGATGAGTAGGTTTTCCTTGAAGACGGTTCTCTAATATGCGTAAGGTATCGGGGGGATCCACGGTGAAGTCTCCGCCGAGCCAAACCCGCTCAAACCGGTGGTCTTTTTCGAGCCAAATGACGCGAACCAATCCGTCCGGGGTCTTGTGCAACCCTTCATAGAGATATACCCCGTAATGAATCGTGAGACGGGGTTCAAACCAGCCTTCATGTTGAAAGACGAAAGAGGGCTCGAACAGGAAGCTTTCGTAACGGGCACACTCACTTTCCTCGGCTTCGGTCATACACCCCGGATGGACCGAGCTGCCCAAGAGCTCCGCGAATTCTTCAGCCAGCATGGATACGGCGACTTCTTTACTGGGACTACGGTCGCCCAGTTCGTCCTTGATGGTGGTCATATAATCCTTCAAGGACTGGATAGTTTTGTCGCGAAATTTCTCTGAGGGTACGTTGAGAACCTGGGCCATTAACGACCTGTCAAAGTCAAACATCAGACTGCCTACGAAGACGAGGCTTGAACCAATCGTGGCGGCTCCGGTTCCTCCAATTTTTTTGGCCCTTGCCACGATATCATTTAATGGACGCATTTCCGCTTCAATGCCCATTTTTCGGTAGGTGTTGACGGGTGCGGGCATGAGTGCTTGGTAAAGGTCACGGATCGCGACGTGGGCTCCCGGCAGGATCAGATGCCAAAAGATTTGGTCAGAGTCTAGAAGGACAGTGCCTCCGCCCGTCATTCGCCGACTTATGGGAATTCCCAGTTCTCGGCAATAGTTCACACGGACCTCCCGGCTAGCCAACTGATGGTATCCGACGGAAACAAACGCTTTGTCGGGTCGGACGGTTACCAAGGTGATTTCGTCATCCACGCCCGCCGCATTGGCAATGGCATGAAAGACGGCCATCGAACGATGAGGGGTCACGGTTCCCAAGTCAATGTGTCGCATGTGCGTCCTTGCCCCCTTTGTGTCTAAAAGGTCATGGTGATTTCCGTTAAGTGCGTCTCCAGATGGAGACCCCTGCGATGTCGGATACGGTCGTCACGCAATGCGTGTTTGGACATGTCATTTCAGTCAAGACTGTGCCGCCCGTAGTAAACGAGGTAGTGACGCGATGGTCAGGAAGGTCGCGCCAACTGTTTACGAATCCGAAAACGGTATTCGTGTTCCTCTTGTTCTATGGAAAGAAGCTCGTGTCCCATGCTGCGGGTCCAAGCCTTAAAGTCTGCCACTGATCCCGGATCGGTGGCCAAGACCAAAAGTTCGTCCCCGTCAGCTAAGGGATCCATGGCCTTCTTGGTTCGCACGATGGGCATAGGACAGGCTAGTCCGCGTGCATCGAGAGTGTGCATCATGATACCCCCCTCGGTAAGAGTGGCCCAGGGTTTTCACGGGCGGGGTGTTTAGGTTTTTTCTTGGCACGCAATACCATCGGCCTCGATCTTTGCCTTGTAGGCCTGAACCGCCGTGGCGCCTATGAGTAAGTCGGATTTTTCCAGGTCCCATTGTGTCGGCTCGAGACGAAAAAGCCAGGTCCCGTACGGATCCTGGTTCAGGAGGATGGGAGTCTTCTCTGCTTCTGGATTGACTTCTTTGATAACGCCGGACACTGGAGTAGAGACGGCACCAACCCATTTGCCACTTTCCAGGGTAGCGCCACTACCACCCTTCTTTAGCTCGCGACCCGGTTTTTTTATGCGGCACACCAAAAATTTTCCCGCTAGGGTTTGGGCGGCGTCGGTAATCCCAACCTCGACGAGACCTCCGAATTCTCTAGCCCACACGTGTTTATCCACCCAGTAGTAGCGGTCTTCCGGCACACGACAGTTCAAGACGGTAGCCAATGATATCCCCTCCAAATCAAGGTACATGCCTGGAGTGTCGTCTATTCAGAGTGGGGGTTAATAGGGCCGAATGGGCCATTCCGTTTAGTCCATACGGCCCTATAGTTACCCAAATTACAATAATATACTAAAAACAATTATTCCAAATATTATAATATCAAGTTGGCTACAATGAGTACCCTACGGGGTTAGGTATACAAAAAGGGACAGGCGACGACGATGGCGAGATATTTGTATGTGCAAACCAGGGGACGCGAACAGCCGGAACGATGTTTCACGGTTTTTTTTATGGCTACCACTGCTCGGGCGATGGACCACGAAGCGGCTATCGTGTTTACCCAAACCGGACTGTCGATTTTTGAGGACGGCTTTGCGGAGCGCACCGCATCCCCCGGGGAATCCCACAAAACCCTAGAAGATTTCATCGCGATGGCGGTTAAACAATCCGTGACACTGTTGGGGTGCCAGTTGAGTTTACCGTTGGTGCGCTTGGACCCGGACCGGGTTTCATGGCCCATTGAGTGGATTGGGGCGGCAGATTTTCACCACGAGCTGCTTAAGGCGGATCGGGCGGTATATCTGAGTTGATGATCGACGGTTAGAAAGGCAGGTGCAAAAATGAGTCAGGATTTAGGAGATGTCCACCTAAGACTGGACCCGGATGATGTCGGTATCCAAGACGCGGATAGTTTGCTAAAAGCCATCCGGACGGACGTCCGCTATCACGAGGCGGTGCACGGATGTCTCAATTGTGGTGTATGCAGCGGATCATGCCCGTCGCACCGGTTTTTTGACTATTCGCCGCGGGTTGTGGTTCAAACCGTATTGTCAGGCGATGCTGAGGCAGTAAAGGATATGATGGATGAATATATCTGGGCGTGTGCTCAGTGTTATACCTGCGCCATGCGTTGCCCTCTTCAAAATTCCCCCGGAGGGCTCGTCATGATCATGCGTGAAGTGGCGGTATGGCGAGGAATGGAGGCCGTACACCGGTTGCTCAAGCCATACGGCAGGGTGTTGCTAAAGGTTTTGTCCCTAGGTAACCAGCTAACCCCAGACATGATTCAGCCTGACTTCTTTCCAGACTGGGGCCCGAAAATCCCCTGGAGCTCGACAGACCTGGCGATAAAGCGCAAGGCCATCCCGGTTTACACATTGCAAGTGACAACGTCGGCCTGGCGGGTATCCCCCGAAACATCTTATGAACTCTACACAATTTACGAAGAAACCGGGGTATTTAAACTCATTGAACAGATCGATCCCAACCTCTATGAAGTTGTCGCCGATATGGTTGAGGAGGTACGGGATACGGTGGATTCGGCGCAGTAATAATCTCCCAACAAAGGAGCGAGAGAAGCATGGCTACGGAACTAAGAACGACCGGCTGGGATTTTGTTACGACAAAGGTGGATAAACGGGCCATCCAACGGCAGAACCCGGACGATCCCCGTGAGCACCTCCGGGAGCTGGAGGCAAGAGGCGAAGTCAAGATCATCCCTATTACGGAAGAAAATCAACCGATTGAAGTCGAAACGCTTTTGGGCCGAACCAAACTCATCCCGACCACGAAACTGTGGCATCACAAGTCTTGCGGTCAGTGCGGCAATATTCCCGGATACCCGACCAGCATCATCTGGCTTATGAATCGGCTCGGACTGGAGTATCTCGATGAGACCCATCAAACCAGTTGCACGGCATGGAACTATCACGGGTCGGGCACGTCCAATCTGGTGGCATTGGCCTCGGTAGCCGTAAGAAATTGGCATCGCGCTTACGAAACCGGGTATTTCCCCTTGATTCATTGCGGTACGTCTTTCGGCAATTATAAGGAGATACGGAACCTTTTGGTAGAACACAAAGAGCTACGGGATGAAGTTCGGCGGATTATGGCCAAAGTCGGCCGTGAACTGGTCATTCCCCAGGAAATTGTTCATTACAGTGAGTGGCTGCACGTTCTGAGAAAACGCGTAGCCGCACTAAAAGTTTACGACGCTTCCCAGGTCGTGACCACGGTTCATCCGGCTTGCCATGTATGGAAAATGATTCCGGACGACGTGATTTATGATCGGGAGATCTATGGCGGCGAAAGGCCTGCTCCGACCACCGCCATTTTGCTAGAACTTGGTGCAAAAGTGCGGGATTACTCGACTTGGTACGATTGCTGCGGTTTTGGTTTTCGGCATATCTTGACTGAACGGGAGTTTTCCCGATCCTTCTCTTTGGAGAGAAAGATCAAGGTGATGGTGGAAGAGGCTCAATCGGACGTCGCCATTACCCAAGACACCGGATGCACCACAACCTTGGACAAAAACCAATGGATTGGAAAAGCCCATGGGTATCATTATGATTTGCCGGTCATGGCTGACGTGCAGTTTGCCGCACTGTTGGCCGGAGCGGATCCATACAAGGTGGTACAGCTTCAATGGCACACCGCAGGATGGGAGAATCTCTTAGACAAAATAGGGATTGACTGGCGTGCTTCCAAGAAACGTTACGAAGCATACCTTGAGGAATTAAAAAATGGCGCGGTCCCCGAACAGCTCTATCTGGCCCCCAACGACTAACGCGGCCAGACTGAAGAAACGGGGGACAAGGAGGGAGAACCATGTCTGACGTTATGGTACTGGGGGGCGGGCCAGCCGGGTTGCGGGCTGCAATCTCGCTCGCTGGATTGGGAATAAATGCCACAGTAGTGGAACAAGAGACCTTTTTGGGAGGGGCGGTGGCTCGCCACCGCTATCAGGTGTTGATGCCGGACTTTTCCAGTGGTCCCGAATTGGTGAATACGTTAGTGGAGGAGGTGTCCCGTCAGTCACGGATCCAGGTGGAAACTGGAACC
>JAJYPK010000167.1 GCA_021795465.1 Bacillota bacterium
TAGCGGATTTAGACAAACGTATTAAGGAAGGTGAGCCCCGTTGCATCTGGTCGATCTTAACGAAATACCGTGGCAACTCGAATCCCAAGGACGACGCCAAAAATCGCTCGAGAGGGGGTTAACCCTGTGGTCCTTTCCCGGCCCTGGTATCTTCGAATTACAAGCCAAACCCCACCACACCTGGGTTGTACTTAAAGGCCAAGGGCGCCTTCAATTGGGTAAACGGGTTGTTGCCATCAGTGGGGGTATTACCTTATGGGATCTTTACGAATCGGTCGCGACGTTCCATGTGCGAGGTGAAGACGAGCTCATTATGATGGATGTCTTCATTGAGAATTCAACATCTAGCACCAAGCCCCAAGACGTACCGGGGCCCCCATCCATCGTTGACGCGTTTACAAACGAATCGATAGAGCCGGTCGGGATTCCGGTGGAAGACTCCGACGTCGATGACAATGTTCCATCCGGGGAACCATTATCCGCACCCCCCATCCTGGATGCCGATCCCGCATTTGTTTCAAATGCCCCTAGAGACTCTGATCCCTCATCCCCCTCGAATGAATCAATCGTCGAGCGCGAGGAGTCCGACGAAGACCCTCCCTTACCATGGGTCGCGAGGCTCCGCCCCCGCTAGATAATTTCATACTGGTCCGAATACGATCTTGGGACTGATGAATCCTGTCGTCATCCCCAGGGGTGGCTAGCATATTGCCCATCGTATCCAAGTTTTGTTAGGATGGATCATCTACTGGGCGTGGAACCCCGACTTCCCTGCCCGAAAGGGCGGACCTCATGCGTACACCGTTATTAAAACCCCTCATCGGCTCGGCCATAATTCTCGGCGTTTCCACCGGATGTGGCTTTCACGCGAACGCATCATCCAAGACTTCGCACCCGAAGTCTCAAACCACAGCGCCAACCACCCCAACCTTAGTCAGAGCGACCAGAGCGAAGCCCACCGTCCTCCATCCCACATCGTTTATGAATATTACCCAAGGGACCACAGCCACAACCCAAAAGTTCACCGCGCCCTTGCAAAATTCAGGGAACGACACCTTGTCCCTCACCACCAATCCTGCCGTAGGCACCGGGTCCTTGACGGTCACCAATCCTAGCGGACAAACCATCCTCACCCTGCCGCATGTCGGTGGACTCGGCATTCTGCAGTTCGGATCGACCCACCCTCCAGTTGTGATTACGCAATCCACCGGGAATCTTTGCGGCAGCGGCGGCTGCGCGTATACCGCATACACCTGGTCTCTCCATCGCCATCGATTTGTCACCATACCGGGACCGACGACCACAAATTTTCAATACCTCTCCAAGAAGAATCAGTTTGCCGAAGTTGCCAGTACCCCCCTTCCTGGATTTTTTGGTTTTCTTTCGGCCAATGCCAACGGTATCAACCTGGATGAGAGACTCTATGACCTGTGGCAACATGAAGAGGTACTGCCTTACCTATATGCCACAAATGGCTCTCCGGGAGGGCAATGGGTCTCTGGGGGTGCGCCCGAATATACGCCAAAGGGACCTCTACCCACGACCATGATGACCAGCCCATCGGTAACGCTCCAGGCGCTCTTGGAGGCCCGTAGCCTCAATCTGAAAACGCAAGGCGATCTGCTGTTACCCGGAGGCCTACGAGACCAGACAATATGGGGAAACCTCCGAGGCATCGCGACTTGGGGCCCAAACCTGTGGGTGGATACGACCCATCCTAAAGTTACTCAGGGTGCTAATGGTTCGGAAAATATTACTGAAATGATTTCCGGAATGCACGACAATGGTGCCGGCTCTGTCCTCAAAGCTTATCGCGTCGTTGCCGAGACCACTTTGGGCCAAGGAAACGACGTAATTGTCAAGGCACACTTGTCCGCCGTGCCTTTGAAGGTCAATTCGGTGTTAGCCGTGTTATCGAGTCTCAGAGCCAATCCAGGGGATAGAAGCTATTTGACCCAACATCCTGGACCGCTCTCGGTCATTCCCTTCGGCCTCACCTGGCAAGTCTCTATCGGGCGAGGCTCAAAAGTTCATTCGTGGCTCCAGATTAACGCCGAAACCGGCAGGGCGACGGCCGCCAGTTCCGAGAACTAACCCTCTACTAACGGCTGACCGTGGAGGTGCCGACCGCTTGCGCGATGAGGCTCGCATAAAACTGTGCTCCCGTAGGATTCAGGTGCACCCCGTCGGGATAAAAGTAACTGTTTTTGCCCGCACTGGCGTTATACCAATTGACCAGCACTGTGTGCGGATAACTAGCCGCCACCTGAGCCAGTGTGGCATTGGTCACATTTTGCCAGGGGCGCGGCACCCGGGTGTTAACCAAAACAATTTGCTGCATCGGTCCGAGCGAGTTCAGGATTGATACCAGTTGCGTCGCCGTAAAATCCCCGTTCGTGCCGAGTTCAATGATGATACGATTCCCTAATTTGCCTTCTGATTTCAGGCGGTTTATGACCTCTGGGGCATGGGACATTTGGCGACCTACCCGGGCACTAATCACGATGCCGGGAAGTAGTTGCTTCAAGTAAGGAGCCGCATCCACCATGATCGAATCACCGATAGCCGTCACTCCTTGTCCGGAGGCAACCGTCATAGAGGATACGGTGGAGGTCTCATTGGTCGCCACCGCGACGGTGCTTGGGATCTTGGGAGGACGCGAGACCGGTGCGGACAACATCGAAGTCCGCGTGAGAAATGATAAGGGGTGAGGACTAATCGGGACCAGTTGCTGACTTGGTGGGGGAGGGATCACCTCCGTCACCGAGGATCCCGACTTGGCCGTGATTTGTGGCACATCACCCGACATCCCCACCCCAAACCAAGATACGGCCAGAATTCCTGCCATACTGACTATGGCGAATCCCGGCGTGATCGATATTGGTCGTGTGCGTCGTTCCCGCCAACGCTGCCACGTCCGATTGAGCCCGCCTTGACGAATCGGCTCCTCGATAAATCGCCACGACAAAGCCGCGAGTCCTATACTGGCCCCGACTTGTAACACGGCGCGTTCCGGGTTCACTCCATTCGTGTTCACCGTAGGCGAGGTCAGCACGATGACGGGGTAATGCCAGAGATAAATGCCGTATGATCTTACACCTATCCAGCGCAACGGCTTAAAGCCTAAAATCCTACTGAGTCGACTGGCTGGATGCGCCAATGCCGCCACGACCCCCGCCGTCGCGATGGCTAACACGAGCATGCCGCCACGATAAAGAGAAGGCTGGTACTGATTCGTTTGCCAGATCATCCATCCGATAGTGAGTAGACCCAGTCCCCCACATACATCGAGGCTCCAACGAACTTTTGGGGAAACAACGGGCAGCAACCGACGACTCGGCCATACGAGGGCTAATGCGGCACCGATCAACAGACTGAACGCCCGCGTGTCGGTTCCGTAATAGACGCGGCTCGGATCCGATCCCGGATGATAGAGCCACGCCATGAGTCCGGCTGATCCCAGGGTCAACAACAAGGTAACGCTTAAAAGAATCCAGCGTTTAGGGAGAAATCGTAAGCCCAGCCACAAGATCAGTGGCCAAATTAAGTAAAATTGCTCTTCTACGGCTAGGGACCACAGGTGGGTCAACGGGGAGGGCTGTCCGTAGCGCGCAAAATACGGCACATGGTGAAAGATATACCACCAATTGCTCACATAGAAAAGAGCCGCCAACACATCGCTACGGAGGGCACTCAGTTGACTAGGGTCATACAGCGTGACCCATCCCACCACAAGCACAATCATCACTAGCAAAGCCGGGAGCAACCGACGTGCACGCCGTGACCAAAATTCTTTAAACTTGATACGACCCAATCGGTCCCACTGAGAGACGAGGATATCGGTAATGAGATAACCGGACAGAACGAAAAACACACCCACCCCAAGGAGTCCCCCTTGAGCCCAGCCCAAATTGAGATGATAGAGAATCACCGCCGACACCGCAATCGCTCTGAGCCCGTCTAAGCCGGCCATGTAGCGGCCGTTCCCTGCAGTTGGTTGGGGCATGCTTCCGATACTCCTTCGATCGTTCATTCATGAGTCCCTGTGCCGGCCCGTATCCGGGCACACGATAGCAAATCCGCGCGCCGTTATCTAGAGGACGCCGCGAAACTCTACTAGGTTACCCACATTCTTGAGATTTCTCCAAATGCATACCGTGGTATCCCATGGAGCGGTTAATAGATGTAGCTTCGCCATCGTCGAATAAAATCCTCTAAGCAATTTAACGGAAATTTATGGGGCTCCTTCAACTTTCCCCTATGCGCCCAAGATGGGCACTGCGGCTCCGTTGGATCGCTATGAAACCTATGAACCGTTTCCGACAAGTATGTGGTGATGCGAATTTTTGATCCCACTAGGACATGGTGTTGGGGTTTTTTCAGTCCCGATTCAAGATGCTTTGGCGACGAAACGCATCACCGTCGCTCCCCCATTGTTCCGAACAGATGGCCCGTATTCCGATCAGTCGCACGCATCACGTGAAAGATGTCATGATGCAGGCGGCGCGGTCCACCGGGAACTACTGCTTAGACCATCCTCTGGGCAAAATCGTGGTGGGCTAGAATCCGGATTGGAAACAGGGCACGCACCTGGGTAAGCGAACCCATCAAAACTGTGTGCAGATCACCTGCGCAACCAACTCGAAACTCTGTGCGAACGCCATGGCATTCACTATGTTGAACCGGAAGAAAGCTTCCCATCACCAGCCAATTTTCTTGACGGAGCTGCCCTTCCCCTTGGGAACGGCACCCATCACGAGGGACTACTCCGTGGCAAACGGGTCAAGCGTGGATGGTATCGCACGAATGATGATCGCATACGGAACGGCGACGTGAATGGTGCAGCGAATATCCTGGGCAAAAGTAACCACAGACTCGATGGCGAGCGAGTGGCTAGAGGGTTTTGGGCAAACTCTTTGCGCGTAAAGCTGACGCAAGTCGGTTCCTCGTAAGAATCCCCACCAGTACTCACTGTAAAGCTTGCCGGCTTTAGGAGGGGGTGTCAAATGGCAGTTTATCTGCCATTCGTTATGGGCGGAGATGGTCCAACTTATGGGCTGGAGAAAATTTCTAATCCCTTCCCGGTTTTAGCGCTAACCACTTCATTCATGTGGTGAAAAATGACTGGTGCCCGAGAAATCGTTGACGAATGTTTCTGCGGACCCGCACCAGTTACTGCGTTCCACGTGAAAAGCCATGCAGGCTCGGGCGTTCTCAATCCTGTCATACTTGAATCCGAGAACAACACCAATTTAGCAGCCATGGGACGTGAAGTGGACAGACCAGGAAAGGATGCGTGCACGGCTCCAAGGGCCTGATCTTTCGATACAGGTTCCGGCTGTTTGAGCGTTTGGGCCGTCATACCCCACCTTGCCAAGTATTGCGCACTAGGGGGCGTAGGCTCTGACGATGGAGCAGTGGCCGCGGCCGCTAATCCTATTGACAGCGCCGATACCCCAGCAACAACTTTATAACGGCGAATCCTACTCATCACCGCAATCACTCCTTCTTAGGTTCGCGAATCCGAGTTGTGGAACTTGGCGCTAAGCTTTCCACACCCGACTTCGGCCTCCTCTTTTGGGGTGCGAATATCTATTTATCAATGAAACGCCATCGTGACCGAAATGGTTTCGGAATAGCCTGCAGTTTTAAGTGAACATTCACATGGTATAACATCATGCCGGCGAGCATTAAACATCGACATACCGGAGACAATGGTGGCAATGCGCCATCGGACCCGAGCGTTGCTGTGACCTTCACTCCGAACGATGCGTTATACTCAAAGAATTCGTCACCATGCTAGGAGGATCCCTATGGCCATGAAACCCATGACGCTGACAAACATCGTGATGTCCCTGAGCCTGTTGCTAGTGGGCTGTGGCACCACGCATCCCGAGACCACGGGTCCATCTGCCACGTCTTCACCGTCATCCTCATCCCCTCCGCCCACAAGTTCGCATAGGGGCTCGACGACACCATCATCACCCTCCACCAGCCATTCCTCCCAGTCGACGGCGAGTTGGCAATTCGGTCCCATGGATTTCATCACGACCAATACGGGATGGGTCGTCGCAAGGAAGGTCTCCTCAACGGGACAATGGCTTAGCCAAGCCATTTTTCGAACTCAAAATGGTGGCCAATCATGGACTCGCCTCCACGAGTGGAATCATACCGCACCGATGCCTGTGCCCCGGAACGCTCAGTCTGGCGGCATTCCCCCCATTGCCTCCCTGAATTTCCAAAACGCTAACGCGGGTGCGGCCGTAATTTTCCTGGGAGCGGGTGCATGCCAGGCTGGCTATGGAATCCTCACCACGACTAATGGCGGCAATCACTGGATCCTACAAACACAATCCATTTTGATGGGTGAAGACGGCCCTCTGGGGATAAGTTATCCATCCACATCCTCAGCATGGCTTGCCAACGGGTCCTGTGCCGGGGCGTATACGACCCTATTTCATAGCACCGATGGCGGACAACAGTGGTCAAGAGCCCTCAACTTAAAAACCAATAACCCGTCTCCTGCCAGTGTGAGTTTTCATTTCACGTCCCCGACCACGGGCTATTTGGTCAATGGCGTCAACGGATATCAAAAAACCGACCCCTCCTTGATGCTCTACACCACCGCCGATGGTGGTCGCCATTGGACCGCAGACACTCTCCCCTCGAGGGGCCTTCCCGATATCATTGCGGGTCTCTCTTTCGTTACGCCACATCAAGGATGGGCGATCGCGGCAAACCTTAACCATTCCTTTCATGTCTATCACCTGCTTCACACTGGAACTTGGTCCGCACTAAGGACCCCAGAGCCCTCTTCTGCAACACCACCCACGCTTGACCTCGTGAACAGTGATGTCGCTTACCTTAGTCAACAACACGGCACGGGAGGAACCCTTTGGAAAACCGTTGACGGTGGCTCTCACTGGAGTAAGCTTCCATTCCCAACGCCGTAACGAACCAGAACCTATATGGCCCATGACCCGAAAAGCACCTCCGGTCGACGGCATCCACCATCTTTCGGGGGTATGGTACAATCCCTGGGCATCGCCACTACTCGCTCGGCTGGGTTGGTTCCATGAAAACGCATAGCGGTGTGACTTGAGATGGATAGCGACTGAAAAGAGGTAGAGATAGAGATGCTCCAAGTGGATTCCTTGGTCAAACAGTTTCGAATCCGTACCGGACCCGTGGATGCAGTGCGGGGCGTCTCTTTTTCCGTGGCATCAGGTGAAATTTTAGCGTTTTTAGGGC
>JAJYPK010000168.1 GCA_021795465.1 Bacillota bacterium
ACGCATAACGCCGTCATTCTCGATTTGGTTACACATCTTATCCATCACTTCATAGTATCGTAGCAAATTCCTTGTCAACCCGGAAAGACTTTTCGCAGGCGTCCCGAAATATGCCAAAAAATGGTGCGGTCTCACTCTTAGCTCTCCGAGCTGAACTCCTTGCGGATTTCCAGCACAACGACGGTTGCCAATTTCACTTAAAGGGACTGGCCACCACAATTTCAAGTTCGTTGTGGTGGCCAGTCCCTTTCGATAAGGATATTATTTACCCAAGACGTAAACAGTAACCGGTTGTACGCCGAAATTGGATACGGTACTCGAGCCGGCATTCATGAAAATGTCGATGCGATGCCCTTGAATCGCTCCACCCGTGTCCATCGCATGTCCTAAAAATCCACCGCTAGGAAGATGGGAATCATGATAACCCTGGACATATACTGTGGACTTCAGGGGAATGATCGAAGGGTCTACCGCAATCATGCCCGCTTGCAATGGTTGTCCAAACGCGTCCACGGGACCGTACGGATAATTACTTTTGCGACTCGGGCCATATGCTGTCGCCCTCATGTGATAGGTAGCCAAAACCGGACGCCCATCGACCATCTTTACGTTGTTGGGCACCTTCGTCATCGTCACTCCATTTGTCCCGGTTTGAGTGGCAGCGACTGGGCTACCTCCGTAACTCGGGACCAGATGAAACCCAGACAAGATGTCCTGCCAGGTGATTGGATTCGTGCTCCCAGTCACCGGTAAGTGGCTGGCCTTTTGAAAAGCCTTGACTCCAGCCTCGGTTTTTGGGCCAAAGATTCCGTCTGTCGGTCCAACTTGCTGATATCCCAACAGGGACAAGTCAGCCTGAAGCGTCATCACCCAATGCCCGCGATTTCCATACGATAACCGTTGTTGCATGGCAGGATGTAATGTTTCGAGAGCCTGGGTTGATACCTGTGTCGTGGTGGCCGCTTGGGCCGAACCACCATAGACCGCTAACAGGCTTCCTAGACCCGCAACACCTACAGCCAACCCCCAATTAATGCGCATTAACAATATCCTCCTCTCGAATGACACCTCCGAAGTTAGCTGGCGGGTTCGGACACGAGAGATGCCCTACGATGTGAAATCCGATTCACCCCAGATTTGGTTTCCCCGGTCTCGAGATAACGAGATTAGGTGTACAGACAAGTCTGTGCCACAGTGTACGGGGAGACTTATCTTTTGTCAGATGGAATTTAGACCGCCTAGAGGCCGCGATAGCCAACGGCATCATCGTGGGAGATTGCCGCCAAGGCTGTAGCAGTATTGCGCCATACATCCAAGCTTAGACAAGGGGGATAAACATTACCAATGAAGGAAATCTCCGGAGCGGCACATCTATACCATGGTTTCTCGACGACTGTTTGGTTCGACTTTATGCAAGATTCAAAAGGTACCGCATGCCTTCTGCTATATATAGTAGGCCGGAAGTAGGGACATCAAGATGGCCATGGGATTACCCATAAGTTTCATTAATGGTTTTGTGGTTGCCTGTTTGTCTGGTATGGTGATTAAAGAGGCTTAAGATCCATCAGAACTCAAGACACCCACCTGCTATAAATCCATTAGGCCACTACTGAAGATACCTAATTGTCCCGCCTTCCCGGTGACTACGAGTTTTTACGGATTTTTTACGTGAGTAAACTCTGGCTTATCACATACGGTATGCTGTACCCTGTGCTGTAGATACTAATTCGTCAAACAGCAACTGTCGTTGGAGGAGGTATTTGCATGGGGGAATGGCTGTCAATTGGCATCTTAGTCATCGTGATGGGGCTCTTAATTTCGGGTAAAGCACGGATCGATTTAGTCGGACTCCTCGCTCTAGTCTTGGTCGGATTATTTCATTTAGTGCCGACAAGTCAACTCTTTAGCGGTTTTAGTTCGTACGCTGCCATAATCTTGGCGGAAATGTTTGTGCTTGGTGAAGCCCTCAAACGGTCCGGAGCCACTGACATCATGGCAACCTGGTTCGAAACTATTGGGAAAAAAGGTGAAGGTCCATTACTCAACGCACTGATGCTTATCCCACCGATCCCCTCGACGTTTATTTCCGACGTAGGGCTCATGAGTATCTTCCTCCCCACGATGGTGCGAATTCGTCAACATCTGAAGGTGTCGCTTCATCGACTACTTATGCCGCTTGTCGTTGCGATTGCTTTGGGCGGGCTTTTGAGCATGATTGGATCCGCTGGTAATATCATAGGAAATGCGACCTTAGCGCAAAGCCACTATCCTCCGATTTCGCTGTTTGCCATCACGCCGCTTGGCGTCATACTAGTATTGGCGGGTTTCCTGTTTATGAAATGGTGGGGCGTGCGTCGTCTTCCCGAAGGTGATCCGACCACCGAATTCCTGACTGACTACCAAGAAGTTAAGAACTACATGAGTGAAATTAAGGTCTCCCCCGAGTCTCCCTTAGTCGGACAGCGGCTCAAAGACGTCGCCTATCTGCGCCAGCACCATATTACGGTCGTGCGCATATTTCGCGTGACCGGTCCCGCCATCACGCCTGGAGCCCAGGACCAACTGATGGCCAATGACCGGTTATTGGTTCAGGGAGACGTGCAAGCTATTGTCGACCTCACTCCTGATGATGGCTTAGAGGTACTTGGTGCCGAGCACGCCACCGTCCGGCTTCGTAACGAACACATTCGCGTAGTCGAAGCCATGGTGCCGCAACGATCGGTGCTTGTCCACCACACGTTACGCGAAACCGACTTCCGTGCACGGTACGGTCCAACCGTATTGGCAGTGTTACGACAAGGTGTGACGCGGATGCGAGCTCTACCCGAGTTAATGATTGAGTCCGGCGACGTGCTCTTGGTCATGGGCAGCGATGACGCCATTGGTCGACTCCAAATGAGTGATGATCTGATTGTCTTCTCCAACCACGAAAAATCCCAGGAGTCCCGTTCCAAACATAGTGCTACTATTGCGGCCGGAGTGGTTCTTGGCGTCCTGTTAGTGGCCGCCTTTAATTTCCTCGCGATCCAAGTCGCGGCGGCGGCCGGGATTGGCATTCTGATCTTGACGCGCATTTTGACGCTCGATCGCGCATATCGCGCGATCGATTGGAGAATTATTACCCTGGTAGGCGGTATCACTCCCCTAAGCTTAGCCCTTACTCGGACAGGCGTGACGGCTGGACTCTCGCACCTCCTGCTCCATCTCGTCGGAGTCTACGGTCCTTACGCCGTACTGGTGGTGTTCTTTTGGCTGGCAGCTATTCTCACCCAGGTTATCAGTAATGTGGCCGCAGCCTTGGTCCTCGCTCCTTTGGCCATTACGGTCGCCAGCACGAACCACTGGTCGCCCTACCCCTTAATTGTGACCATGATTGTGGCACTATCGGCCGCGCCCATAACCCCATTGGCCAATAAAGTGTTCATCATGGCCATGGATCCAGGAGGCTATCGGTACCATGATTTCTTTCGCATCGGCCTACCGCTTACCATTGTCATGTTTGGCTTGACCTTATTGATCGCGCCCTTACTCTTCCCATTTTCATCCCATATCCTGGCTATCTAGCGTAGATAAGCTTCGAAAAAGTAGCCCGATTCGTGGGGTCCCCCAGGGAAGGGGATGAACCAGCCTCGATGGGGGAGGGAAAGAGGGGCCTGCCACGACGAAATCTTGCCCTAGCGACGGTCAAGGTCAGGGTTAGGATAGGATCCCTCAAAGATCCAAACCCTGACCTTGACCTGATGGACTTGAATCAAAATCGGTTTCGTCGTAATATACTACTAGGGAGTACCAGTAGGGGGGTTACGATGTATCAATATGAACATGATAAAGATAACTTGACCGCTCGCTTAAAGCGCATCGAAGGCCAAGTCAAAGGGATCATGCGCATGGTGGATGATGGGCGCTATTGCCCGGACATATTACAGCAAGTAGCTGCAATGACTGCCGCCATGGATGAAGTGTCGTTAATCCTCCTCCGATCACATATCAACGGATGCGTTAAAGACGCTATCGAACAACACCAAGGCGATGAGCCCATTGACGACCTCATTGCGGTCGTGCGAAAAGTTATTCGGCGCTAGGAGGATAGTATGGCGAAATCTACACTCGCAAGCATCGATATCCCTGATAAGGAATTACAATTAGAAATTTCCGGCATGACCTGTGCTAGCTGTGTGCACCATGTCGAAAAAGCGCTGCAAAAGGTGCCCGGTATCAACAACGCCGACGTAAACTTAGCATTGGAAAAAGCGCGGATATCTTTTGATCCGTCCACCGTTGGCACCCCCGACTTCGTCCGGGCCGTGGCACAAGCCGGATATCAAGTGCGCCTACAAAGTCGCGTGGTCTCGGTGCCGGGACTCGAAGAGTCTCCGGTTCAAACCCGTGCCGAAGAGGCTCTTAGACCGCTCGATGGCGTTGTAAGAATTCATAGTAATCCGGCCAAAAGTACTTTAACTGTCGAACGAATTCGTGGCCAAGGAGACGATGCCGAAATTCTTAGCGCCTTACGTAACGCTGGGTTAACGGCAACGGTGTTGGACGAAACGGTGGCGATAGATGCCCGCTTGCAAGAAGCCCGCGCCGCACGGCTTCGATTAGGAATATCGTTACTCTTCACCCTCCCTTTATGGGCTGCAATGGTCCGGATGTTTCTCGGTGTGGGCCCTTTATGGCTCACCAATCCCTGGATGCAATTCGTGTCGGCGACCGTTGTTCAGTGGGGTCCTGGCTATTCCTTCACACGAAGGGCTTGGCTCAATGTTCGACATGGGAACGCCAATATGGACGTTCTGGTGGCTTGCGGAACATTAGCGGCGTGGACCGTGTCCGTGTACGGACTCTTCGCCCATGCACCACTCTATTTTGACACCTCTGCCACCGTCATTACGCTTATTTTGATCGGAAAATACTTAGAGGCACTGGCAAAAGGTAAGACATCGGAGGCCATTCAGGAGTTACTCGCCTTGCGTCCCAAAACGACTCGGGTCGTCGATCCATCAGGCCAGGTGACCGAAATTGCGGTAGAATCGGTGACCGCAGGACAACAAATTGAGATAAGGCCCGGAGACCGTATCCCCGTCGATGGCGCGGTTGTGAGCGGATTCGGCTTAGTGGACGAGTCTATGCTCACCGGGGAGCCGAACCCGCAACGCAAGGAGGAAGCGGATCCGGTATCCGCTGGTACCGTTCATCGTGGCGAACGGGCATTTAGGATTCAGGCAACGCGTGTCGGTCGTGATACCGTCCTGGCCCATATCGTTGACGCCGTAGAAGAGGCCCAATCGGCTAAAGCACCCATCCAACAATTTGCCGACCGACTGGCGAACGTGTTTGTCCCCGTTGTTATTGGCATCGCATTGGTCACCTTTGTCGCCAGCGGGATTTGGACCGGGGACTACCGTATTGCTTTACTTAGGGCCGTCGCCGTATTGGTAGTGGCATGCCCGTGCTCCTTGGGACTGGCGACCCCAACCGCAGTCATGGTCGGTAGTGGTATCGGAGCCCGAGTCGGTGTACTGTTCCGCAATGGTGAAGCGCTGGAGCGCATTGCCCGCGTGGATTTGGTTGCCTTAGATAAAACGGGGACGATTACCGAAGGACACCCGGAGGTTCAACGCGTCATCTGCATGCAAAACGTCGACGAATCCCGGATCCTGGGACTCGCCGCATCGCTGGAGGAAAGTTCAGGTCATCCCCTGGCTCAAGCGATATTGCGGGCTTCTGAAAAAATTGACCATATTCCCGTAGAGGATGTCTACACGGAAGAAGGGCAGGGGATGGTCGGTTTTATCAACGGACAGACGGTCCTATTGGGCAATTTAACGCTTCTTGAAGCATACGGTTCCGTGCCACCAGCAGCCATGATAAGCCAACTAGAAGCAGAGTCCGCACGAGGGCGGACCGTGGTGTGGTTGGCGGAGAACGAGGCCGTGTTAGGGGCCGTGGTGATCGCTGACCGGGTGCGCCCCGATGCCGCGACGACTATCCACGCCCTATCTAACCGCGGTATTCGCACGATGATGCTGACCGGCGATCGAAAGGACACGGCCGAGCATATTGCCAAAGAGGTCGGCATCACGGAAGTTCGTGCCGGTTTATCTCCGCGAGACAAGGCAAGATTCATTGAAGAAGCCGAGAAATCTGGTCACTACGCTGCCATGGTTGGTGATGGCATTAACGACGCGCCCGCGTTAGCGCGGGCTTATGTCGGAATGGCCATCGCAAGCGGGAGCGACGTGGCGACCGAAACCGCGGAAGTGACTTTGATGCGTTCAGAAGTGGGTGCGGTACTCCAAGCCTTGACGATAGGTACCAAAACTATCGGAAAGATTAGGCAGAACCTCTTTTGGGCGCTGTTTTATAATGTGTTGATGATTCCGCTGGCCGCCTTTGGAGTTCTGTCACCCATGATTGCGGGTGCTGCCATGGCTTTCAGTTCGGTCACTGTGGTCACCAACTCATTGGTCCTAAAATATTCCACCAGGAGGTTATAGCAATGGAACGAACCGAATTTACCGTAAAAGGCATGACCTGCGACAATTGCGTGCAGAGCGTCACGCAAGCTTTAAAGGACGTAGAGGGAGTCAAGGTAGCCAAGGTAACCCTGGCTGATGAGCGAGCGCAGGTGACATTCGATCCATCGGCAACATCCATCGAGCACTTGAAAGGCGCAGTCAAAGCTGCTGGTTACGAAGTAGCCTAATCCTAAGCCCTAAAATGGAGTCATGAGAGGACCATCCAGTTGTTGATGGTCCTCTCACGATTCCTTTAAAGCGTATGGAACGACCCCGGTAACACATACTAGCAAGACGTCACACAAGGCGAAAGCAAAATGAGGGGGAATCCCATGACAGCCCCTGAATTGTGGTGGATTTTATCGGCCATGTCTGTAATATTTTTGATAGCGGACTGGCACCAGGCACCCATTGATACCACGATGCACGTTGGATTCCTGTTAATTGCGGCGGCAATGGGTCCTTTAGGCGCAATAATCTATGTTCTCACTGTTCGGGAGCCGTTACCCCATACCCACGCCGAATATATTGCCCCTTTATGGAAACAAGTGGTAGGATCCACCTTCCATTGCGTAGCGGGGGATAGTATCGGGATCGTTGGTGCCGCGTCATTTGTCGGCTTCATCCCCTTAATCGGCACTTCGATGATCCTCAATTTGACGGTGGAATACCTGGCAGGCTTTCTTGTCGGCTGGCTAATCTTCCAAGCATTGTTCATGAAAG
>JAJYPK010000025.1 GCA_021795465.1 Bacillota bacterium
GCTAATTTAATCAGTCGCTGGCGCATCTCGCGACCAGCGACGAGTGCCGCGCCGCCTCCAATAGGTCCCGAACGACTTCCGCCCGTTCCCCCACCAAACGGTGCACTATCGGTATCCCCATGTAAGATCACCACATCCTCGAAATTCACCCCGACCTGATCCGCAATGAGTTGGGCCATCGTGGTCTCATGACCTTGTCCGGTCGGCCCGAGTCCGATCGCGGCGGTCACCTTCCCCGTCGGTTCAATGCGTAAGAAGACTGACTCATAGCCCACAGATCCGGCTTCTGAAGACGCCATCGCGGTGGGTTCTACAAAGACCGAGATGCCGATCCCCACATACCTTCCCTCGTGCCGCAATTTTTCTTGGCGGTGTCGAAATGCAGGATAGTCAATGAGTTTTAAAGCCTCTTCCATCGATTCGCCATACGATCCCGGGTCATAGACCATGCCCGCCGAATTTCGATAGGGAAACTGATCGGGCCGAATCATGTTAATCCGTCGAATTTCAGCCGGATCCTTACCTAATGCACGGGCCACCCGATCGACGAGGCCTTCTTGCACAAACGAGGCAATTGGTCCCCAGACACCCCGATACGCGCCCAGCGGTGTCTTGTTGGAGTAGGTGCAGTCAATAGTCGTCGCGATGTAGGGAATATCATAGGGCCCTGTCAATACCCGAGAGGCCAAGGAGGTCTCGCCGACCGCGCCCGAAAACGGGTAAGCCGGATAGGCCCCGCCATCCGCCATAAGATGATCGCGAAATGCGACAATCTTGCCATCGGAATTAAACGCTACTTCGGCTTCATGAATGTCATCACGGGCGTGGACATCCGACAGCAAGGATTCAGTACGATCCGATACCCACTTAACCGGTTTCCGCAGTTTTTGGGCCGCCGTTACCACGACCACGTCCTCGGGATAGGTATTGGCCTTCATGCCAAATCCACCGCCAACTTCCGGAACAATGACCCGAATCTGGTTCTCATCCCATCCTAAGAGCTCCGACATGTCACTTCGAACCCGATGCGGAGACTGGGTCGATGCGTAAATGGTGATACGCCCTGATGCCGGATCTAGCATCGCCGCGGTAGCACGTGCCTCGATACTCACCGCCGTTTGGCGCGTGGTTCGAAACGTCTCAGAAAGATGATGTTCCGCCGCGTTAAATGCTTCGTCGAAGCCCTTGGACGCATACGTCTTATGGAAGAAGACGTTTTTGGCGTCGGGATGCACCCGACCGGGTAACTCGTCAATCGCCTTGACCATGTCAAGGACGGGCGTCCGGGTCTCGTAGCGAATCGTCACCAAATCTACCGCATCTTCCGCAAGATAGCGGTCCTCTGCAATAATCGCGACGATCGGCTCCCCCACATAACGGACTTCATCATGGGCCAAGACCGGTTGCCCCACCTCATACGTATCCTTTTGCCACAGTATCACGGGACAGTCGTCAAAGGTCCACACCGCACGCACCCCGGGTGCACGACGAGCTGCTTCTAGGTCGATGCTGAGAATTTTAGCCGCGGCATGTGTCGAACGCACAAACGCCACCTCAAGCATTCCTGGCACTTCAATATCGTCAACGTATCGGGCCTGTCCAGTTAGTAAGCGAGGATCCTCCACACGCTTTACCCGAGCGCCCATAAACTGGGGTCGCATGGCTTGTTCCGTCATTCCTGCACCTCCTTAGGCCCATTGGCTACGGCTAAAATGGCGTCCACGATAAACTGATATCCGGTGCAGCGACACACGTTACCCGATAGCGCCTCTCTGATGGTCGTTTCACTGGGATGCGGATCCTTTTCGAGCAAGGCCGTGGCGGTCAACAACATCCCCGATGTGCAATAACCGCACTGCAGTGCGTGATGATCCCGAAACGATTCTTGTAGTGGGGTAAGTCGTTTGACATCGGGACTTAGGCCCTCCACCGTAATAATGTCCAAGCCCTCGGCCTGCACAGCAAACATTAAACAGCTTCGCTCTGGTTTCCCGTCAACCAAAATGGTACAGGCACCGCATACGCCTTGTTCACAACCGACGTGGGTACCGGTTAGGCCCAGTTGGTGACGAATAACATCCGAAAGCAGCCAGCGCGGCTCGACTTCTACGTCGTAGGATTCGTGATTGATGGTTAAACGAACAGAGGTTTTGGTCGCCATCCTAGACTTGTCCTCCCTCGAATGTAAAATATTCTTGCCCGTTAAGGTGGCTATGTTGAAAAGCGCGTTCCGCGACGGTGATGGCGAGTTGTTGCCGATGCCGATCTTCATCAAGTTGCGTAAGGGTTTGGAGAGCGGTTTGAAAACTTTGCGCTCGAAGGGCTGCCTCTTTTGGTAAGGACACCTTGACACGTTCAGGCTTTCCCGCCACGCCAAACCAGGTCACAGAACCGTGAGCGTCACCGAAGTCTTCGACGATGGCCCCCGCTAAAGCAAAATCTCCGGGTCGGCGCGCCACTTCAGCAAAGCCCAACGGGTGATTGGGGTGAGAGATGTGTATCGTTGTCATCATTTCGTCGGCGGCCAGCTCTGTGGTGTAGTATCCCAAAAAAAGATCCGCGGCGGATATGACTCGGGATCCGTCGATTCCTTCCACGCCGATCTGTGCCTGTAGGGCTACCATGACCGCCGGCCACTCGGAGGCCGGATCGGCATGCGCGAGGCTCCCGCCCACGGTGCCCCGGTTTCGTACCGCCCAATGTCCAATATGTCGTGCCGCCACCGACAATAACGGAAAATATTGCCGAACCTCTCGGTTTTCCACCATCTCTTGATGGTGGACCATGGCTCCAATGGTGATGTGATCGGCATCACAGGTGATTTGACGAAGAGACGTAATCTCATTGATGTCCACCAATAGAGAGGGGTGCGCGAGCCGGAAATTCATCACCGGCACCAAGCTTTGGCCCCCTGCTAAGATTTTACTGGTCGAATCTCCATGCAGCCAGGTCACGACGTCCTTGACGCTCGTGGCCTTACGATATTCAAACGCTCCGGGTTTCATACCATTCTCCTTTCCAAACGTTTACCACGGATCCAGGCTAGCGTAGTCTTTGCGAAAGCTCAAGTAGTGCTTGAGGCGTACCCCCGGGGACCATCTTATCGATGAATCGGGTCGCCACTCTTAACGCACGCGTCTTTGGTTCAAATCCCGGAGTCGCCATAAGCGGGTGAATCCACGCCAAGTGGTAGACCCGCGGTCGCAGTCGAGACAACGAGGCGGCCAAGAGTTCGGGGGCACCTACATCCCAACCGTCGGAAACAATTAGCACCGAGGTACTGGCCGAAAGCCATCGAGGGCCCCACTGATGTTGCCACATGGCAACGGCTTCACCAATCGCAGTGCCTGCCCCAAACACATCAACCGAAGCCAATGCCCCTGCCACCTCCGCAAACGGTCGGTCTTGGAATCGACCGGTCACCTCGGCGATCCTGGTACCAAAGGCGAAGATGCCCACATCGGGGCTCTGGGCCCATCGATAGAGCCATGGTAAATAAAGAGGCACGTAGGTCGCCATTGACCCCGAGACGTCCCACAATACGACCACACGACCTGGACGTCGAAAGTAAGGACGCCAATAGAGGGGCCACCAGGGCTCGCCGTGTCTGGCCCAGCTGCTTCGGGTCTTGGGCCAATCGAGGCTATGGCGTCCTGCCTTCAATACGGGAATGCGACTACGCCTTAACGGATCTTCAGGTCTGCCGATGCCGTGAGCCCAGGCGGGGATCCTGACAGGCCATCCCTGAGCCTGGGCTCGACCAACCGTTGCCAGCGATGCTCGCCGTCCGATGCGCTCTGGCGTATCGGCCCCATTACCCTGATCATCTAGAACGGATTGGGAACCCTTTTGCGGGGAAGCTTTGGGGAGCGGAGAGCCCCTCTCCGCAGTCATATCGCGCTGTCATCCCAAAAGTAATTCATCTAGGCGGTTGCGCACGGTATCCAGATCAATGGCATCTTTAACCACGCACCCTAATGTTTGGCTCACCCAGTCACGTGAAAATCCGGGAGAACCCATCACTTCCTGGGTCCTGCCCCAATCGATGGTTTCTGCCAAACCGGGTGGTTTAACCAGTTGCCATGACCGTAAGCACGCTACTGCGCCCACTAATCTGTGCAACGTGTCTTTCTTAAGTCTCGGCGCATGAAGTGCGACAATATCGGTCTCCCGTTCTGGGTTGGGCCAGTCTAAATACGCATATAAACAGCGGCGGCGTAATGCATCGCTGAGAGGGCGGGTGCGATTTGAGGTCAAGACCGTGACCAGAGGCGCCCTGGCCTTAACCGTCCCCCATTCCGGAATGCTGATCTGCTGATCTGCTAGATACTCGAGGAGGAGGGCCTCAAATCCTTCGTCACTCCGATCCACTTCGTCGATCAAAAGCACGGCCCCCTGGCTATGTAAGGCGCGCAACAAAGGGCGCTCGACCAAAAATTCTGCGCTAAAAGGGTTGACCTCGGCGTTTTGATGCAGCGCCAGAAGCTGGCGCTGATAATTCCAATCATAGAGTGCTTGCGACGCGTCAAGGCCTTCATAGCAAGATAGCCGGAGGAGTTCACGACCCAAAACACCAGCCACCGCATAGGCCAACTCGGTCTTACCGCTTCCGGCTGGCCCTTCCACCAAGAGCGGCCGATTTAGGTCGACCGCCAGACCGACCATCACAGCTAAATCGGTATCGATGAGATAGTTCTGGCTTTGTAAGCTCTCTACCCACTGCGTTGTGCTCAAGATTACCCTCCATAACGGTGTCGGCATCGGGCTCGAAGGCCATACCCAATTCTCCCTCAGTGTAACAGACTATGCTCGTCAGCATACAAAGAAAAACCAGGATTCGGCTTCTGTGAGAGATCCACCAAGCTTTGGCCTCAACCGGAACGGAACGAAACGCTACAGCATTAGTCTCGGATCTAACTCACTTCAAGATCTGGCACCGGACCGAGTTGTCGCCGGGATAATCACCGTACTCAGAGCCCCTCAATCGATCGAGGTGAATGGCAGATGCCGCCCCAAGACCCGTCTTTGCGAAATGCGGGTGGATTGGCTGAGCGTTGTACCGACCAGCCATGGTTTGATCGCGAGAGTCTATGGCGTTTTTCGGAAATTATGGCGTTCCCTAGCGCGGAAGACACAAAAAACCAGTCTTTTAAAAAGGAGGTCGATTTAAAGTCCGCATCAGAGTCACTCTTGGTTGCATCCGAACATTACCGACCCCGAGCAGTTTCGTGCGGCATGTTCAGGGGATCAGTGACGTTTATCAGCAACCGCCAGCCTTGGTTGGCGAGGGTACTCACATAGACTGATGAGTCAAGAGCCATAATGTGACAAACGTACCCAGTCCAGATTTTCCGCAATCGATCTTGAGTAGGCAGTAATGCGGTTGCATGCCCTTCCTGACTACCATCAACCAATGCGATAGACACTACCTACAGTGCCATCGATAGCCAGATCCAAATGGCGGTAGGGGCGATGGTGAATCCCTGGCAGGTCAGAAAACACATGGACATAAATCGATTAGGCCTTAACGCACCATATCTCAGATAGTCGACAGACCCTCGCATTTGTTCCGGGACACAGCGGTCAAATTTTGTCCGCGAATGGTAACTACGGAACGAGTTGGCCCGGGACACATCAAACCTTATAGCCAAAGATTAGCCCACTAAGGGTGCTGTCGTTACACACGAGCCGTTTGCCGTCTTCTCAATTTTTTCCTCATGGTCAAGCGCTCGCGACGAGCCGGGGTTAGATGACGTACCCCTGGCGGGTAAAGTCTCACAAGTACCGCCTGCGGGATTGTCACTTGTAAGTTCCCGCAGAGTGTGCACTGACGCCCATTCAACACCGTGACCGCGGCCCTAGTCCCTTCGATGGTTAAGGGCCCCGTGATTACCACGTCCTCCGAGCCACAAAAATTACAGCGGTCGTCCACTACAGTCGTCCCCCAATCTCATGTCCGAATATATGATCATGATCTATGTGGTAGACTTTCGCGTTTTATCGGGATCGTTCCTGCCATTATTCACAGGAAACTCACAGTTTTTAAACATCTTTATCCCCAACATATCCACAAATGACGACAAAAAAGTGTCGAATCTAGCGACCGTTCCACCAAACTTGTCGACCTTGCACGACCGTCCCTACGACACGTAACGCGTCCCAGTTACCTTCGGCTAAAGCCCGTTCGGGATTCGAGGCCCAAAAGGTGAAGTCTGCTTGAAATCCTGGCGCCAGTACACCACTGCGACGTGCATTGGCGATAGCGGGAACCCTAGTATACCCATCTAACGCTTGCCGGGGTGTCAAAGCTTCTTGGAGGTTCCAGACCTCTCGTGGACGATCGAAAGGAGCACGGTGAACCGCCATCCACAAGCCCCAACGTGGATCCGGCGTGGCCACCGGAGCATCCGACCCGAGAAGCACCAGCCCCCCCTGCTGCCAAAAAGACTGAAAGCGATAGGCCCTTAGGCTACGTTCGCCCCAGTGCCGGCGCGCAATCGTATAGTCATCGACCATATGCACGGGTTGCACAGACAAGGCAAAACGAGATGTCAACCAAGGAATCTCCGTGTCATCCATTAGCTGTGCATGTTCGATCCGATGAGCGACCCCTCGAGGTCGGTCGAAATCTCGCAGCACCTTGACCGCGATTTGAACCGCACGGTCTCCAATCGCATGCATGGCCACTGCAAGCCCTGCCTTATCGGCTGTCTCCACTATTGACCGAACTAGGTCCGGTTCCAGAGATAACACCCCGCAATTCTCTGGCTCGCCTTCATAGGGATTCTTCATCCACGCGGTGCGGGAACCAAGCGCCCCATCTATGAACAATTTAACTCCTTGAATACGAAACGACGAATGACCAAATCTTGACATCACACCCAGTTCGGCCAATGCGGTCAACTGATCTTTAGGGAGCATGACATCCACTCGGATCGGCGTCTCGTAAGACTCTCCCATAATTCTTTGCAACGCGATAAATCCTTCGCGTGACTCCATACTGGTCACCCCGACAATGCCATGTCGCGCCATCTCTTGCAGGCCCCGCTTCAGGTCGCGAATGTCGTCGTCGGGCGATTGTGATGTGAGGCGGGTGTACACCCAAGTCACCTGGTTTTCTCGCACCACTCCAGTGGGGACCCCATGGATGTCTCGTTCAATGACGCCGCCGGGAACCGGTGGGGTATGTCGTTCGAGTCCGATAGTCGCCATGGCTTCCTGGCTCAACCAGACCGAGTGATGATCATGACTGATCAATGCCACCGGATGTCCCTCTGCTACTCGACTCAGATCAGCGGCTTTCGGTGCGATACCCCATTGACTGTCGCTCCAACCAGCCCCCCAGATGAGAGCCTCTCGGGTATCCATCGTATGTGCCAAATGCCGGACTCTGGCCAGCACCTCGTCGTAGGTCAAATCGGCATCGAGGTAGAGCTCTCGAAAACTTTTCCCATAGGCCAAGAGATGCACGTGACTATCCCATAGACCCGGGGTCAAGAATGCCCCTTCACAATCCGCCAGCCGATCGCGCGATCCTCGATGAGCCAAGAGGGACGCCGTTCCGATTTCTACAATTTCATCCTCATCGGTCACCAGCACACTGTCCTCGGGACCATGCCAAGCAAAGTGGGTCCAATATGTGTATCCCAAACCTATGGGCCTCCCCATCGGACGATTTAGGCCAAACCTCTATGGACACCTCCGTCAATATCCACGCTGGTGCCCGTAATCAAAGCCGCCTGATCCGATAATAAGAAACCTATCACATTTGCCACGTCTTCGGCATTAGGCAGTCGACCCAGTGGAGCCTTTTGTCTCATTTCCGCTAGCACCATGTCTACTGAGATGTTCCGCATGGCGGCATATCCGACGGCCATATGCTGCAACAAGTCGGTTTCCGTGGCACCAGGATTGACATTCACCAATCGGATGCGGAACGGTGCAAGCTCATCAGACAGGCTTTTCGTCACGGCTCTTAGGGCACCATTCACTGCACTCGCGATAGCCAAGTTGGGGTTGGGGTCCTTACCCGCCACCCCCACCAAATTTATCACCACCCCGCCGCCGCTCGCTTTCAAGGCAGGAATAGCGGCTCGAATCAGTGCGAGGTATCCCCAAAATTTTACATCAAAATCCTCATGCCACTCTTGCCATGATGCACTCATGGCGGTGGTCACGCGAGCCCCTCCCGCCGCGTTCACCACATAGTCGAGACGGCCAAAATGGCTCATGGCTTCGGCCACAACCCGTTCCGCCACAGCCTCGCTCCCATCAATACGAATAAGGCTCGCCGCCGCGATCCCGGGACCAACGGCATTCAGTTGATCAACGGTCGCCCTAAGCGAGGTGTGCTGCGCGATGGCAAGAACATTGACTCCTTGTCGAATCAAGAGATCTGCCACCGCTCTGCCAATTCCTCGACTCCCTCCGGTGACGATGGCAACCCGACTTCGTCCCGCCGCCTCGATTGTCGTCATGGTAACCCTCCTCGTTCAGATGTATTTTGCTTTTCCGCAATGCCCTGGGCCCATAACGAAAAAGCCCTCATACCCACGGTATGAGCGACCCGAAGATTTCATGAACACCCGAAGCGCCTGACATTCGTCTCTGGCACCGCCTTTACGTATTTCCGGCAGTGTTGTCATCGTCTCGTTTTAGAGTCTTTTGCATGGCATAAAAGCGATACCGCTCACCTACTGCTCTTTCGATTAGGGGCCTTTGAGCTGGCAGTAGTCGTTCCGGTAGGTCGTTTTCCCACCGAAACCAGTCCCAAGAAATAATTTCTCCATCGACGGAAGGGCTGGACTCTCTCCTCTGGAAGGTTTCCACTACCTCAGCCCAAAAGATGCATTCCAAATGACGTCGAGCCGGAAATCCACTATCAATCCACCGCAGCGCCCCGACTTGAAGTTCACACTCTTCCCTTAGCTCGCGGCGTACGGCAGCCTCAAGGGATTCTCCATAGCGGATCCATCCTGTGGGGAGTCCCCATGGATAACGGGGTCGGTAGCTATGTTCCAATAACAACACCCGATCACCCCAGAACACTACCGCCACAATGGCCACTAAAAACTTCGACTGGGTCCACCACATCACACGTGCTATGATTAGACGCCCACCGTAACGACTCAAGAGGCGTATCATCCACAGACGCAGTCTTGAGACGATCTGACGAAACCATTGGCGGATTCGTCCCGATTCCAGGTTTGACACCACGAATCTCCTTCCTGGTTCCGTTCTCTCAGACTACGTGCGGGTATCACGGCAGGAACGATAAAAGAAAAGAGCCATGACGTTACATCATGGCCGTGGCCTATGAGGTCTAGCGACGAAGCAAGTCAGTGGTTTAAGCACGAGCCCGGCCATGAATCCCATGAAAGGCCGAAGCCTTCCTGCATCCTAGGGATGATGCGTTAAAGCAACATCATCCCTAGGATGCAACATCAGATTCAATATAATGGGGACGGTTCCCAATCGTACGCCTCGTCACGCTCCCGTTAGAATACCGGACGCTCACGCCATCCACCAAACACTTCTTTCATCGATTGCACAATTTCCCCTTCCGTGGCCCCTGCCCTAACCGCTTCGACGATGTGAGGCATCAGCGGAGCGTCAGGTTTTTGACAGGCCTCGGTCAATTTGTGAAGCGCTCGGATCACGCGTGTCGCATCACGATGTTGGCGCCAGTGCACCACCTCTTCGATCTGAGACGGTTCCACCCGAGGGTCAATTTTCAAAATGGGAAGACGCTCCGTTTCCTCTTCGGTAAACGCATTGACACCAACCATAATCTGTTCGTGATTCTCCAATTCTTTTTGATACCGATATGAGGCTTCCGCAATTTCCCGTTGAAAGAAACCATTTTCTACGCCCTCAAGCACGCCGCCAATTTCTTCGATGCGGGAAAAATATGCTTCAGCGTCGGCTTCTAAGCGATCCGTGAGCGATTCAACAAAATAGGATCCGGCCAAGGGATCTACCGTATTCGCCACGCCGGTTTCGTACGCAATGACCTGCTGCGTTCGGAGCGCAATTTTGACCGACTTCTCGGTAGGGAGCGAGAGCACCTCATCCATCGAGTTGGTGTGCAACGACTGCGTTCCTCCCATCACCGCGGCCAGTGCCTCAAACGCCGTGCGCACAATATTGTTTTCTGGCTGCTGAGCCGTCAGCGAACATCCCGCGGTTTGGGTGTGAAACCGCATCGTCCAGGACCGAGGATTTTTAGCCCCATATTTTTCTTTCATGTGTCGTGCCCAAATTCTTCGTGCGGCCCTAAACTTCGCAATTTCTTCAAAGAAATCAATATGCGAATTGAAAAAGAAAGATAACCGGGGTGCAAATGCGTCGACGTCGAGACCCGCTTTAATGCCGGCCTCCACATACGCAAAGCCGTCGGCCAACGTGAAGGCCAATTCTTGGGCCGCAGTCGAGCCAGCTTCCCGTATGTGGTAACCACTAATACTCACCGAGTTCCACTGTTTTACCTCATGAGTGGCGAAAGCCATCATGTCCGTCATCACCCGCATCGACGGACGGGGGGGAAAAAGCCATTCTTTTTGCGCGATGTATTCTTTTAAGATATCTGCTTGCAAAGTTCCCCGTAGTCGATCCCAGGATACCCCTTGGCGTTCCGCTGCCACCAGGTACATGGCCCAAATGATCGGAGCCGGTCCATTAATGGTCATCGAGGTGGACACCTGGTCCAGGGGAATCTGATCGAAGAGGCGTTGCATATCGCCCACGGTGTCAATCGCGACGCCCTCTCGTCCGACCTCTCCAAGGCTATGGGCATCGTCCGAGTCATAGCCCATCAACGTAGGCATATCAAACGCTACAGAGAGCCCCGTCTGACCTTGGTCTAATAAATACCGAAAACGTTGATTGGTTTCGGTGGCGGTACCAAAACCCGCAAATTGACGCATCGTCCATACGCGTCCACGATACATATTGGGATGAATCCCTCGGGTAAACGGATAGCGTCCGGCTTCACCAAGTTGTTGGGGGTCGCCCACATCTTGGGCCGTATACACTTCTTTGATCGGGATCCCTGAGATGGTACGAAAGTCACGGTTCCCCCGATAGGGGTCTCCGCTGGCCGTCTTGGTATCTTTCGCATCCAGTTTTTGTTCGGTTGCCATGCCATACTCCTTTCTCATCGCTTATCGTTCATAGCAGCATTATAATGCTTATGGAGGTGTTCCGCTTGGCACGAAAGACTCCTCAATACGCTCCGGTGATCCGCTATCTTCGTGAATCTCATCAGATGACACGCCACCAATTGGCCCGCCGATTAGCGGTACAAGATTATTATATCGGCTACATGGAAGATGGCTACCGATATCCGAGACCTCGTGAAGTCATCATGTTATCCCATATATTTGACTGGCCCGTCTTCGAGTTGGCACTTCTGACCGACGTGGAAATTCCCTATCCCAATTGGCCTAGTCTTCAGGACTTATCGGGCTGGCTCGATTTGGCCAATCAATGGATCGCGATCGCCGACGTCATCCATCGTTACACGTTGACAAAAACTCTCTTCGGGGAACCGACATGGTTGGTCCGTTTGTATCAGCAAGAGCCCTCTTTAGAGGCTCGGATTCAGGTCTACGGTTTCGTTGCCCTTTATGGGTTTTTAAGAGATCGCTGGCATCCCCTGTCGGTTCCCACATCCCGACAAACACTCCCTTCATCTCTCGATGATATCATCAATGCCTGGGGCCCTCATCAAATCCCGGCGTCGACGGGAGATTCGGCACCCCAGTGGTGGAAACGCCTGACCCCGCGTCAGCAACACGCCGTAGAAACCATGGCCCTCACCTTGATCCACGAGTCTCAGGATGAAGAGCGTGTGTAGATGCGGTGGATGGCATGATAGAGCGATAGACGTTCTTCCACCGTCTTCATGGCAACCGTGACCGTCGACAGATTATCTCGTTCTGCTTCTTGGAAAATAGCCAGCATCAGGTCGTAAATATTGTCCACTTGATGACGGACACGCTCGACACGATAATCATGCAGTTCATCGGCCACTTGTATGAGGCCACCAGCGTTGGCAATAAAGTCTGGGGCATATGTAATTCCGCGTTCCTTCAACCGATCCCCGAATGACCGATCTTTCAATTGGTTGTTAGCGGATCCCGCCACGATTTTGCACTGAAGCCGCTCAATGGTCTCTTCATTGATCACATTACCCAACGCACACGGCGACAACACATCACATGACGTCTCTACAATACCCCAAGGATCGGCGGGCTCGATGCCGAGTTCTGACACCACTTTACCTACTAATTGAGGATTAATATCTGCAGCAATAACATGGGCCCCTTCTGTCACCGCACGTTTAGCCAGATGGTAACCAACCTTGCCGAGCCCTTGAATGGCAATCGTACGGCCCTCAAGACTGGGACTTTCAAAACGATAGGTTAGGGCTGCGTGAATGGCGTTCATCACACCTTCCGCGGTAATGTCTCCGGTATCTCCCGCACCACCATAAGCCTTAGGGAGTCCTACCAAATGCTGCGTTTCGCGAAGTGAATAGACAAAGTCATCCCCGGTAGTCCCCACGTCCTCACCGGTTGAGTAGCGTCCTTTGAGGGTTTCAATGAATCGTCCTAGAGCGCGAAACAAGGCTTCGGTTTTTTCGGTCGCAGGATCACCGATAATCACGGTTTTACCGCCACCGAAATCTAGTCCAGCTACTGCCGCCTTATAGGTCATGCCCTCTGAAAGACGCAACACATCGTCGAGTGCGGCGTCTTCAGAAGCATAAGGCAACATGCGGCACCCACCTAATGCCGGGCCCAACGTGGTGTCGTGTATGGCAATGATGGCCTTCAAGCCGCTCGCCTTATCAAAGTTAAAAATCACCTGCTCGTGTCCGCGCTTTTCCATCTCCTTGAAGATTTCCATCGGTAGTGCTCACCACCCTCGAATAGTCTCTCTTCCTCTCGATGTCGCAAACCTATCACGACCATCGCTTCGTCAACTCTGCTCTATTATAGCCGAGGAGGATCCACTTTCCCATGTCTCTTCTTCGAAGACGGATTGTGGCTTATGTTGTTGGTAGGGGCCACTTCGTCTCCTGACCAAACGAAATCTCCATCGCCAAAACCGGGTACCGGAGTCATATACCCCCCCAACTGTGACAGAGGAAGTACATCGGGCCAAGGTTTTCCCGATCGCGTTATCGCAATCGGCCTCAAGATTCCCACGGGTGTGCGTTGTGCTCCTTGACCCATGGGATTATCTCGCAATAACTCTTCGATGACTTCCTTTTGGAGTCCTGAAGAGCATGCCAGCACCTCACTACCCACATCATTCACATCGACCACAGCGACCTCTACCCCCAGGCGCTTACTTAGCCCATCCACGATATTTTGCGGTTTTTTGGGAGCCAATACAATATATTGATTAAATGGCGGAATGGTGGTCGGCCCGGGTCCATCAATCGCCGCCACTCGGCGGCCAGCCACCCGATAAAAATCTCCCGAACGACCCAGCACCCGATCCGCCGCACCCGCAACGGCCGCAATGAGAATGCGGCGTAGCCCCACCTCTCGGATGGCCATCTCCATGGTCTCCTCACGCCGTAGCCCCATGCCGTATCCCAATTGACGCACATGGCGGGATAGAAACTTCGCGATCGGCCGGGGTTTTATACTTTTGACCAACACGGCTCGTCCCTCCGCTATCGCCACAATTTTTTCTCCCAACACAATAATGTCCTGGGACCGCAGCCGTTCGGCAAAATATGGAAGCAACGTACGTTCTAACCGTTCTCCGGCTCTGATAAGGTGCGTCTGAACGACAAATCGTTGGTAGCGTTGGGATCCCATTTCGCGCGAGGGTTTTTCGAACCACTCTCCGCGAACACCCTCGCTAGGTGCGTCCGTCTCTTCATATGCCACAGATCTCGACCCCTTTTATGTCTCTTAGTAGCTTCCCGTACTCTAGACTATGCCGCCGATCTTACCGTGCCACACCAACCACCCATCGAACCTCCTGGCAAAGTTGGCAGGTTTAACCAAACCGAGAGTTAGTTCATACCCTGCGCCTGTTCGGGCACCCTATGGTCCATGACAACATGCGGGGTAGGAGGCAAAAAACGGCGATGAAGAATCCCTATGTTCTTGGCTTAAGTGGGTTGTCCATCGTTCTTGGATTTGGCCTAGGACTCACCTTCCATCGTCATTCGTCGCCGCGTGGGTCTGGCCCCTACAGTTGGAATCAGTACGGGCATAATCCCCATCGCCACCCAGTTTTTCTGGGCGCTGCCGCCAAGACTGAATCCTGGACCCACCTGATCGATCATGCTGGCATGGCATCCCCAGCCTCAGTGGTAAACGGGATCGTCTATGCGGGAACTAACGGTAACCAGGTCGCGGCCGTCTCTAACGGCCATCAGTTATGGCGTGTTCGTGTGCCCAACCAAGTGATGACGACTCCTTTGGTCGTTGGTGACCACGTCATCGTAGGCGTCGGAAACAAGACCTTCTTTTCGTCACGGGTTCGCGGTACGGGATGGAGTGGCGTCATGGCCCTGAACGCCAAAACTGGCACGATATTATGGCGCGTGGCAACCCACGGAGAAGTGATGCCAACCCCTGCCTTATTTCGAAATCGAGTCTATGCCGCCACCGGTGCCGGAGCGGTTATCGTGATCGATTGGCGAAGTGGCCGGGTGCTAACGAAAATTTCCCTGAAAGGCTCCTATGTTAGCATGTCAAGTCCCCTCGTCATCGGTTCTCGTCTTTACGTCGGGGGTGCGTCTCCGTATGCACTCTATGCGATTAATCTAACCACCGATCGCGTAGCATGGTCCGTCCCCATCCCCGCGGACGGTGGATTAGATGACTGTTCCCCGGCCTGGGCCGATGGACGCATTGTCGCGCAATACACCAGTTATCTCACACCTTCGGGAAACCCAATGACCGCCACCATGCTTGGCACAAGTTCGCATGGCAAAATTCTCTGGAAGACTGACTTGGGCCAAGGCACCACTGCCCTCGATGAAATGCAAACCGGTCAACCCACGGTCTTTAACGGCATGATCTACGTCGGGAGTCCCGTAACCGACAGTATCTACGCCGTTGATCCTCGAACCGGTCACATTGTATGGACCACCAAAATTGGTGCCGCGGTGCGCGGCAATCCCGCTCCCATAGCGGGGCAACTGCTGGTAGGCGATAGTCTCGGACGGTTAGACACCCTTTCCCAAAAAACAGGAAAAATCTTGCGACAGGTCCGTCTCACACCCGCAACCAAAGCTCAAGTGGGAGCCCCGACCCCGACCGGATTTAGCGGGGCTGGCCCGGTCATCGTTGGCCCCACTCTCTATATTGTGTCTATGAATGGAACTATTTTAGCGCGACCGGCCCGAGACTTTTTAGTGCACAAGAATTCTTGAGGGGTTACCCCCAACCGACAACAAAAAAGCCCGAACTCGTGACAGAGTCGGGCATAGTGACAATCCCTTATCCGGGGTATTTGGCTACAAGCTGATGAATCTCTTGGGTCAGTTCCATGGCGTCTCGATACGATTGTTGCCAGACATTACGCCCGAAGATAAGGCCCGTCGCCCCCGCATTCATACAAGCCTCGGCCTTAGCTAAGCTTGCGGCCTTGGTCCCTTTATCACCACCAGCAAATATCACCAACGACTTCCCGGCCGAATGCACCACCTGCTGCAGTGCGGACTCGAGCGTCCAGTCCCGTCGATAGGCCTTTGGGGCTTTAGCCAACTTCTCCGGGTCGATTTTGGGTACATTGATTTTGATCACATCGGCTCCAAGTTCTTGGGCCACGCGAGCTGCATAGTCAACGGCATAGACGGTATCTTTGCCACCTTTAGCCTCAATGGCCGCACCGCGTGGATAGGACCATACGACGATAGGCATTCCATAGCGATCGGCTTCTTCACGAACGGACCGAAACTGTTCGAAGTCCTCGTCTTGGCGTTCCGAACCCACATAAAGAGTGTACCCGACGGCATCTGCCCCGAGCCGTACGGCATCTTCTACAGTAGCATTAAGGGGGGATAGGGGTGCCTCGTCGGACGGAATTTCGGTTTTGCCATTGAGTTTCAAAATCAAAGGTATTTTACCTGCGTGTTCTGGAAAATACTTCAAAGCCAGACCCACCTGCACAGCAATCGCCGAATAATGTCCCTCCACTGCAATGCGAAATTGAAAAGTGGGGTCGGCACTGTCAGGTGCCTCCAAGAAGTCGCGCGGTCCATGCTCAAGCCCCTGATCGATGGGGAGAATCATGAGGGTACCATTAGCAGGACCCGATCCGTAAAGCAATCGATGTAAACGGGCTTTCTTGCCGGTTGCAAGATTCAACTGATCTAAATGGGCACGTGCAATCTTAACTGCCATATCCTCAATCCTTTCGGGTATCATGATCTGGGACACCTAGATGAATCGTCTAGCGATGTGGGACTTCGTGAGAATATGAAGATTGTACCATTAAGTAGCGGTCCCGTTAAGGAGATGCTGTTAACCATGCCCAACATCACACTCAATTACACCGTCACCATGCCCGAGCCGACCACTCATCACTTCGACGTGACTCTCTCCCTCAAAGGAGAGATCCCCCCCGAATTCGTGATGCGGTTACCCGCATGGACACCGGGCTCCTACCTCATCCGAGAATTCGCCAAACATGTAGGGGATGTTAGGGTCCACTTGCCTCAGCACGCTGAGGCATATATTTGCACCAAACTTACCAAAGACACCTGGTCGGTCCACTGCCCCCCGGGCACCCGGGAACTGATCCTCACCTACTCCGTGTATGCCTACGAACTCACCGTGCGGACGAGCTATTTGGATGCTCTTCATGGCTACTTCAATGGTGCCAACCTGTTTTTATACCGCCAAGAGTGGCAAAGCCTGCCCTGTACCATGGAGATTGTGCCCCCTCCCGGTTGGGACGTAGCCTGTGGATTACCTCAAGTCCAAAAAGCCGCGGGGTATTGCTTCGTCGCGGAGAACTATGACACTTTGGTCGATTCCCCGGTGGAAGTGGGCCCGTTTCAACGGATTACTTTTGAGGCACTCGGAATCCCGCATGACTTGGTCGTGTTTGGCAAACCCGAAGAACTCGATACGGAGCGATTACTCCCGGATCTTAAAAAGATTATTCAAACCACCGCGGCGATTTTTGATAACGCACTTCCATACGCCTACTATGTATTCATTGTACACGTCACCGAGAGCAGTGGTGGGGGACTAGAGCACCGAAACTCTTCTAGCATAGACATTCCGCGCTTCCAATCTCATACCCCAGATGGATATCGCCGTCTCTTAGGACTCTTTGCACACGAGTATTTTCATTTATGGAACGTTAAGCGGCTTCGTCCTCTAAATCTTGGTCCCTTCGATTATCAGAGTGAGGTCTACACTCCGCTATTATGGGCCCTGGAAGGCATCACCGATTACTACGCACCCCTCATTGTGGCCCGAAGCAACATCCTTCCCGTCGAGGCCACGTTAACCAGTTGGGCCGATGCGCTCTCCAAGCTCTTTACATTGCCGGCCCGTCACACGGTGTCATTAGAAGCATCGTCACGCGATGCTTGGATCAAGTTTTATCGTTCCGACAGCAACACCCCTAATTCTACGGTAAGTTATTACCAGAAAGGAGCACTGGCGGGACTCTTTATCGACTTGGCCATTAGAGAAGCTACAGACCAGCAGAAGAGTTTGGATACGGTGATGGGTCTCTTATGGGGGCGTTATGCAGACCATGGATATCCCACCGAAGCTTTCGAAGCCACGATTGTCGAAGTAGGCGGCGAATCGTTAAGGCCCATCCTGGATCGCTACGTTCGCGGCACCCAATGGTTCGACGAATCGGCGTTAGCCCACGTCGGTCTAAGGCTAATCCGGGATACAAAGTCATCCGAAACGCCGCCTATGGGAACTACCGGCATTGTGTTGCGCGCTAAAACCGAGCCCCCCATCATTCAATCGGTATTGGCCCACAGCCCCGCAGAGCGTGCCGGATTATCTCCCGACGATGTGTTAATTGCAGCCAATGGATATCGGGTGAGCCAAGATAATTGGCCTCTCTTCACCACCCAATTAGGCACTCGCCTCCGGATTCACGCCTTTCATCAGGGTATTCTCACCTCCCTGGACCTTGACGTTTTAGATCCAGAGCCCGATTGGTGGCATTTCGGATCAACGGAGGCCCCGGATGCAAACACTCAATCCCGATTTACCAAGTGGATTGGCCGCCCCTATCCGTTCTTGAAATCATGAGACTTTGACATCGCGAAGGCCGGCGAACTTTACATGGTCCGTTAAACCTCTCACAGGGTGCAACTTGGTTTTGGTGTCACACAGACAAGTCTTAAGAGCATCCTCTATCGCATATTTGGCCCTAAGTGGGCCAACGGGCCGATCAAGCGTTCACTCCAAGGCTCCTTCTTGCGCTAGGGCGTCCAGCGCTTGACGAACGGTCGAGGCCATCTTTTCCCCCCCGCGTTTGCCGTAAATGCGCGCAGAGAACGAAGTGGCAAGGTCGATCAAGTCCTCGACCAGTTCTTGTTGATCGTCCTTCCCTGGATTCTCTATGACGACTACGCGCACGCCAAAGGCATGCAACAAGGTTTCGAGATAACCCCAGCCGAACCGCGCTAATCGGTCCCGATATTCGACCACTACTAAGCTCGCCTGACGTTCTCGGACCAGGCCCAGCAATTGATGCAAGCCCCGACGCTTTTCGTTCAGTCCACTGGCGACATCGGTCAGTGCGGCGACGACTATCCATCGTTGCTCTGTAGCGAATGCCATCAGTCGGCCCAATTGACGATCCAAGTCCCCCGCCTCTTGTTGTTTTTTTGTAGGGACACGGGCATAAAGGATACACCGTGTGTCCAGCGCGGGATTCTGCCCGTCCTCGTGCATCAGGGCGTTTAAATCCGCCACGCGATAGCGGCGATGATTCGTCACCGTACGGACAGGAACTAACCGTCCTTCGCGTTCCCATTTTCGGAGCCCTTCGATACTCATTCCGAGCATCTTCGCGGCTTTGCCAATACTAACAAACTGCTCGTCCATCGGCCGTCACCCACGTATTATGCCATTTTTTTCCATCATCTCAGGTTTATCGCAGGTAGCTTAAATTTCCTCCCAAAAATTGGCTGAGAGACAGAAAACAGTTCGACCTATCCTAGACCAGCCCTAATGACCTCTCGTGCGGCTTCTACGGCTGTTGCCGCTTCGCCAAAACCAGCCGCTATCAGTTTCACTTTGCCAGGGTAGGTCACGATGTCACCCGCCGCAAATACCCCTGGCAAACTGGTTGCCATAGTGGAGGAGACGATGAGTTCATGGCCCTCCATGGCAAGTCCCCAAGACTTAAAAGCAGCTGTTCCCGGGACTAACCCAATGGCCACAATAACCTCATCCATCGGCCACGTTTCGACATGGCTCCGATCTCGCCGGATGGATACCGCACTAACTTTCCCGACTCCTTCGATAGATTGCAGTTCGGCATTCGGTACGAGATGAATGTTGCCCGCATTTTGGAGTTTATCTAGACTGTCGGCGTGGCATTGAAACGAGTTCCGGCGATGGATCATCGTAAGATCTTGAGCCACATCAGCCAACGCCATGGCCCAATCTGCCGCCGAGTCTCCCCCACCGATCACGAGTACCCGTTTGTCGCGAAAGTCTTCCAATCGATTCACCACATAGTGAAGCCCCTGCTTTTCATATTGATCTATGCTGGGCTCGTTAAACTTTCGGGGAAGAAAGTCCCCGATGCCCCCGCATATGAGGACACATCTAGTGTCGTAGGAAGCGCTGTCAGTGACCACCCGCCAACCTTGGGCGGTTCGATCGAGGCCGGTGACGGCTTGCCCGGTAATCTGTCGAGTCGGATACTGTCCGGCCTGTTGGCGTAGTCGTTCCACCAATTCATGTCCACGAATCATGGGAAAGCCCCCGATGTCATAGATCGGTTTTTCGGGATATAAGTGCTCGAGTTGACCACCCACGCGGTCTAATTTTTCTATCAGTGTGGCTTTCATTCGATGTAAGCCGGCGATGTACAAACTAAAGAGTCCTGTTGGGCCGCCGCCGATGATGATGATGTCATCTAACACAACTTTTTTGC
The DNA here is from genome assembly GCA_021795465.1 of Bacillota bacterium. Taxonomy (GTDB): domain Bacteria; phylum Bacillota; class Sulfobacillia; order Sulfobacillales; family Sulfobacillaceae; genus JAKADJ01. The sequence continues at coordinate 20,131 of JAJYPK010000025.1, forward strand.
CCCTTCTTCATAGTCGCTACGCGACTCTTCTGTCTCATTCTACCGTGGCTAAGTGTACAAAAATCACCAAGTCTCTGTCAAAGCAAAACACCCTTGTCCGAATTTGCTATAATTTCTACATGTCTCAGCATAGCATCCTGAAGGAGGTTTTTTGATGATCAAGACCTGGCCGGATCGCGAGATCGCGTGGGCGCTCCTATGCGAATATACCAAAAATCCGTCTTTGCTTAAGCACGGTCTGGCGGTGGAAGCCGTAATGCGCGCCTTGGCTCATCAACACGCAGAGGATGCGGAGTTGTTTGGATTAGTAGGACTCCTGCATGACTTCGATTATGAGCGATTTCCGGAGATCGGCCAACACACGATCGAGGGAGGCAAAATTCTGTTGGAGCACGGGTTTGCAGACGTCATTGTCCGAGCTATCCGTTCGCATGTGACAGAAAATGGCCTCTCTCGGGATTCGCTCTTGGAACGTGGTATTTATGCCTCCGATGAGTTGACCGGATTTGTTGTCGCGGTGACCTTGGTGAAACCCAATAAAAGCTTGTCCGAAGTCAGTGCCTCATCGGTGAAAAAAAAGCTAAAGGATAAGGGTTTTGCTCGAGGCGTTAACCGACAAGATGTCTACGAGGGAGTAGCCGGTCTCGGTGTGACCTTGGAAGATTACGTGGTCTTTATTATCGAGGCCTTAAAACCTCATGCGACAGTACTCGGCCTTAACCCCTAAAACCGTGTCAATCCGGAAGCGGCCGCCTGCCCGCATAGCCTTCATCCAGCCCGTGGTAGTATCCTACGACGGGTTCATCTATGCGCCAGCATAGATAGACGTCTTGACCCTCAATGACCGCAGGAAAATCAATAAGCCCCACTTCGACGTCGGTAACCCGACACCCCACCTCATGGATCGCCGCCAACACCCGATTGGCCTCAGCGACCACATCGTCAAACTCTCGCTTTGCCACTTGGTAATCTGACATCATAATCAGATTACCATCCTTTCGATATCCCACTTCACGGATGTCTCGCATTTCTTCATATTTACCACGAGCCTGGCCTTGCATATCGCGCAACACCCTTAGCAATTCGGCCACCTGTGGGAGTACGGTATTTGCTTCATCAACCGTAAAGTGTCGGACTGTCATCGTAGCCTCCTTTTCGGAACTCGTCTAGAATTTTGCCGTGCAATCGGGTGTCCCGTCAAGATGATTTACATAGCGCGCGGCGATAAACAAGAGATCCGACAGCCGATTCAGATATCTCACGATCGGCACAAGACCCGGGTCGGTTTCCAACAAGGCTACTGAATCCCTCTCGGCACGGCGTATCACGGTACGTGCTTGATGTAAATGAACGACCGCGAGTGATCCCGCCGGCAAAATAAAATGGCGTAGCGGGGTTAGATCGGCATCCCACGCATCAATTTGTGTCTCTAGATACGTTACGTCAGAATCGGTGATGCGGTTCTCTCGATCTGGACTGATATTCGAAAGATCTGCACCGATAGCAAACAACCGATGCTGGATTTGTTCTAATACAGCGTCGAGTTGGCTCCCATGCTGCAGGTGGGCCCGTGCCACACCGATAACCGCATTGGCCTCATCTACCGCTCCATAGGCCTTTACACGGGAAGAATTCTTGGCCACCCGCTTTTCGGCAGCGCGCCCCCAAAGACTCGTTTGTCCTAAATCCCCGGTTCGTGTGTAAATCTTCATAGTCTTTCTTCGCACCACCCTTTCCTCAGGGGCCTCTTTGCTCTCTCTATTGTACCCGAAGCATGCCCCGATGGTCATAGAGAAGGAGAATTGTGGCGAGGGTCATCACAGTCGAGGCCAAAATTTTCCGTCGACGCCCCGTTTCATGAAACCACAACACCCCTATAATCGTAGCACCGACCCCTGCGAGTGCGGAGATGGCTTCGATTAAAGTCACGGGCATCAATTTCAATAAAGAAAATAGGGTGAGGTAGGAGCCCCCGTTGGCGGCCGCCGCAAAGAGGCTCCAAAGCGGTCGACGTTGAATCAGTCGCATAGTGGCCCGACCCTGTCCTAAGAAAAACATGGCCAGGACCATCCAGCCCGTCACCACCAAATAGATGCTCGCCGCATAAGCGATCGGATCAAAGGCTCGATGGCTGACATCCAGGAGCCGCCCGATGATCAGCACCACATCACTTAATAACATCCAAACGACCGCCGAATTAACCTCACCGCGTCGGAGTCCGCCGAGCCACAACGCCCCTAGAGCAAATCCAGCTACCGCCAGCCACGCCCATCCCGTCCCCGTCGGTTGCCACAAAAACAATAGCACCGGTGTTGCGTTGGCCCAGGCACTCACCTGGCCCACCTCTCCACGCGACAGCGCCATCGTGTATAGCGTAAAGGACACCGCATACACCGAACCCGGCCCAAACGCAGCGGAAATGAAGTCCACGGATCCCATAAACAGAGCACCCAACCAGAGAACCAATGCGGCGCCCCCGTACGCCACCACCATGGTCGACCAAGAGGATTGACGGCGACCCAATCCATGAAACGCCACCCGTTCACTGCTTAATAGTCCCAAGCGCGCAATAATCCAAAACAGCATCAGACATCCCCCCGGTTTACTCTATGGACGACGGGGAAGATTTAGCCGCTATTAGGGCGCTGGGTTTACCTCAATCAGCCGAGGACTGGCGCGGTATTGATCCGTGCCTAAGGGTTGGATTCGAATCCCTTCTGGGGTTTGAATTTCTAACCAACTTTGCACTTTAACCCCATCCTGGCCTGGCGCTAACACTTTCGTTTCACCGGGGTTTAACTTCCGATTAATTTGCGTGATGGTACGGAAAGGATACTTCGCCAAAATTTTATGGTGCACCGCAATTTGGGGGCCCGGAGTTGCGCCCCAGAGTGCTACCGCAAGATGCCGTCGACCCGCCGCGGCGGTAATCACCACTGGGCTCGTCCGATTATTGCGGAATCGAAAGTTCAAATAGTCAGAGGCCACCGTCGCATCTTCGCCGGGCGGTAAATACGGAACCGTGAGCCCATGTTGATGGCGTTCAACCACGGGTAAACCTGTTCTCAACACGGCGGCATAGAGCGTGCTAGAGCCTTGGCACACGCCTCCCCCAACCGATGGTACAATCCTTTCTCCCACGAACGCACGGCCCCACCCATAGCCATTACTGGCCGTGTAGGGGCCTACCACCGCATAATACGAAAACACCTGCCCGGGTTTCACTACGACCCCATTGAGTCTTGATGCAGCCAACTCAATATTCTTCTCTTGGCTGGGTGTCGCATGGAAATAATTGGTGGTTCGCATCCCAAGAAGATACGACAAGTTAAGCCGTTTAGCTTGACTGTCCCCCGGCGGTACTTGCCCAATTACGGGACCGTTCGCATGATATTCCAGGTACCCCCAGACCGGACCACCTTTTGGGGCGATCACCGAAGGCATAGGCGAGTTAGGCCATAATGCCAACCACAACGTGAGTATCCATAAACGCAACATGAATGATCCCCTCCATCTCGTATCTTGGGGTAGCATGCACCATTTGGATAAATGGCATGACAGACCCTCAGGGGGGATCACACCAGCCTTGGGAGGATGAGACCCATGCGACGTATACCGGGTATATCACCGAAATATGATTCCGAGAACGTTCCAACCACGATGAGTCCTACCATATCGACGGCCGCAAGCTTTCCTGCCTGCCACTATGGGTATCTGGTCTACATACGGCAACCCTACGGGACCGCTTGTGATACTGTATGAAGCAGCACAACCTGGGGTGAGTTGGGTACATATGCAATACCGCCATAACTGGAAAAATACCGCCGCAGCCCAAAATGCCGTCAGAACCGCCATCAATTCCGGTAATTTTGTCCCACAAACATCCCGAGGGAACAATTTGTATTTAGAAGGTGGAGATGAAAATTGTTGTTCACATGGGCAACGCCACAGGTAACGTGAATGCAAAGGGCTATGGTCCTGGGGCGGTGTCTACAGCGTACCCGTATGGGCAGGGAAACTATGTGACCAAGACCTGGCAGGGAAAAGCAAAACGAGCATCGTACCCTAGTGGATCAACCTAGACAAGTATAAGCCCGGCCAATAACGCCGGGAAAGGAGGGGTATCCCCGTGTTTCGCAAGAGGCATTCCATCTATACGCCGCCAAGCCACCAATTGGCACCTGCCGATCGTTTGCGCTTGGAAGCCGATTTCCTTGGGCGTGTGTACGATGAATTCAATCGCACCCGTGATGCCGACGGGGTCGTAGAACGGGAACTTAATGTAGCGGGCCGTGACCATCCCCACTGGTGGTGGTTGTTGCATGGTGCCCGGGACCGTTGGTGTCTAGAGATCCGTGACCACACAATCCCCGAGCTTGTTGGTAAGCCGTACTATCTCGACCCGGTGGGGGATCCGTCCTTTTTCGACTATGCATGGTCCCCAGAGCCCGTCGATCTGGACTCCCAAGTTCCGGAAGGAACCAATTCCTTTCTAGGAGAAATCAGCACGGCCATGGATGAACACCTTTTAGGGCAAGGAGAGGCGATTCGTGCCTACAAACGGGTTCCGGACGTAGTCCCGTGGGTGCACACGGACGGACCGCCATAAAAAACCATGACGCGGCACCCATCACGGCAGGGAACCCCTACACCGTACAAAACCGTTAAAATCTATCCAAACCAGTCTTCCTCGAGAGTCGATCCCTGTTCACCTCCTGCATTTGTTCTTAGTCCCCTGTGATCAAAAAAGCGGGCTTCCATTCTAGAAACCTTTAAGACTTTTCAAGCCCCAGGCTCTAAGTCCTGGGGCTTGAAAAAGATACTTCCGGGAAAACCGAGAGATTGGATAAGATCACCCCAAATGCCCCGTTAAAGGACCCGTCAGCACTTGTTCAAGAACATGTCCTGTCTGCGCACTCACTATAAACAAACACGCACTATAAGGAGACGATGCTAAATGAGACCACTGGTTAGGAATTCCTGATACCGCGACTAACCACAGGTTTTGATTTCCAATTTTCGGTACCACTGATCGTGCATGCTCTAACCGAACACTGGTAATATTAATGGGCATGGTACGAGCCGATGCCGGATACAACTTTTCAATATAGGCCATGGTCGATGCAATAGCTGTAACGCGAGAAGTACTCATTCCAGCCCCTAACGTTGTCGTCAGTGGTGTAGCAGCCAAATCAGTGGGTACATAGGTATTCATATTAATGGGTCGTGGCGCTGCGCTAGCACTCGATGTCGCGATAGGTCCGACAAGGAACCACACGCCGACACCTAAAACTCCTAATCCGCCCATTGTTCTCCACCATTTATTCTTCATGGATTAGCCCCCCATTTCTGCTATCCCAGACTTGAAGCGTATTGTTAGACCAATATTCATTCTGATATGGCCTTACTTTAGGCTCCGGCCTCATAATAAATCGCTTGCAAAGAGTGTCCACCATCTACCGAAATACTTGAAAACACACAATGATTTCCCGGATCCCCCGCATTATAATCACCCGGATAACGCGCCCCAGTATCAACATAATTATACTACGGGCGCCATCCTGAATTTGCCGATTTCCCAATCAATGATCCATTTTGATGGAAAGAACCCAACTTTCTCAGAGAGATGGTCGCCTCAATGCGTTGCGGGAAGCTAGTTTTTAAACATTTTGTTCAGGGCTTAACTAAAGTGGGGACGATTGATCGGACTGCCTAGAAAACCACCGGGCGGATCGCCACGCCGCAGGCCGCCATGAACCGTGCGACAGGAACAACACCAATGTGGCGTGGGAAATCCAATCGGCGCGATACTAGATCGGGTGACGTGGCACTGGAATGAACAGGTGGCTATCGGCGCCCGAACGCTATCATAAACGCCACGTGGCACGCCGTTCCCTCTTACTACTACGACTTCTTCCACAAGATCAAACCCTATTCAAGCGGAGGTGCCTATGGCGGATCGGCCGCTTGGTTCACCTGGCCAGACGACTTTGACTACTGGAACCCCTCCATTAATAACCATCAATCATCGAATGGAGTGGCCAATTGGGCAGTGGCCACGGACTACGGGTACCGTTCACAATCCTGAGTCAGGAGCGACAATTCCAGTCACAGTTAAAATCCATGGGGCGGCCGGGGGGAACTACTGGTCCACGTCATGGTCACCGTGCACGGGGTCGATATGGGGGCTGTTACACTCCCCTAATGTATATTATGGGCTGTCGAGTGGTTACGTTTTGGTGTAAAGTCCCATGCCATAAGAGGGGGCGCTCTTTCCCCTTCTTTGTAGGGGGAAAGGACGGATCGTATGTTAGTGGCCATTATCATCGCATCGGTTTTATTTGGCATCATGTACACAGGCCTGTGGCTGATACGCCTAAACACTACGAATGGTGCCATGCGCCGTTCGCGCCCGCTTGTCGCGACATCGCTGGGTCTGTGGACAGTGAGCTATTTTTTCCGGGCTATCCCATCCCTCGAAATCGTGGGCATCGGTGTAGCCCTCCTGTGTGGAATAATCGCCATCACTGTGATGGTCAAAAGATCGGAGGCCCGCCCATGAATACGAGTGCCATCGGAGCCAACGTGCTATTCACTGGGGCATATGGTCTGGCCTATGTGACATTGGTCGTCTTCCACGTCATCGCGTGGGGTCGTGCGCCCAAACACCGTGGCGGTGGTCGCCTGCTCATCCTCTCAATGGTTTTGTGGGTGGCCAGTTTTGCGGCTGAAATGACCGTTTTTGGTATTTTTTCGGCCATTTTTCTGATAGGTGCTCTGATCACAGCGATCTGGGGTGTGTCCACCATGCAGTCACAATCTAAGAGTGGTTAATCCGTAAGTAATGGCTATATCCCGGAGGGACCACACGACCGGGTGGCGATATCCGTGAAGAAGGTGATGTCCAGTGATTGGCCGGCCCATGCCTGTACGCAGATTCGAAAGCGATGGTCCCGAATTGCACATCACCCCGGAGATGCAGTAAGGAGAAACCTCCCGCTAGGTCGTGACTTTGACCATCAATAGCGACTGGTGCGCTGGGTGCCGTAGAGTGGCTGGGGACAGCGGGCAACCCCCAGGTCTCGGATGCATAAAATGGGTAAGACCAACCATGGACCCGGTCAGCCGAAGACAGCGGAATCTGCCCAGAGGGGGTGCTGTTGTCAAGACGTTCGGTCCCGTAAAGATTAAAGTTTCCTGCGGCAAAGTCCATCGTCGTGCCGACCTTCACCGTCAGCGTTGAGGTAGATGAACCTCATGGCCACTCCCTGTGAGTGGGACATCGGTGCTCCCCCGTTACGCCGGTGGGGTCTTAGCTGCCATCATCAGTGCCACCATGCCCTGCGGCCATTACACACCCTTCCTCACTAATACGGGACGGTCCGCCCCCTGCCGATGCCTCGCTACTGTCCCCCTTCGCGGACTCCGCTTAATAGAATGATAACACCAACCTAATCCCGATATCCGTGGCTACACCACGGGTAATGGGCGTTTTGTCCGAAATGGGACTGGTGTCTCATGAAACAGGATACCCGTCATCTCGGCCTCGACGTGTCGGCCGAAGCCATTGGCCCCCTCGACTTCACGGGTTGCCCTTATACGAGGGGCCCTGCCGTTCACGGGTGTTCCCGGCGGGGGCAGAGTCGTTCCTCGCTTTGCTCGTTCTCCTGTTCGGTCGTGCCGCTCCCCATACCCCGCAGGACCTCTGGGCTCAATGCACCCATTCTTGACCCAGAGAAACTGCCTTCGCCCTTCGGCACAAGGCTCGGCGTGCTGACCTTTCCAGCAAGTCCACTGCATGCGGGGTCCATTGACGAGGCGGCAGGATTCGCTTGATGCTTACGGCCCGATCGATGGCTAGCCCTCTGATGGACCCCACCTTACGGCGGCGAGGACATGACCCGGGGAGCTTTCGCCCCGGTGGTGTAGACGCCAATGCTAATTGTCATCACTTAAACTCACTCGAGTGCCACCAAACTTGATAGCTCCGTGCCCGACAACGCGCCCCCGAATCATCCCGATGGGCAGGGATTCGCGTTTGGTGTACGGCGCAAACCTCCTGCCTACACCAAAACGCGAATGATCAGGGGAGAACCTGGAATTTGCGACCTTCGTTCCCCAATGTGGCCGTTCGCAACAGCATCGTTAGTCAACCCCGTGACAAAAAGAGTTACCCAAAACAGGTGGTCACCCACCCGATACGTCCACTTGGCTTGACGCTGAATGGGCCATTTAACGTCGCAGGTTCTTCCCCTGCAGGGACAACGAGGTTACGAGCTGCAAGACCGAATATGTACGCTCAATTAGTGTGCTCCTAAGTAACGTGTCCTCCATTATGTGCTGGACCTATGGTTCGCCAAGGCGATTAAACCCAAGCTTCGTGGGGAAGCGTATCTGGTGCGGTATATTGATGACTTTGTGGTCTGTTTTGAGCATCGCCAAGATGCGGAGCAATCTCACCGGATGCTGGGTCAACGGCTCAGCAAATTCCAGCTGGAATTAGAACCCACGAAAACCCGTCTTATTGCCTTTGGGCGCTTCGCCGCGCGCGATGCCGCTCACCAAGGGCGCAAGAAGCCGGATACCCTCTACTTTCTGGGTTTTACGCACTATTGCACCCGCAATCGCAACGGGGCTTCAAGGTGGGGCGGAAAACGGAGAAAACGAGGCTCCAACGGAGCCTCGCCCATCTCCAAGACACGATGCGCCATGACCCGATCGATATCCAGGTGCAGGTGCTCAACCAACTCCTGCAGGGACACTATGCGTATTATGGCATGGCGGGTAACATGCGTGCCCTCATCCAAGTCTACCAAGCTACCGAAAGCTACTGGCACCGCATGCTCAGCAGCCGCAGTCAAAAGAGTTACGTAACTGACGGAGTTTCAGGCCCTCATGCAGCGCTTTCCCTTAAAGCGACCTCAGTTGTTCATCTCCTATCAGGACTTGCAACGCTACGCGATTCTGTGAAACCACGGCTGAAGAACTCAGTGCGGGAAATCCGCACGCTGGGTTCCGTGGGGGTTGGGCTACTCAAGGTGAGTAACCCGGCGACGGACCCCGTAAGGGGTCCTCCTACTCTACGGGTTCATAGATTTAGACCAGAAAGGGTGGATTTCACATGTTTGATTTCCAAGCGACCGTAACCCCATCGAAACCTAATATTGCCTTTTGGGGTCCCATTGGTGCGGGGAAAACCTATACCAGTCTCGCTTTGGCCCATCAACTCGGCTCGCGGGTGGCCGTGCTCGACACCGAACACCGCGCGTCCGCGCTTTGCGCACACAAGTTTCCTGCACTCATCGCAGAAGTGAAGCCATCCTTTGGTCACGAACGCTTTATCGAAGGCATCCATAATGCCGAACGGACCGGTTTTGACGTGCTCATTATCGACTCGCGTTCCCCAGAATGGGATGGGCCTGGCTGGTACTTGGACAAAGTGGAGACCGCGCAGAAGTCGGGGGTAAATGTATTGTGAACAAAAATGAAAAGCATAGAGTATTTTCCTAGAACCGGATGATTGCGAACGGCAATTGGTATGGGATGGTGGAGACCAATGGCGATTGCCATAGCATTCATGGCAATAAGGATTGAATATTCGAGTGCATTTCGATAGAGAACATTTTTCATAACCAGGTCCTATCTCCAATAAGTTTGATGAGAAATTTTATTTTGCAATTGAGCAATGGCCTCATGGCCGACACGGCGCTCCGCCCATTCATTCGCTTCCGATTCCCATTTGTTTCGCAAGAGGCGCTGCATGGCAAGAGGGAAGGCGAGTACCGCAAGTAATCCGATTAGGCTTAGTGCCTGAAGAGGATTTCCGGGGGTTAGGAAATGGTGCCAATGCAAGAGGATGTATAGAGTCAGCGTTATCACGATCAATCGCTGACCAACACGCGCCCAGAACAAGGTGTCTGTATGGCCTAAGGCGATGTGCCCCATCTCATGAGTTTGCAACGTAACGATATCCGACGTGCTAAGAAGTTGATTGGCACGGGCATCTACGTATAAGGTATTTCGACCTATGAAGCTACGTTGACTAAAGGCTGGCGTGCGTGTCTGAGGTAGAAAGGATATGTAGCTAGAGACTTTGTCATTCTGCTGAAGACCAGGCGCTAAAGGGTAAGGTTCCCGTAACAAGAACTTAGGCAATTCTCGAAATAGGAAATAGAGCAATTGCAAAGCAATAATTCCGATAATTAGCCCAACGTTATGA
>JAJYPK010000169.1 GCA_021795465.1 Bacillota bacterium
ATGGCATGGGGTTCATAAAGCGCCACGCCATGCCTGTCGGGGGTCCACAAACAGTCGGAACATCGCTTCGAATTTCCGGGAACCTATGAAGTCATTGACACACTCCTTCGGTCTTATTGATTGGTGATCAGCACCGTGTCGTAGGCATCGTCGGCGACCAGCATAATTTTGGTGCGAATGTTTGTGGAAAGCGCCGTCGAGAAGGGAGATGGCCTGACGATGGGACAACCTTATGCCGAGTCGAAAGGACTCACGGGGTACCAGCCTCCCTGGAATGTTGCTCGTCGAGAAAAATTTGGACCACCTGGACAAAGCCCGTAGGGTCTCCGTATGGATACTGTGACTGCAGTCGTTGAATACGACGAGCTGTGTATGCGGTCGTCGCGCATCCATCCGTGCCGGTTGGTTTAGGTCCAATACCAAGCTTTTTCTTCTGTGAATCAACAAAATGGGACAGTTCGAGGAGAGCCAGTCGTTCCACCACACACTCGTGAACCGTTGGCCAGACACGTTCATGCGTGCAGGAATCCCCAACCGTTTTCGTCGTGTACCACGCTTTCGGCAAAATAGCCGATGGCTTACACCCCGGCACACTGGAGGGCGTTCCGCAGGCTTTGGAGCGACGCGGCCTGTTCGGGCGGCTGCTCGGCAAACGACATATCGATCGTAACTTCCACTCCGCAGCGTGAAGTGGGGCAACAGAACAATAGGAGGACGAACTTCGATCACGGTTAATACATAACCTGTCGAATGACTCCTAGGACCGAAGAAACTGCGGGCAGCCAGGATGTACACCGAGGTTGCCCGCAGCAAGATTGGGGCAGGGATGGACGGGCCTCAAGAAGTTCTCGGATCTTCTGTCAGCATCCGTCTGGATCGTCGTTCAAAACGGCACCGGTATCGGCGGACGAAACAAACCAGCTGTAGCGGCGAAGCCAACCGCTCTGGATTTTGGGCGAGAAAGGTTTGAGTGCAGTTCGCCTCTGCTCGAGTTCTGCCTCATCCACCAGCAAATCAATGCGCCGGTTTGGGATGTCGATGCGGATGAGGTCGTTCTCTTGAATTAGCGCGATGGGTCCGCCAGCGGCAGCCTCCGGTGACATGTGGCCTACGCAAAATCCGCGGGTTCCTCCAGAAAAGCGGCCATCCGTAATTAATGCGACTGCGGATCCTAAGCCCATTCCCATGATTAACGAGGTGGGAGACAGCATCTCGGGCATGCCCGGGCCTCCTTTGGGTCCTTCGTAACGAATGACCACCACGGACCCGGGCTGAATTCCCATGCGAATCCCCGCCAACGCTTCGTCTTCCGAATTGAACACACGGGCCGGTCCTTCGTGAATGTCCTGGCCGCTTTGAATGGCAGCGGTCTTAATGACAGCGCCCCGTGGAGCCAAATTCCCGAATAGGATGGCTAGCCCGCCATGCTTGCTGTAGGCGTTTTCCAATGGACGGATGATTTCCGGATCTTGAATGGCACGGTCTGCCCAATATGAGCCAAAAGACGAGTTGTAGACCGTGGGCCGGTCCGGATGCAGAAGGCCGTCGATTCGGGACAACTCGCCCAATATCGCTGGGATGCCTCCGGCTCGGTCGACGTCCTCCATATGCCAGGACGAGGCGGGAGAGACCTTGCACAGGTGCGGCACCTTCATAGAAATTTCATTGATGCGTTCGATGGGGAAATCGATTTTGGCTTCATGAATCAAAGCCAAGGTGTGGAGAATGGTGTTGGACGATCCGCCCATGGCCATGTCCAGCGCCAAGGCGTCGGATATGGCGTCTTCGGTCACGATGTCACGCATCTTCAGATCTTGTCCGACCAAATTGATGACCGTTCGGCCAACCTCTTGGAACAGTTCGTGGCGGCGCGGATCGGTAGCCAAAATCGAGCCGTTGCCCGGAAGGGCAACCCCGAGCGCTTCGGACAAGCAGTTCATTGAATTGGCGGTGAACATCCCTGAGCACGAACCGCAACTGGGACAAGCCAAGGTTTCGATGCGGGTTAATTCTTCGGTGGACATTTGTCCGGTTTCGACAGCCCCGACTCCTTCAAACACGGAGATCAGGTCAATGGCTTTGCCGTCGATCCGTCCCGCAGCCATGGGGCCCCCGCTGACAAAAACGGTGGGGATATTCACCCGGAGCGCTCCCATGAGCATTCCTGGAACAATTTTGTCGCAGTTGGGAATGCAGATCATGCCGTCAAACGCATGCGCGGTCACCATAGTTTCTATGCTGTCGGCAATGATTTCACGGCTGGGCAGGGAATATCGCATGCCCAGATGGCCCATGGCGATTCCGTCATCGACCCCGATGGTGTTGAATTCGAAGGGAACTCCGCCCGCAGCTCGAACCGCCTTGGCCACCATGCGGCCAACTGCGGCCAAATGGGTGTGGCCAGGCACAATCTCCACAAAAGAGTTGGCAATGGCGATAAAAGGCCGTTCCCATTCATGTTCCTCAACGCCCGCGGCGCGCAACAAGCTTCGATGGGGTGCGCGGTCTAGGCCTTTTTTAATGATGTCGCTTCGCATCGGTCTCCTCTTTCCTTATATCGTTTTAGAGTGTGGTCGTTTCGTAATGGCGGGTAAAAAACAGGGGTATGGCTTCGGTTCCTGTTCGGAACTATCACTAGCCAGAATTGTTGCCATACCTCAAGGTAACACATTAGACACTATTAGTTGTGAGATGCTGTTTGAGGATGCGAAGTTTTTTAACCGTGCGGGAATCGCATTGGGACAGCAAGTGGCATCAGTCGATCTTGCCACGCAGAATGCTATTGTCGTAGTGTTCGTCGTTCTGGAGGATGTGCTGGACGATTGGGGTGCGGTTATGGATACGAACGGCCGGTGTCAAGTGTGGCGTAGGACAATCATGTCTGCTGAAGGGGGGAGTGGTCGCCAGTTGTTGCGACATGTTACACGACCAAACACGACAAAGAGGTGCATCCAGCTCCCGGTTGAACTGTATGATCCGACGTTGTATTACGAAAGGGAGTCGGCTGCCCTGAGTGAAGGGCATGCGGTAGACTGGATACTGTCCCAGTACCCGGCACTCACCGCCGACGATGCAAGACCTTGTGATAACACCTAGTGTTGCAAATAGACAGATGACCGGAGTTTTCGACAATGAAGGCTATGAGGAGGAATCCAATTGACTTTGGACTAAATGGGGACCATGTCGTTGCCCGCCAAACTTGGCGACGCCGTGCGGCAGTCACGGATGCTTCGGAAGATTTTGTGGCGAAAGCGGTTCGGTTGGCACGTCGTGACCACGGGCCGCTATTCAGGAAGCAGGTGGGGAAGACGCGATCGAGACGATATTCCCGATACCGTCGAGGGTCTGATCGGGTTCATGCGCCAATTGCGCGCCAGTGAGGAATGGCACCCCGAATGACCTCAATTGTGGTGGATACGGATGTATTTCGCTTGGTGCGGGCGGAGGAATTGCCCAAGATGGTCGGGCCTACAAGTGATTCCCGTAACCTACCACGACGCCCGGCGAGCCGGCGATTCCATGCGGAACCGGGGCCGGCTTTCGTGGCCCGTGATGACATACAATCGCCGCGACTTCGAGCGGACGGGGGGGCACTTCGTAGAAACCTGGGAACCGGGCGGACTGAGGCGCTCAATGGTGTCTTTTGAACAACAAATAGCCCTTGCTAGTTTGAAGAGATATAGCTTCTGCACCCGATTTACCTGGAACCGAGAATATTTTGTAATCGGGCATCGCAAAGTTTGCCCAAGTGCCAATCTGTTGGCCGTGGTTACGCAAGTACGTTTTGCTAACGGTATAAGTAACGTTGTGCCATGTGATTCCCGGGTATCGATAGTTCCAAGCAGACAAGTGGGAACCACAGCCTGCTACGATAACGGTCATCGATGCGACCAATCCCCAAGCCCATCGCCATCGAGTCATCTTAAGTCCGTCCTTTCCATCTATAGGAGTTCCCTTTAACTGTGCTGGTGGTTTTTGAGCTGCCAAGGTGATCCCAACAGAGTCCCATAGAACCCCCCATTGCCACCATTATACCCGCTATTTGAGTTGCCCATCTTTTCACCACGATACCTCCCTTGAAGAAAGATTTGGCATTACGGTATACCTTGGATCATCCACCGATGAGATCTAGGACCCATGATCAGCAAATCCCTCTGGTACCCCCATTTTTCATGGACATCACCTCGAGAGTTACTGTCCGCCTGGATCCGCTCGCAATAGGGGTCGGCAACCTGACGCGTGGGCGTGGTGCGCTTACGCATGTAAAAAGACGTTCGTCTCAACATATCCCTCAGGCATGCGGCAATTATGATGATGTTTAGCCATCGCGTCTGCCATTGCTGGTTGCCAATCGTTGGTGACCGGCTTGGTTAACGGGTACTGAGCGAAGAGCTCATCGGGGCTTAATGTCGGCACAATTGCAATCACAAGGCGGTGGGCATCCAAGATCCGTGCCATCAGAGGTTGGCCTTCTTCTAAATGGAGTTGCTGTCGGATATCACGCGGGACGTCAGCATGCCTCGTCGTTGCAAACGCACTATGCCCACGATGCAATATCTCCCAATCCGCAAAGGATATTACTACCGTTAGTATATCATCACATCCTCCCCGCGAGACATTGGCCGCATGGTTGATACCACCACGGTGAAATGCCATAGGAACCGACACTCCGTCGTCGGTCCCAAAACGGTCGTCTTGGGACACCCACAATTCTTACGACGCGATTAACGACAAATTGCGGGGTTACAGGCGGTGTTAGTCAACCCCGTGACAAAAAGAGTTAGCTAAAACACGGTGTCCGGGTACCGAATTGTAATGCTACTTTGCAACACGAAACGGGATGGATGGTAACCGGCTTGTCTAGGAGGGTTCTGGGGTAGTTCCCGCACTGCACAATCAGCCGATCGGTAAGATCATGAAAATCTAAATGTTTGGTACCCATGGTATAATCGATTAACCGTGTCAAAGGGGGCAGATTCGTATCGAAAACGATGGCTCCGGGTTAGCCAAAGAGGCTTCGGGTAATTCTTCACGATGCGACAATACCAAGGAGACCGTTACGGCACGCAAATCATCGTCGTCGACCGCTGAGTTCCCCGTAGCAAACTCTGCTCTATCCCCGGTTGTGGCTACCTGAACCAAGACATTCCCTTATAGGATCGCGAGGGGACGTGTGTATCGTGTGGGTGACTCATGATCGGGACATCAATGACGCACAGAATTTGCATCGGCTGGCAACCGAAACGGCGCTGCCGGTGGCGACGCGTTCGGAGATCCTGCGCTTGGTTAGGACTGGCTACCAAGACGTCCCGTTCTGTGGGAGTCGGACTGCGACGGGACCGTCATGCCTGTCAGAGACGAAGCGAGACCCGTTGGCTATAGGATGGGGCTTCGGGGCAGGAAGCAATCACAAAATTGATAGCAGAGCCGTGCTATCAATGCGTGCGATGAAATCCCCCGTCCTCGATACGAGGTGGGAGTTTTGTGATAGACCCCGATACGTCTCAGTGGACGCCCCCGGTCGTCACACCTGACCGCTGGTCCTAGGGGTGCAATCTTTTTGTGCCCACGACACGTATCGCGTTGCCTTACCGTATACATTAAGGAGGAACCCTTCACGATGTCTAGCGCCCCATCCCCGATTGCCGCCGACTACGTCCTCCGCATCTCACGGGATCTGCTCGATATAGATGTGCTGGACGCGGGCCCCGCATTAGATGAAGTGCTCTCCCATCTTCCCGACGAGGCCGTCGTGACGGTTGAGACCATCCCTGACCCAACAGCGCGTAGTCGTCCCCACGCCGTTCGCGCACGACTTAATCGACGAGAACATGTGATAAGCGGACGGGGTCTCGGTCGCGCCGTGAAAAAATTATTGGGTACAACGGGGCACATGTTAGTAATGCGCACCGCGCCAGCCAAGGCGGTGGAGGCGACCTCTTCATCAAATTCCAAGGACTCAGAGGATGCTACAGCCATCCAGTTGGCTTCGCCGCGAGATTTATGGTGGTACGATCCGAGACGTCTAAATGAGTTCAGTTCCGACCCCCAATTTCCCGACATCCGTGTCAATCATACGGGTGTCAACGCCATTTTGGAACCTTTGACGGCCTTATCTTCGCATTCCGAAGAGTCTCTGGTCCTGCATGATTTGGGGTTGCAACTGTCCTTACGGCGTGGATTTGAGACGCTCTTATCCTTACAAACCTTACAGCACGTCGGTCCCTTTCCTCATCAGATTCGCACGGCCGAACGGATTCTGCGACACATGAACGATTGGACGTACGCCAACAATCCCTACGTACCGTGTTGCCGCCCTGTTGGGACAATGCCGGGATGCACGGTCGCGCCGATTGGGGCCGCGCAATAGCCGCGTCAGCCCTTCCGAGCCCACGGATCGGGTACAATAAAGATACAAAAGGAGGCGGGTCCCGTGGCGGATGAGAAGCTCTTGAGTCCCTTAGTCGATTTTCTGTTTAAGCGCCTCTTTGGCGATGAAGAGCGTACCGACATCTTGATCGCCTTTCTCAATGGCATCTTTGAGGATGCGGGCGCGCCCCGGGTGACGTCGGTGCAGCTTCTCAATCCCTACATCGACAAAGACGCATTGACGGATAAGATGTCGGTCTTGGATATTGTCGCCCGCACGGATCAGGCCACCCTCATTGATATTGAAATTCAGATTCACAATACCGGCGAAATGCGGGAGCGAAGCCTGTATTATTGGACTAAGCTCTACGAAGGACAGCTGCACGAAGGCGAGACCTATCACACCTTGCATCCCGCTGTCGCGATCAACGTGCTGGACTTTGTGGAAATTCCCAATGATCGGATGCATAATGTGTTTCAACTGCGCAATCAGGGCGGGGCGTTGCTGACGGATCATTTGACGCTGCACTTTCTGGAGTTACCGAAATTAGCCCAGTCGGCGCTCCAAGAACAGACGCCCTTGGTCCGTTGGCTCGCCTTTTTGAAGGCGCAGACCAAGGCCGATCGCGAAATCTTGGTGAAAGGAGATCCTATTATGGAGAAAGCCTTCAATGCGTTGGAGTTTCTGAGTCACGATGAACAAACGCGCCAGCGCTACGAGGCCCGCCACAAGGCCTTGCACGATTACGCCACCGCCATCGAAACCGCGAACCGGGAAGAACGGCGGGCGACA
>JAJYPK010000170.1 GCA_021795465.1 Bacillota bacterium
CTGATTATGTTGAAAGAACCGCATAGAACCGTGGCGTTTCGTGCGCTATTCAATCGGTTCATCGAACACTATGAGGTGCCTCTACATCTTTTGCCAGCGTGGGCTAGTGAACACTAGAACGGAGGGGAAACTCCGGGTGTCAGCCCAAAATTTATCGGTCAACCGGGATGCAAAGGAGGGCCGCGCGACGACGACGGAAGTCAACGTGACCGTTGCCACAACGTCCGGGGCATTCTAAGCCTCCAGTTCAAAGGTCCATGGGTCTCGCCGCCGGCGACAAGCATTTTATACGTCGATGGTCTCAACCTGGTCTACGGCACCTCGGTATAACGGGGTTAAGTGGGCGATGGCGTTATAGCTACGGGTAACCAAGGCAGCGCTTTTGCAAACCGGATCACTACGGGAAAAAACAACTCCCACGGTAAAACCATGGCTCTTGACCTTCGTCTTTTGCAGGATCTCCCGCGCCTTCTCCGCATCGATCGCACTGACGGGATAGGGATCAGTGCCGTGATCATCGCGATACCAAAAGATAGGCGAAGGATCTTTTAAGTCAAAGGCTTTGGGTCCCTCCTGCCCCAGGTAGCGTTCGAGCTGGGGTTTATCGTCTTCCCCTTCCGGCTTGACCACGAAGCGCACAAATACATAGTCGAGGGCGATTCCGACTTCGAAATGGGCATAGCGTTTGTAGGCGCGTTCGGACCGAGAAAATGCCACCCAGGTATCATCGGGGGGATTTATACGGCGGCGCGCATGCGAAGCCGTATGGGGATACAGGGGATGGCCCACTAAGGACTCTAATTTGGGGGCTAAATCTTCACCCAGCATAGCAAGTTTCGGACGGATATTGCGGCGTAGGTGAGACATCCGCTCATGAAATTCCGGAATCAAAAAGACATCAAAATCTTTCGTGGTAAAGCCTGGAAACTGGTTCATCGAAGCGTCCCTCATCAATTTCTATATTATGGTACTCGTGTAGCTTCATGGTACCATACTCGAAACGTCGAACCAAGTCGAAAGAGCGGGGGATTGTTGATTGATTCGAGAAAATGAGCCGCCAGCGGGCTGACACTGGCGGCTCAATCTGTAGTTTAGGTGTCCTGATCGTCCTCTTCGGTATAGACTGCGCTCACCATATCATCCATATCTTCGGATTTGTCACGACGCTCGTCGATGGTAATCGTCGTCATGACCCGATCGATACGGTGGAGGAAGGGCTCTTGGTGCATCTCTTGCGCAATGTCAATAATGCGTTCGAGCGGACCCTCAAGAATGGTGGAGGTGGGCGTTACCACCAGATCTACATCATCATGCTTCTCTGCGACGTGGTAACATCCTCGAATGTAGCTGGAGAGACTGGGGTCATCCGTACCAACGGGAATCACCTTCACCTCAATTATCGCCACGAGAAGACCTCCTTTGTCGTCAAGACTGATCGACCCGGTCACCATCACCTAGAATGCCCCGGGGGACGGTTGGTCATCACGAAACCTGATGAGGGTTCTCTTGAGCACTGCCATGATGGCTACCACCATCAGCGTGTTAGGCGCGGGGGCTCCTTGGTAATGACCTCGGTCACGTGATTTTCGGCATCAACAAAAACGATGCGGGGCGTCAGCATCTTCACCTCGTCGGGGCTATAGTGGCCGTAGACCATAACAATGATAGGATCGCCGACGTGGAAATTTCGTGCAGCAGTCCCGTTGAGACAGACAGTCCTGGCTCTTTCGTGATCGACAATGACGTAAGTGACCCAATGGATGCCGCTATTGATATTCGTGACATGAACGAACTCATATTCGAGGATATCCGCGGCCTCTGCGAGGGAGACACCGAGCGTCAAACTCCCGACATAATTTAGATTCGCTTCGGTGACCACCGCTCGATGGATCTTGGACTTCAACATTTCACGCTGCATTTCCGTTCGACCTCCCCGAGTGTTTTACCCATAGTTTTAGGGTATGCAATTTGCGTAAAACATTTCCTGTATAGGCCAAAGCATCTCGTGTCAGGATAACCCTGGATATTATGTTGGGAGGCGTCGACCATGGTTGAAGAAGAATCATTGGAACCGCAATCGTTTCGTCCCTTGGGGGAGCATCCCAAACTGGACCCATGTCCCGTGAGCTCACTTAATGAAGGAAGGAGTACGACGGGAATTATGGTATGTCGACACCATGGTTGCAACGCCCTTTCAAGCAATAAGGCGTAACATCCGATCAAGGCCGTCAACGTGGTCTCAAAGTGTAGATGAATTCGTATGGGCTATGAGGGATGGCTCGATTGCCGATTAAACTGCTCCAAAGGTATTTGGGGAAGATTTTACGAAGCATTCGAATCCTAGCTCGAAAACCCTTTAGTGGTCTAGCTAGAGGGGGGTTGGCGTACGGTTTAGGGACAAGAAATTGTCTTGGAGGTGCCGTCGCTTGACCAAACTAGGTATGACGAAAGACCTATGGTGGATCACGTTATCCTTGGGTTTATGGGGACTGGGATTCGGGTTGTATGGCATTCTCTGGCCTCTTTATATTGAACATCTGGGAGGCAATGCGGTGGTCGTCGGTCTCCTCTCCACCATCGCAGGTTTCTCTACGGCCCTCGTGGTGTTTCCGGGAGGTTGGCTGGCCGACCGCGTAGACCGTCGAAAAATTCTTATCTGGGGTGCGGCGGTGGCCATCCCGGTGCCCTTGATGTTCGCGGTGGCTCCGAGTTGGCAATGGCTGCTTCCGGGAGTTTTGTTGTATTTTGGTTCGGCTTTCTCCACCCCGGCGATGCAGGCTGTCATCATGAGCGAGGCCAAGCCGGATCACTTAGCAACGGCTTACAATGTGGTGATGGGAGTCTTTGGCGTTGGCATGGTGATGGGACCGATGATCGGAGGCTATTTGGTCTCTCATTATTCGTATCAATTTGTCTTTAGCACGAGTGCTATCCTCTATACGATCTCGAGCGCGGCCATGTTTGGAGTGAAGCCCCATCCGCCCAAAAAAGATGTAAAGCGCCGCCCACCTTCGTCGTGGACACCGCGCCAACGTCCCCGCTTGTTTCAGTGGATGGTGTTTTCTGCGGGTTTGGCCATGGTTCAGGGTCTGGTGTGGCCATTTGTGGTGCCTTATTGGAAAAGTGTCGGCCACCTCTCGATGGAGACTATCGGAATGTTAGGGGCATCGGGTATATTTTTCGCCACATTAAGCGGACCGATTTGGGGACGAGTAGGCGAAAAGCTTGGGATCCCCCGATCCCTCGGTTATGGCATGGGTCTCGTGAGTATGGGCATGATGGCATTAATTTGGGCACCCGCTAGCATCAGTTGGGGCCTGTGCTCGGGAATGTTACGAGGTGTCGGAGAAGGCTCTCGGGGATTAGCTGGAGTGGCGGTGGGGCGAACCATCCGAAGGCAAGAGGCAGGAACGGCCTATGGACTCTACAATCTGGTGACAGAAATTGCGGGCGCGATTGCCCCCCTGCCGGGTGGCTTCCTCTATAATCGGTGGCCTTATGGACCTCTAGTGGTGGGAGCCTTTTGTACGGCATTGATCGGTTGGTGGTTGATTAACGGGTTGCCAGGACGCCCAGCGCCACCAGTGACCACAGCGTAGGTGCAACAATACGGAGGGAACGAGTGTTTGCCAGGCGAGATCTGGGGCGGTATCGGTGTAAACAGTCGACCGATCCCGGGGGACCGATTAAGATGGCCGCGACGACATGGCGAGGATCAGTTCCTTCGCTAGTCGTTGGTGGGGGGCACTCAGGGTGGGCCAAATTTCGGCAATGGCGCGAAAGTCCGAATCCCTTGGCCAGGTCGTCGGTTCGGTCGCGGATCGATCGTCTTGGAATTGTGCTACCTCTTCGAGGATATGCCCCATGACGACGGCGGCTAACGCCCTGGTGTCGCGGTGAGAAATATGCTGGTACCAAGCTATTTGGGCATCGGAATGGGTCTCGATTTCCTGCGTTGTCGCCCAACTGCCCCACAGCCACATCGGTCGCATCAACGCGGGGGGAGTGCTACCCGTCCACTCTTGGGTCGGCTGCCATGGCAAATGCAACGCAGGCCATATCTCCACTAAGGTCTGCCATGGTCTCCCGTGCGACCAGGTGGTGCTCGACGCGATGATCTCAGCTGCCGCCCCAGCCACGACCATATCAGGCGGCCACCATTCTGCCAAACGGGGAACGTAGGCCGGCGACTCTGTCAAGTGATAGGCCAGGGCGCGCAAAAATATCATGTTATCTTCGGCAATCCACCACGGGCATCCGTATGCCTCGACCACGCAGAGGCGATCCAGTGTGTCGGGGGTCGGCTTATGCATAGATCGCTCGATCCGCGAAAGGTTCGACGTATGAAAGCCGGTCACTTCCGCGATGGTAGGCAAGCCGAGCCCTTTGAGTTTGCGCACGTCACAGAAATAACTTGCCAGCGAATCGTAAAGAGCTGGCCCTTGCGAAAGGTTCTTTATCTCCATTACTAAGCCCCCGTTCTGGTGTCGTCCTGCTCCCTCCCTGGTTGACCCTATGGATGTTTCGGAGCCCTATGTTTTTGTGCGTTCATGCCCATCACGAGTTGCGTTTGCCACGTTCGGTTGGTGGGGTTTAAGGCTTCATGGTTGTGCAATTAATGTGCCGGCATACACTCCGCAACTGGTAGAAAGAAGATCCGATAGCCTTGACAACTTTATGTGGGGGATACGTTCATCCATGGATTGCTTGCTCCTGACATCTGATCCATCATGCTATTGCTAATCGACGCAACCGACTGGTAAAGCCACTTATACTTTTTCATCGTCGGTTTACAGCACGACTTTCGGAAGCTATTGAAATCGGTATGTCTATAAAATAACAGAAAATTGATCCCTATAATAGACGGATAATTCGGCAATAATTAGGTCTGCAGTCTTGACGAGATTGCGAGGGCGCTTTAAAAAATTTCGACAAAAAATAGTGGTCCAGAGCAAACGGATGGGCTTTTTGTCGGGCATGGCAGAGCTTCGTCCGGGTCGACGGGATGGCGTCCGGCGGTTATTCTGGCAGAGCCCCTATGATTAAGCGGAAAACAACAGGCATGAACGTTCTACCGATATCGAAATGAGTGCCCAGGACTTTAACTTCGGTAGGGGCTCCTGTTTCGTACAGTGCTGTGTTATAGTGTTTCAAATTGTATTGTATTATGCCGTGAGAAGGGGAGGTGTCGCGATGCCCCGTGTCTACCTTTACGATACGACATTGCGGGATGGCACTCAGCGACGTGGTGTCAGTTTATCGCTCGAGGACAAAATCCAGATAGCCGGGCTTCTGGACGACTTTGGCATGGATTTCATTGAAGGCGGATGGCCCGCCTCCAATCCCAAAGATACCGCATTTTTTGAACAAACGCGGGGACGGTTGGTTACCTCCCAGGTGGCGGCGTTTGGAAGTACTCGGCGCAAGGGCCGTTCGGTGGAACAGGATGCGAATCTCAGTTCCATTTTGGACTTGGAAGTGCCCGTGGCCACCTTGTTTGGCAAAGCCTCGGTATTTCACGTAGAAAAGATCCTCGAAACGACTCGCGACGAAAATTTACGCATGGTGGAGGATTCCGTGAGATTCCTCGTAGACCACGGCGTTACGGTGATTTTTGATGCGGAACATTTCTTCGATGGGTTGAAAGCGGAACCTGCGTATGCCTTGGCGGTGTTGTCAGCCGCTGAGGCAGGCGGTGCGTCTTGGTTGGTGTTGTGTGACACGAATGGAGGCAGTTTACCGGCTTGGATTCGATACGGGATAGAAGCCGCTCGCGAGTCCAGCCCGTTGCCTCTAGGAATTCACGCGCACAACGATGCGGGATTGGCGGTGGCCAACTCTTTAGAGGCGGTACAAGCCGGTGCCACGATGGTCCAAGGCACGATTAATGGGTATGGCGAACGATGTGGCAATGCCGACTTATGTACCATAGTGCCTAATTTAGTATGGAAAATGGGGGTCGATGTCGGGGATCCTGGTCGTTTGGCCGAATTGCCCAAACTCTCCCGCGCGGTAGCGGATTTGGCTAACTTAGCACTGGATGACGGGGCACCCTATATTGGAGAAAATGCATTTAGTCATAAAGCTGGAGTGCATGCCGGAGCCGTGCGCAAGCATCCCGAGGCTTATGAACATATTGACCCCGCGTCAGTGGGACGGACCCGTCGGATTTTAGTGTCGGAGCTGTCCGGTCGGTCCAATTTGTCCTACCATTTTGATTCCCTCCTTAATGCGGAGCAAATCCAAGAGTTAGTGGAGCAAGTGAAAGATTTAGAGGCAGACGGGTACCAGTTTGAGGATGCCGAGTCCTCCATGCGGCTTATGGTGGAGAGGGCCTTGGGTCATGTCCCCTCCTATTATGGTGTGGAGCGTTTTCATGTATCCGTGACCCATGATTCTTCGTCCATTTGTGAGGCAACGGTACGGATCGCCATGGGCGATTCACGCTTCGTTGAGGTGGGAGAAGGTGATGGACCGGTTCATGCTTTAGACGAAGCCCTGCGTAAGGCTCTGACTCAAGTGTATCCTCTATTGCAGAAACTGCGTTTGACCGATTATAAAGTGCGGGTCCTTGATGGGCACGATGCCACCTCCGCAGCGGTCAGGGTTTGGATTCGCTCTGAGTGCGGCGCTCACGTCATCCAGACGGTGAGGGTGTCCCGCAATATTTTAGTGGCATCATGGCAGGCGCTCTTGGACGCAATCGACTACGTGTTGTGGACTGAAAATGTCCCAAGCCAACATATTTTAGAAACCACATCCGCTAAAGCCTGAATGGTTCAGGACATTTGTGGTAGTGTTTGCCTCCGGTACAAGGTCGGCGTGTCGCATAGGCGTCGATTGCCCTGGGTAAACCAGGGGGCGGGACTGATGGTACGAAGAATCGTCTTGGTGAGGGCCTTTCGCAGGCAGGTCTATGGAGAGAACCGCGGCATATGTCAGTGATTCCCAGTAACTTACCTGGGATCGACCGCGTTATAATGATGACTGATTTGTTCGCCAAGCCCTCTCGGAATAGACAATGGCCGTGATTTATCAGATGCGCCGTAAAACTCCGCCGTTCAGGGCGGAGATATCAGGCGCTGACCCCGGAGGGGTCAATCCGGCGTTTCCTGTTGCTCGATGTATTGCTTGATGATC
>JAJYPK010000171.1 GCA_021795465.1 Bacillota bacterium
CACAGAGGAGCCCGATAACCATGATTCGTTCCGGCGACTACATCCTTTTAGAAGATCCCGCTACCGTTTGCCAGGTGATCAAAGTGCATGGTGATGCCGTCTACATTGAGGAAATTATGAGTCGCCGTCGCCTCATAATGAGTTATGCGCATGTCGTACGCTTGACGCCCCAAGAAACCGCCGATATCCTCTTGCGTCAATGGCGGCTAGGCGTCTTGCATCCCCTGTCCCCGGACCGTGGGAACTACCGGTGAGGCTGGGTCGCCACTCTCTACCCTATGTTCCCGAGGTTGACCCAGCCATTCCTCTTTTAAGAGTTTCACATCCTCGTCCAATTTGCGACTTTTCTTGAGCATCCGCAACATAAACCCGAACATGATGACAAAGACCGCCGTGTAAGCGGCAAACAAATACACGAGATATTCGTGTTGCAATGGACTCATGGCAAATCTCCCCGCTTTCCTATTCTATTGTGATCGCTCAATTCGAGCCCGGATCCCGTTCTTGAGGTCGCTAAGACCGAGTTCGGCCCGCATGAGGCGCATCCGAACCGCCATCCAGACCATAAACACCAGTGTCATGGCTCCCATCGAGATAAACATCGGGATCTGCATGGACATCGGCATGTTAATCCCTTGGTTGGTAAAAATGACGGGATGGATCGAACGCCACCACCGTATTGTCATATAGTCCATCGGGACATCGATGTACGCAATAAGCGCAATGACGGCAGAGACCA
Organism: Bacillota bacterium; assembly: GCA_021795465.1. Classification (GTDB taxonomy): domain Bacteria; phylum Bacillota; class Sulfobacillia; order Sulfobacillales; family Sulfobacillaceae; genus JAKADJ01. The sequence goes on from JAJYPK010000171.1 coordinate 740, forward strand.
CCGCCCGACGCGCGCGATTATCCGACCACTCACGTAGCAGTAGATACGCGGCAAACAGCACCCAAAGAATTAGGGTCGCCGTGAGGCGAGGATCCCAGGTCCACCAGGCTCCCCATGCAATCCGACCCCAAATCGTGCCGCTTATCAAAACCATGGTGGTGAACACCAACCCGATCTCAGCCGACGCTGCGGCCCAAATGTCCCATGCCAATCTGCGTTGGACCAGGTATCCGATACTGGCGATGGCAGTAATCGTGAACGCGATTCCAGCCACTGCTGCCGACCCAATGTGAAAGTAGAGAATTCGTTCACTGGCGCCTAAAATGGCATCATTCGGACTCCCGACGAAGTCAAAATAAAGGGCTCCTACCATGATCGGCAACACGGTCCAGATCCACCAATCACTTGCGAATAACCGTTTCATCGCTACACCTCCCACAAATATTCATATAACAACAAAGGCAAAGCAAAAAAGATCACATCATAGGCCATGAGCCCATGTAGCCAGAGCCAAGGATCTGCCATGGGTTTTGATAAAATAGCCGTGCTGGCCTCAACCGTGGTAATGAGTACAGGAATCTCGAGGGGAAATAGGAGGAGCGTAAAAATTATTTCCGCCGACCTAAGATTTGCGCTGATGGCCGATAACAACACGCCTAACTCCACGATCCCAAGCGCGCCGAGCACCAAAGTCATTCCAAAGAGAATCCACTGACCATCCCAGGGTTCACTGAAAAAGGCAAAAAAGAGCGGAGTCGTGACGATTTCCATAGACAGCATGAAAAGCAATGCCGTCGTCAACTTGGCTAAAAATATGGCCATGCGATCTCCGGGAGCCAACGCCAGGCCCGTTAAGGCGTCCTCGGGGACTTCGTGTGCGTAGGTCCGACCCAACCCTATTATTCCCGCAAATAGAAACGCCATCCACAAGATTCCCGGGAACACGGGGGCGAGTCGCACCCGGTTGGTTTCCAGGGCGAAGGCAAACAGAAAAACCACCATGACCCCAAACGCCGTCATGGCCACCCACATATCTTTGGTGCGAAACTCGACTAAAATGTCTTTTTCTACGATGAGCCAATACTTACGGATAACCCTTGCCCCCTCGCAGACACTCTTGATAGTGTGCCGTTAACCGTTCAGGATTCCATCCGCCTAGAGGTGCCCACCATACCAACTTTCCTCCGATCAAGATAGTCACCGCGTCGGATATCCTAAGCACATCCTGGACGTTGTGGGTAATCAGAAGAGTCGTTCCACCCCTGTCTCGATACGTAATTAAGGTGTGGTCCAAAAATTCCTGGGCTTCGGCATCGAGGCCGGTGTAGGGCTCATCCAACAACAACAGTTGGGGGTCCGGCAACAACATCCGTGCAATGGCTGCTCGTTGCAACATGCCCCTCGAATAGATTTTCACCGGGTCGTTCTGAGACCATGTCAGCCCCACCCTCCGAAGCATATCCCGGGCCCTGGCATGAGGATGGTCAAGGTTCCACAAGCGCCCATAAAATGTAAGGTTTTCAAGCGCCGTTAATGCCGGATATAAGAATGACTGGTGACCGAGATACCCTATCCTAGCGTCGGTTCGAACCTCGCCTACCACGGGCTTATCAAATCGCCAAAGTTGGCCCCCAGACGGTCCCCAGATCCCCGCCAGCACCCGTAATAAGGTGGTTTTGCCAGCCCCATTGGGGCCTAGTACCGCCAGCGTGGCATGCGTCCCTAATTCGAGGGACACATCCCGTAATACCTCTCGATCACCGATTTGCTTTTCAAGGTGCACCGTCCGGACGACGACATACGGCGCATCGGGGTTAACCGACACGTGGTTCACCCGGCTCCCACACTTCGAATAGTCCCACCATGAGTTCCTGTCGTTGCTCCCAATACGCCTCTTGGGCAATTTCTCCTCGGTGATACCCCGCATCCAACACGGCTAATTCTCCCATTAATTGTCGTCGCAACTGGGATTTCCGCGAATACTGACTGAGTGGTTTCCAATTGAGACCCAGTGCCACGGCACCCAAGGCCAACAAAACCAATAGAGCTTGACACAGCGCACCCACGAGAGGGTACATGCCACCCCCTGGAAGAAGCAACGAGGATCCGGTTTGCGTAATCCCTTTAGCTTCAACGACCACTTGAAAACCTTGTCCTACCGCCAGATTTGAGGTGGCATATTCGGAAAACGTCGGACTATTGGGAATCCCCGGCAACTTGCCATGGCCTGCCGGCACCAGTGAGGGATTTAATACCTCCGGCAAGGCAAGATTTGAGGGGGCTAAGAGGACCCAGGCATTGGTCGCCAGATAGGCCGGAAACAACAGATTCAACGAGCGACCGTTCCATGGCACGTCATATTTCAAGGCAAACCGACTGGGGGTCCCCTTCATTACGACATCATTGCCCGTCGTTTCCAAAATCGTTCCCCCCAAAGCCACCACTCCAATCGCTCGAGGAATGATGCCAATCACGGGATCGGCGACCGGGGTCGCCATATCCACCTGTTCAAACACCGCTAATTGATGATGCTTGGTGGGCAAGAGCACCACCATCTCCATGCCGATTTTCCCCGATGCGGCATCGACTAAGGGGCCGAACCCGAGCATCGGTACTAGCATAAGAACCAGGGCCCCCACCCATTTCGACCGTCTCATAGGCCACCTCCATCTCCAATGGAGGCGCCGCAATGACTGCATAGGTCTTGGTCCAAGCGTTCGAAGTGACCGCCACAGGTTGCACAATACCAAAGTCGTAGCGCATGCTCTACGTCCGCTTCCATTAGCGTCTTGTCATGTCCCGTATTAGAGCGTCTGGCGGGACCTAGGACTTTCGCGGATCGATAGGGTAGGTATACCAGGCCCACCATCCCACATGTGAGGACGAAGGCCAGGGACCACACGATCATGCCCGATCGCTCCCTTCGGCTGGCATCATGCGACGCCGCGGTGTCCGTTCGGTAGGATTGAATTCCCAATTGCGGACGGGCGCGGCATCGCCTCCCATAGGCGCACCCATCGCAAGCAGGGTGGCAAAGGCCAAAATGTACGTGCCAATCCAGATCCACGCCACCATGGGGTTGACAAAAATTTGCACAATAGCTTGGTTGTGACCCGGGCTGCCTTCTAAGACCATGTAGAGGTCCTTCATGAGACCACCTCTGATGGCGACGGTAGCCACCGGTTGGGCCGATCCCGGAAAGAAGGACAGACCCGGGGCTGCGGTAAAGGTTGTGCGACCTTGCTTGACGACGAATTGCGCGTCGGTCATTTGATAGCCAGGATGAGTCGCTCCCTTTAAGCCTTGGTATTGAATCTGATAACCACCTACCGAGAGGGTTTGGCCCGGGATCATCGTGCGCGTTATCGAAAGATTATTCGTGTGGGATCCGACGACGCCCAGTACAATAATGAGAAAGGCCATGTGCGCCAGATAACCGCCGTAACGGCGTCGATTCGTGACAACCGCCTCTCCCAGAGACCGGAACCACCCCGCTTTGGTCGCAACATGTTTCAATCGGGCAGCCCGATAGAATTCCTGCGCCATGGACGTCAATGAAAACACGGCTAGGGTCACCCCTAAAAACTGCAGTAAGGAGTGATAACCGTGAAGGTAGGCGAGCCCCCCTACAAGCAATCCCATTCCCCACGACTTCCATAGTTTCTTAGCGATGGTCTGCCATTTGGCACTGCGCCAACCCACCACCGGCGCCACCCCCATCAAAACAATGAGTCCCATGAACATCGGCGCCGTCATGGAATTAAAGAAGTATACCGTTAGCACAATCGACGTCCCTAAAAAGGCCTTCGAAATTATTGGGTAGAAGGTTCCAAACAGGACTACCGCGGCAATGGCCGTAAGAAACGCGTTTAGGAGCAGATAAATCCCTTCTTTGGATAGGGTGCTATCCAAAGTCATCCGATCGTGCAGGGTGTCGCGTCGCTGAATAAAGACAAACCCACTAACCGCCAAAGTGATCCAAAACAGGGTCACAAAATATGGGCCGACGCCGGTTCCGGCAAACGAATGCACCGAATTTTTCAGCACACCACTCCGTGTAATGTAAGTCCCCACCAAGGTCAGGAGAAAAGTTCCCACTCCTAGAAACGCTGTCCACCATCGAAACATGCCCCGTTTCTCTTCAATTTGAATCGAGTGAAGAAACGCCGTAGCCATGAGCCACGGCAGTAGTGAGGCATTTTCCACGGGATCCCATTCCCAGTATCCCCCCCACCCAAGTTCCATGTAGGCCCACATTCCGCCTAGCACAATCGCCACCGAAAGGAATAGCCAGGCAAAAAGCATCCATCGGCGAACTACGGGAACCCATTCCCGGGATGGTACTTTTGTCCACACGGCCGACAATATGTAAGCGGCCGGTACAGCCATGCCGATGAGCCCCATATACATGGCGGGCGGATGTATGGTCATCACAAGGTTTTGGAGTAAGGGATCGAGCCCATTACCGTTAGTCGGGTTGCCCGGCACTAGTCGAAATGGATCCACCACTAGGTTAGACATTCCGGTAAAGAAGACGAGTAAAGCACCTAACAGTGGGACCACCATTGGGGTCATTTGCCCTTCACGGGGCCACCCGCGCCATGCCACAAACGCCGTATACAGGGACAGGATCCATCCCCAAAACAACACCGATCCCGAGTCTCCACCCCAGAGTGCGCCCATCTTATATAGGATCGGTAAGGCACGGTCCGTGTGATTGTACACCGCTTGCACCGAGTAATCTCCCGTCACGAAAAGGTACTCCAGTATCAAGACGGCCGCAGTCATGGCGAGAGCGACAGCAACGGCAGCACCTCTGACAGACTCTCTTAGAGAAACACTATGGGTACGATTAGTCCACCAGCCCACCCCCACGGTGTAACCCGCCGCCAAGGAAGCGAGGAGGAGGGCATAACGTCCTAAGAGAGCCATGGTCATTGCGAACCCACCTCATTTCTAGTCATTGGCGGAAGTCTTCGCAGCCACGTAGTGGTCCGGGCACTGCACCATGAGTTTTTTGGCATCAAAAATTCCATGAACCAATCGTCCTTCCACGATCGCGCTGGCATTCTTGAATTGCTCATTAGGCATCGGGCCCCGATATAATATGGGCATACTTACACCTTTGGACTCCAACGTAAATCTTAGGCTACTGTGAGTCGCGTTAAATTTGACACTACTACTCAATAAGGTACCCTGAACCCTCACGACTTCATTCGCGTACTTGCTATAGTTGTGTCGATACTGATTGACCGGAACAAAGTAGTTAGACAAGTTTGACCCCTGCAACACGATGTAGATCAGTGCCGCCAAGACCACCAGGGTCCCAATTTGCAGTCTCAATTTCTTCGTCATCAACAAATCCCACCTCGTCGGATAGCCACAACCACCCGCGATTGAATGTTACCATATATTTCCATATGGAACTAAACATTTAACTCATCCCACTTAATTTAACCAAAAAACTCCAAATTACCCCATAACTTGAGTCAACTGCTGATAAGCGGCCTGGTGACTAGCGCTTGATTTGAGACCCCTGACCTGCTACACTAGGTTCTGCGATTCATTGCAATATTATTTGCCGAAGTGGTGGAATAGGCAGACACGCGGTGTTCAGGGCGCCGTGAGCAACAGCTCGTGTGGGTTCAAGTCCCACCTTCGGCACCAACTTTTTTGAAGGCATTAGCCGACACCATATCAGGTATGGTCATCGGTTTTTTTGTTTTGTTCTCTTGAAGTAGCCCAAACCTTTACATTCCGGCGTCTGATCGCTTCTGTGTATCGGGCAGCTTGCGGAGGGCATTGACCGCTATTTCTGACTAGGACGTTGTTTCATCCCGGTCCATAATTCGGGGAGAGGGCCTAACATTCTAGCAAGAAACCAAACATCCTTCACCTTTTCGTAATTCTTACCTCTGGCTTCAACGTTAACATAAGACACGGACCAACCTCCGGCGGGGACCTTGGCCTTCAGACTCAACAACGTCTTTCGGTCAGTTAATCTGACTGTCCCTGAGTTGTTCGTAATCCGAAGCGACCGCATCGGTAACTTCGCAGACCTTACCGTCGTTATACCCCAAGGAATGGCAGTTGTACGGAACGGATTTTAGGAGGGGTCGCAATATGCATCAACATTTTTTGCTCATTAGTGGAGGAATCTTAGGTAGCCTTGTTTTAGCTGGATGTGGGTTGAACGGGAACCTTAATGCAACACCGGCGGGGAATGGCACAGTGCATATCAGTGGGACGGTTCAAACGAGTGGGGTACCTACCTCTTCGAGTCCATCGAACACGACACCGACATCAAATACCTCAGGAACCTCTTCCACCGCCACTTCTAGTTCCACCGGGACCTCTCAGTCATCTACGGCATCCTCGTTGTCCTCAAGGAGGTACGAG
>JAJYPK010000026.1 GCA_021795465.1 Bacillota bacterium
TGCTGGCCTGTTTGCAACGGACCGGGTTCTGGCGACATTGGGGCGGATCCATGACGCGCCGCACCTGGTTGCTCGGGAGTCGCATGGGATCCCACGGATGGCCAATGCGATAACTGGTGGCTTGCTGGTTGTGGTTAGTGGCCTCGCTTATTTTCTTCCCAAAACCGCTTATTTGTACTTAGTGACCGCGACCGGATTCCAGGCCCTGATGGTTTGGGTCTTAATCCTCGTCACTCAGATCTACTTTAGACCCCATTTGCTCAAAAAACACCAGTTTTTGCGGTTTAAGGTGCCGGGATTTCCCTTTGTATCGTGGATCGGAGTCGCTCTCATTATAGGCGTCATCGCCACGGCGCCATTAGCCCCCCATGAACTGGTCGCGTTGGCCATATCTCTAGCCGCCACCGCTTTATTTATTGGGGCCTATGTCCCGGTAAGACATCATCGAAAGGGTCGCGTTCGATGATGAGTTGCTGAGAGGATATGCTAAAATGATACGTAATGTCGATTTTCCAGTTTATTTTAGAGAGGATCTTAGACGATGCGTATCGGGCTTCCTAAAGAGATAAAGATTGACGAAAATCGTGTGGCATTAACACCGGCCGGAGTGCTGTCGTTGACAAAAGACGGGCACACCGTACTGGTGCAAGGCAGTGCAGGACTCGGTAGTGGGTTTACTGATGAACAATACCGGATGGCTGGTGCGACGTTATTGGCCGAAGCCAGCGAAGTGTGGGAACAAGCACAAATGATCGTCAAGGTGAAAGAACCCTTGCCCGAGGAGTATTCCTTTTTTCGATCGGACCTGTTGTTGTTTACATACCTTCACCTGGCCCCAGAGCCAGCGCTCACTCGAGCACTGATGCAGTCCGGGATTATCGCGATTGCTTACGAAACCGTTCAAAAACCCGACCGTAGCTTACCATTACTCACGCCGATGAGCGAAGTGGCGGGTCGCATGGCAACCCAAATCGGGGCCCAATTCTTGGAAAAACCTTATGGGGGCCGGGGAATTCTCTTAGGAGGGGTACCGGGAGTTTTGCCAGGACATGTGGTGGTTGTCGGTGGCGGAATCGTCGGCACTAACGCAGCGCGGATTGCGCTGGGCCTGGGTGCTCAAGTCACGATAGTCGATATTAGCGCGGACCGCCTACGCCAGCTTGACGACCAGTTCCATGGCCGATTACACACTCTCATGTCCAACGAATACAACATCGCCGATACCGTACGGCAGGCCGATTTGGTTGTGGGCGCCGTATTGATTCCCGGCGCACGTGCCCCACACCTGGTCAGCGAAGAAATGGTAAAGTCCATGCAACCGGGTTCGGTCATTGTCGATGTTGCCATTGACCAAGGCGGATCGATCGAGACCATCGATCGGGTGACGACGCATTCGCACCCGACCTATGAAAAATATGGGGTGGTCCACTACGCAGTCGCTAACATGCCTGGCGCAGTGGCCCGCACGTCGACACTGGCCTTGACGAATGTCACCTTAGGGTACACCCGCGGCTTAGCGAGATTTGGAGCAGAAGACGCCATGCGTCGCGATGACGCCCTAGCTAAAGGCCTAAATATTTATAAGGGTCAAATAACTTTCGAAGCGGTAGCCGAGTCTCATAATCTCCCCTATACCCCCGTGTCGGCCATTTTGGCATAGAGGTGAAAGGGTTGTTCAAACCCAGGACCTAGACTTTCAAGACATTTAAACTCTAGGTCCTCAAGGTTTGAGCAGGGATTTCCCGGCCATCTGTCGAACCTATTCTCTCAACAGGCTTAGAGTAACGACCGAGGAGGGATAAGGTGGACGAGCCAATAGCCGAGTTTTTATATTTCCTCCGCTATGAACGAAATCTGTCGTCAAACACCGTAGAGTCCTATGGACGGGACCTTCAAGACTTCTTTCGCTATTGCCACAACATACCTAACGGTGTCACCAAAGAGAATATCGTTGGATACTTGGAGAACTTAAGGACCCAAGCCCGTTCCTCGGCCACCATTGCCCGCCGATTGGCGGCCTTAAAAGCTTTTTATCGATATCGCGTACGCGAAGATCCGTCTCTTGAAGATCCGACTGAATTTTTGCTTTCACCCAAACTACAACGGAAGCTTCCCGACGTGTTAACGATTGCGGAAGTCACTCGCCTGGTGGAATCTCCCGACACATCGAAGTCACCGGGGCTCCGGGATCGAGCAATGTTGGAAGTGCTCTATGCCACAGGCATCCGGGTCAGTGAGCTATGCCACCTCAGTGTGAATGATTGGTGGTCGGATCCTCCCCGCATTCGATGTCTCGGCAAAGGTTCCAAAGAGCGATACGTTCCGCTCGGTGAGCTCGCGATCCAATGGCTGGCTACATACGTAGAACGTGAACGTCCGAAGTTGGTACGGCATCAGGACTGCCACATGTTGTTTCTTAATCATCGCGGAGATGCTCTCACACGACAAGGTTTTTGGAAATTACTGAAGAAATACGCCATAGTGGCAGGGATCACGAAACCGATCACACCGCACACCATTCGGCACTCCTTTGCGACCCACTTACTTGAAAATGGGGCGGATTTACGATCGGTTCAAGAAATGTTGGGCCATCACGACATCTCTACGACCCAAATTTATACCCATGTTAGTGCCAATCGGCTTAAACCAGCCTATCAAGCGGCTCATCCTAGGGCATAATGAATCACCAACGGAAAGAGGGTTATTGGCGTGCGCGTCATTTTGTTAGTCATCGACTCGGGGGGTATCGGGGACGCCCCTGACGCCATCACTTTTGGCGATGGGGGAGCCAACACTATAGGACACACGGCCGAAGCCGTGGGAGGGTTGACCCTTCGTAATCTATCTGCAATGGGCCTAAAGGATCTCGTGCCGGGAGGGGCAATTTCGGGCCGAGATCTTGAAGGGAGAGCCACCCTAATTCATCCCAGTGCTGTCGGAAAGGATACGTTGGCGGGACATTGGGAAATGATGGGGCTGACAGTGAGGACGCCGTTTCGCACCTACCCAAACGGATTCCCGCCCGAGTTAATCGCTACACTCAGCCAAGCATTTGGACAACCGCTCCTAGGTAAGCAGGTAGCTTCCGGTACAGAAATCATCGATCGACTGGGTCCAGAGCATCTAAAGACAGGGTGGCCCATCGTCTACACGTCGGCTGATAGTGTCCTCCAAATTGCCGCCCACGAGAGCCGTGTTCCATTATCCACGCTCTATTCATGGTGCGAGGCGGCTCGAGAAATCATGCAGGGGCCGAACCTGGTGGGCCGTATCATTGCACGCCCGTTCGTCGGAAACCCTGGCGCCTTTGTGAGGACTGCAAACCGCCATGACTATGCGATACGACCATGGGCGCGTACCCAAATCGATGCCTTAGCGGACAACGGGGTCAAAACCATAGCGGTAGGGAAGATTGGTGACATATTCTCCGGTCAAGGATTTAGCCACCATGTGCGCACCCTAAGCAATCTTGATGGTCTTCAAAAAACTCGAGACCAACTAAAAAAAGCCGAAACTGGTCCGGAATTTGTCTTCGTCAATCTGGTGGAATTCGATTCCCATTGGGGTCATCGACGAAACCCACAAGGATACGCGAAAGCCTTGCAGGAACTCGATGAATTCCTGCCGCACTTATGGGAGACCATGGCTAGCGACGACCAATTATGGATTACCGCCGATCATGGATGTGACCCGACCTACCGAGGAACCGATCATACCCGAGAAAATCTGCCATGGCTGGTCTTGGGTCCGTCCGTACCGATGGGGATTGATGCCCCACGGAATACGTTGGCGGATATTGCAGCGACACTCGCCAAGATTTATTCCGTGCCTCAAATCGGAGACGGGCACCCCTGGGAGGCGATCGTTCCACAAAAGGAGGTTCCCGCATGATTGACCTCATTGAGAAAACGCGCGACGGTGTGGCGTTGAGCTCCAAAGAAATCGCCGCATTGGTTGACGGCATTGTGGCGGAAACGATCCCTGATTATCAAGTTGCGGCATGGCTCATGGCGGTATATCTTAACGGCCTCACCGAGGCCGAGGTGTTTGCCCTCACCACAGCCATGGCTGAGTCGGGGTCGTTAACCATGGAAACGTTGGGACTGGTCGACAAACATTCGACAGGGGGTGTGGGAGATAAAACCAGCTTAATCTTGGCCCCGCTGATGGCGGCTCTTGGGGTGCCCATGCTCAAGATGTCGGGGCGCGGCCTGGGCCACACGGGAGGCACCTTAGATAAGCTAGAGAGCCTTCCTGGATTTCGCGTGAATTTGGATTCAGCCGACGTAACCCGGCAAATGCGGGCGGTCGGGGTGGCAATCGTTGCCCAATCTCCCACGCTAGCTCCCGCTGATGCTCGACTCTACGCTCTGCGCGACGTCACCGGAACCGTGGATAGCGTCCCGCTGATTGCCGCGTCCATTATGAGCAAAAAACTGGCCGCCAAAGCGCCTAACATTGTCTTGGATGTCAAAGTAGGGAGTGGTGCGTTCATGTCCGATGAGAATCGCGCCGTTCACCTAGCGGAGCTCATGGTCCGCATTGGAAAAATGCATCAGGTTCGCGTCAAGGCTATTTTAACCAATATGGACCAACCTTTGGGATACGCGATTGGCAATGCTATTGAAGTCAATGAAGCGATGGCCACCCTCAAAGGCACCGGCCCCAGAGACTTGACTGAAGAGACTCTGATCCTGGCTGCGCATATGTTGGCGATGGCACGGCACATCGGATTAACCGAGGCCACGCACCGCGCGGAACAAGCGCTGACATCCGGCGCGGCCTGGCAAAAATTTAAGGAATGGACGACGGCACAAGGTGCTGAACCCACATATTTTAGCCAAGACCTACCTTTGGCCCCCCAGCACCAAAGCTGGATTTTGGATCACGCCTTGACCGTCACCCGGATCGACGCGAAACAACTGGGTATGGCGGCATTGGCATTAGGAGCGGGTCGCGTGGTGAAAGGACAACCGGTCGACCACCGCGTCGGAATTCGATGTTTTGCCAAAGTTGGTGAGACGTTGGCCCCGGGCGCTACCGTCGCCGAGGTGTATGCTCGGACACCAGAATCTGCAGCGAATGCCTTGCGCATGATCCAAGGAGCTATCCACGAAGACAAAGACATATCAACGGCACCCGCCGGTATTATTCGGATCGTCGAATAGGTCCAAGTGTGCATGAACCACGTCCGCATTGTCGATAATAGGGGTCAATATCGTTTAAGCACCTTGGAGGAGGGGCTGACCCTGATTCAGCACATAAAAAAATTCGTCATTATGGTATGTATGGCAACTCTCGCCACGAGTTTCGCAACCCCTGTCTGGGCGGCAGATCCTCCCGTCCCCCCGGTTACGAACGCCAAGGCGGTCGCGCTTCTCGATGCCACCACCGGCCAGGAACTCTACGCACGCCATGCGTCCTTAGCACTACCCATGGCTAGTGTCACGAAGTTAATGACCCTTTACATCGCCATCGAGGCGATTAACCACCACAAGATACGCTTAGACGAATTGGTTCCTGCCGACGAAGCCGCTTACCATATCGCGGGATCGCAAATTTGGTTGCGACCCGGTGAACGATTATCGGTGGATCAAATGCTGCGTGCCATCGCGATAGGGTCCGCAAACGATGCGGCCTACGCCTTAGGAACGTTTTTATCGGGTTCCGAGCCACAGTTTGTGTCCGTCATGAACCACACCGCCCAACAACTCGGCATGACCCATACCCATTTCGTAAACCCTCACGGTCTGCCGGCTCTCGATCACTACACCACCGCACACGATCTCGCCGTGTTGGGTAAAGCGGCAGTCCATCTTCCGTTGTTACTCCACTACACCAAGCAATGGCAAGATCGGACCATCCGCAATGGCAAGGGAGGAAAGTTATGGCTGATTAACCAAAATAGACTGCTACGAACATATGCCGGCGCCGATGGGTTAAAGACCGGTTACACGCAACAAGCGGGGTTCTGTATGGTGGCCACGGCCCAACGAATGGGAACCCGACTCGTCGCTGTGGTGTTAGGTGCACCCACCTCCCGGGACCGATTCCAAGACGCCGCCACGCTTCTAACCTGGGGCTTTCAACACTTTCGCACGGTCCAGGTGATTCCCGCTGGTGCTATTCCTCGCTCCATCTTGGTGATCCAAGGTATCCCGTCCCAGGTGCCGCTTAAGACCCGCGGGTCACGATATTTCACACTCCCCATCACAGATCAAAAGAAGTTCAGCTTTCAGGTGCATCTACCGACCCGCATGATGGCACCAGTCCATCGAGGGCAGGTAGTAGGGTACATTGCGGTGACGCGTGGCTCCACGGAAGTCAGTCGAGTTCAACTCGTCGCGTCTCGCGAGGTGCGGAAATTGTCACTGGGGGAACTTACCTGGGAATATTTTTGGAAAGTGATCGGATAGGGACAGACGGAGGTGCGTTATCCTGGATGTGAAGGCACTATTGAGACTCAAACGTCAACTGAATACGATGTACCAGCGCATCAGTGATCAGCTGTCGCAAAGTGAAACCGAATCGGTGCACGCTCTATCGGCATACGACAACCATCCCGCAGATTTGGGTACGGACACCTTTGAACGGGAACTCGATGTGGGACTGACCGTCGGAATAGAGCGCCGCCTCAAAGTGGTTCAGCGTGCGCTGGAGAAGGTCCGAGAACGAAATTATGGGTTGTGTGACCGATGTGGGCAATCCATTGACTCGGCTCGGCTCGGGGTGCACCCTGAATCGATCTATTGCCTCTCGTGTCAAGAAACTATGGACACGCCGTATATTCCCCCGCCGTCAGAAGCCGAAGTGGTTCCGATGCCGTTTGGTCAAATCAATCGAACCGATGTAGAGCCAAATGGTGAAGATATGTGGCAGGGCGTCGCTCAGTGGGGAAATTCCGACACCCCACAAGACACTCCGCCCGCCATAGATTATCAGGAAACGTATGTAGGCTTTGCCGACCCGGTGGGCTACGCCGCTCCAATTGAATACATTGTGGATGCCGACGGAGAAGTGCTCTTCGATGCATTGCGTGAGAAGATGCGGAAACAAGGGCAGGGAATCGACAAAGAAAGTGAAGAATATCCTCGGTAAGACAGCCAAAACCCGCCTTTTTTCGCACCCTCCGACGTGTATCATGGGACCAGAAGGCTTGGCTCATTGAGGAGGGTGTCATGACCATCGTACATACCGTTCAGCCGACCAGAATTGTGGTGGCGGTAAATGGAGATCTCGATTTAAAAACCGCAGGTCCGCTCCGCGAGGCTCTTGACACCTTGATTGACCGCTATCGCGATAAGGATCTTGTTATCGACCTGGCGGACGTGGAATTTGTAGATAGTTCCGGACTCGGGGTCATCTTGGGCCGATATCGACGACTCGCCCAACGTAACCGAACCGTATCTTTAGCGGGAATTCGCCCCTCGGTGCGGAGCGTGTTAGACTTGGCAGGAATCTTAACGATCATGACGGTCATTGATAGTCCGGTCCGTAAAGAGGCCCGTTAATACCGGTCATTTGTCAGAGAGGAGAACCCATTAATGAACCGGATGAGCTTACGCTTTATATCTGTCGCAGATAATGTCGGACTAGCCCGCGTCGCCGTTGCGGCTTTAGCAAGTCAGGCTAGTTTTTCGTTACAAGACATCGACGAAATCAAAGTCGCGGTTTCTGAAGCCGTCTCCAATGCGATCGTGCACGGCTATCCCGAAAAGAGTGATGGTGAGATCCAAGTCACGGGGGTGTTAGATGGGGTGGGGCTCACCGTAACGATCGAAGATTGGGGAGTGGGCATCGAAGACCTCGAACAGGCACGGCAGCCCGCGTACTCAAAGGACCCAGAACGGATGGGGTTAGGATTTGTCTTTATGGAATCATTCATGCACGGTCTACATGTAGAGTCTTCAGTGGGTCAGGGCACTCGAGTGGAAATGCAGCGATTAGTCACGATGGCCGGAGAATTGTCCCGCGATGCCCAATGAGGATTCCTGGACCGAGGCGCCGGGCACCGAGGATACGAGTTTGTACCGCCAAGCCCAAGCGGGAGATAAACTTGCACGCCAAGAACTGGTAGAACGACATCTGAATCTTATTTGGCATATTGTCCATCGTTTTACCGGCCGGGGCCACGATCCAGAAGACTTATTTCAGGTAGGAGCCATTGGTCTCCTTAAAGCCATTGACCGATTCGACGTTAGTCGTGGCTTGAAGTTCTCGACCTATGCCGTCCCGTTAATTATGGGAGAAATTCGCCGCCATCTCCGTGACGATCAGCCGATACGCGTGGCGCGTTCGTTACGCGAGCTCGGGATGAAAGTCGAACAAACGCGGTCACAAATGATGCAAGGCCTCGGGCGAGATCCCACGGCCCAGGAAATTTCCCAACAACTGGGGATTGACTCTGCCGACATCGTCGCAGCGCTCGATGCCATCCGCCCTTTGGCCTCGCTTGACCAGGCCATTGAAACCCCCAATGGATCGGAGACTCACCTGGCCGATACGTTACGAGATCGCAGCGACGAAAACGAGTGGTTGGAGCAGATGGCGCTCAGTCAGGCCTTTGAAGGCTTGGACGAACGCGAACGATATATTCTGCGCCTGCGATTCATGGAAGGGCGCACCCAAATGGAGGTCGCCTCCCGATTGAAAGTGTCCCAAGTCCAAGTCTCGAGACTGGAGCGCAAGGCCCTGGACCGATTGAAATCTGCTCTGCTCGAAGAAGCACCCACCCCTCGTCATTCCGATTGATTTCTGACTAACCCGGTAATACTACTCCCGCACCCTAGCGCCGAACGGGGTACGGGAGGTTATCATTAAAAGCTGACCTACCGAGCCGTGAGTCGCATGCAGGCGAAGCCTACAAAGCGTCTGAAGATCGAACCATGATGAGGAGGTCTATTTTTGCATCAAGAAGACTCGGACCAGGCCAAAGCCTATCAGCAATTGGTCAAAAGCAATCAACCCAAAAAGCCTATTGTAAAGAATGTTCTGTTGGCTTTTTTATATGGCGGCATGATTTCTCTCGTGGGACAGGGCATTCAAGTGGCGTTCATCGTTGGCGGCATGTCGAAAGAAGACGCGACGAGCCCCACCACTGTGGTCCTCATCGGACTTGGAGCCCTTCTTACCGGCCTTGGCTGGTATGACCAGCTTACAAAGCACGGCGGTATGGGCGCCACCCTGCCCATTACGGGCTTTGCCAATGCGATGGTAGCGCCGGCTATGGAATTTCGCCGAGAAGGATTGGTGATGGGGGTGGGCGTCAAACTCTTCACTGTCGCTGGCCCGGTCCTAGTGTACGGTCTTAGCGCAGCGTTTGTGGTCGGCGTGGTACGTTATTTGGTCACAGGAGTAGCCTAATATGAGCATAACCCAGATTGGCCAGGGTAGTTACGAGATTCAAGACGTGTCTGTGGCCGCTACCGCGGCGATCGGTGGACCCAAAGAAGGCCAGGGACCGCTGGGATCGTATTTTGACGAGATTTGGCCGTCAGAAACCCACAAAGGAGAGAGTTTTGAAGAGGCCGAACGTGCATTGACCGAAGACACCATGGAACTGGTTGTCAAAAAGGCCAACATCTCTTGGGAAGACATCGATCTCGTGATGGGCGGTGACTTGCTCGACCAACTGGTGTCCACGAATTTCTCTGCGCGTCGGCATCAACGGCCGTTGCTCGGCCTATTCTCGGCATGCGCCGTGTTTACCCAAGGCTTGGGGCTTGCGGCAACCATGCTATCAGACAAAGGCCCGCGAAGCGTCTTGGTCACTGCAGTCAGTCATCATATGGCAGCTGAACGGCAGTTCCGGTTCCCGATTGAACTCGGTTACCAACGGACGCCTACAGCAGCGTGGACCGCTACCGCTGCGGGTGCCGTAGTCTTGGTGGCAGGGGCGCGTCACCCGGTGGGTATCGAGGCGGTGACGTTTGGTCGCGTCGTAGACTTTGGTAGCAAAAACCCCAACGACATGGGAAGTGCCATGGCACCAGCGGCGCTTGATACGATTCAGCGCCATTGCGCCGCCACAGCTACCACTCTTCAAGATTACGACGCGGTGTATACCGGTGACCTCGGGGTAATCGGGATCAAACTCTTGACCCTTTTAGGCGGAGAACGCGGATTAAATATTGACGAGCGGGTACGTGACTGTGGTCAAAGTCTTTATCACCTCGTGGAACAAGACGTCCATAATGGAGGCTCCGGCCCCGGATGCTCGGCTAGTGTGTTTTCCGGATATCTGTATCGACGACTGCAAGTGGGACAGTGGCATAGACTTCTCTTTGTCGCAACCGGTGCCCTGTTTTCTCCGACGACCTACCAGCAAGGTGAATCGATTCCCTGCATCGCTCATGCGGTAAGTTTGACGCACCGCGAACCGGGGGGGACTACGTTATGACGTTTGTCTGGGCCTTCGTCGTTGGTGGACTGCTTTGCGTCATCGCGCAATTGGTGCTGGATTTGTCGTCTCTCTCTCCCGCTCATGTATTGGTCCTGTTTGTGGTGATCGGAGCCATTTTGGGTGGAGTCGGACTCTATCGCCCGTTGGTGGCGTTTGCGGGAGCCGGCGCAACCGTCCCCCTACCGGGATTTGGTTACACCCTGGTCGAAGGAATTGCCACCGCAGTCAAGACCAAGGGCCTTTTGGGACTTTTCACCGGAGGGTTAACAGCCGCAGCCGGTGGCATTAAGGCCTCGGTCATATTTGGTCTCACGGTAGCTCTCATCTTCAAACCCAAAGCGTGACGCACACCGGAACCCGACTGTGCGCCCATGGAGGAGGATATAAGTTGGCTAAAGACGTGATAATTTTCACTGACGGGGATGACACCGCCTACCACGCGCTAAGTGTCGCCTGTAAGGAGCTCGACCTACACCCGTTGCGTGCATCTCGTGGTAATCCCACTCCGCTCACGGGAGATCGTCTCATTCGAGCGGTAGTTGATGCACCACGCGATCCGGTGGTGGTGATGGTGGATGATCGCGGGGATAAAGATAAGGGGATCGGAGAACGGGCGTTAGAAGACCTAGTGACCAGTCCCGAACTCCATGTCCTTGGGGTGATTGCCGTGGCGTCCAATACGCATCCCGTAAAAGGAGTCATGGTGGATGGATCCATAACCAACGCGTCCAGCCTGGTCTCAACGGCCGTCGACAAAGCGGGTGACCCCACGCAGAACAGCGTTCTCCACGGGGATACGGTCGATGTTCTAAACCGAGAAAAATTCCCCATCGTGGGTCTTGGGGATCCTGGAAAAATGCAAGGGAAAGATTCTATAGAGCGTGGAGTCCCCATCACTAAAGAGGCTCTTGAGGAAATCCTTAGACGGAGCGGTTACCATGGACGTTAGGCAGGTTCCGACAAGTTACTCTGTGCGTTCCCTACGCCGCAAGGTTGAGATGAAGCGACCCCGAAGCATTGAGCCGTCTCTCCCCTGCCGGAAAAACTATCCATGATAGTCTAGACGTGTTTTAAAGTGATCAATCAAACTGTTCGAACTGTGTTCTCATTGTTGTAATTCGTAGAAGAGGATCCCGAAGCATCCTGACCGGGTCATCCCTTAACCGGGCGTGGTTTTTCGGACTATCCTTCTCCTGGATAGGTCCTCGACCGCACCCACCGACGACCAAAATAGGAGGCCTAGATTGACCCCAATCGTGATCGCATGCTAGGCTATGAACGCTAGTATTCGTTTGGTTCTCGATCTTGAGGAGGACAAGCTATGACTCCAGACACGTACCGGGTAGATGAGTCACACCAGATTTGGATAGGCGGCATACGGCTTGGAGACTTAGTCGCCAAATATGGTACGCCGCTCTATCTGCTTGACTACGCCACGATTCTTGCCCGTATTCAACAATATCAAGGGGCATTGAGTGCCCTGACTCCAAAGGGTCAAGCCTTCTATGCGGGTAAAGCATTCCTCAGCGAAGCCATGGCCGGTGTTTTGAAAGAACATAACATGGGCCTTGATGTCGTATCGGGTGGAGAGCTTTATACGGCTTTGCGAGCTGGATTCAACCCCGGCCATATTATGTTCCATGGCAATGTGAAAACGCGCGATGAAATCGCCTATGCCCTAACCGCGCGGGTTGGCTATCTCGTCTGCGACTCCTTTGAGGAACTGGACCGCATCGAATCAGAAGCCGCCCGCCTCGGGATGATAGCGCCCGTTTTGCTCCGCATCACGCCGGGTATTGAGGCACACACCCATGAATTCATCCGTACTGGCCAGTTTGACTCGAAGTTTGGCTTCGGACTAGCCGAAGGAATTGCCGATAAAGCAATTGAGAAAACTTTGGCACAACCACACATTCGCCTTCTCGGATTCCACGCCCACATTGGCAGTCAAATTTTGGATGAAGCCCCCTTTGTCCATAACGCTCAAACCTTGCTGGATCTGGGTCGAGACTGGTATCGACGCCAGGGGTGGTGGCCCGAGGTGTTAAATATCGGAGGCGGCTTTGGCATTCGCTACCAGCCCCAAGACCAACCACCGCAACTCGCATCGGTCGTTAAACAAATCCGGGACTTAATCGCAGAAGGTACCCCTAGGGAGGTGATGGCCCCGAAAGTATTCATGGAACCCGGGCGTTCCATCATCGCAGAAGCAGGGCTTACCGTCTATCAGGTATTGGTCAAAAAACAAGTACCAGGCGGCAAATGGTACGTGGCCGTGGATGGGGGAATGGGGGATAATATCCGCCCCGCTTTATACCAAGCCGAATATCAAGCCGCCATCGACGGCAAAGCCGATTGGTTGCCGACCCAACACGTTACGGTAGCGGGTCGCTACTGCGAAACCGGCGACGTACTCATTCGCGAGATTAATTTGCCGCCCGTGGAGGTCAATGACACCCTGGTGGTATTTGCGACAGGGGCTTACAACTACTCCATGGCCTCGAATTACAACCGCGTGCCGCGCCCTCCCGTGGTGCTGGTAGACCAGGGTCAAGACCATCTATGGATTGCACGAGAATCTTACGCAGACTTAGTCCGGGCCGACCGCCCTTGGACCTCTGTGGCATGGGAGCATCGCTAAGGTGACCCCTGAAGAGCTTACGGTTGAGCAACACCACGGGATTGCCGAAATTGCTTCGAAGGTCCGACGCCAGCCTCGCTGGATTTTATCGGTTCTCGTGTCGTCCTTGGTGCATGAAGCCAGCGAACGCTGGCGGGAAGCTCAAGACTTATTGGAAGTTACCGACGAAGTCCCGGTTACGGCGTGGGTGGTGCGACGGAAATCAGATCTCCTCTTGCCCGGGGAGGTTTCGGAGGAGGAAGCCCTACCCGAGGGATCCACAGACGTTGCCCCGTGGATTCCCTCGGCAATCGAACAATTGCGCCGCTTGCAAGAAAATGCCTCCCACTGTCATGCCAGAAGTCCTCGCTTAGACCCGATGCCTCCCGCACCCGTCAAGGGCGCCAGCCCTTGGAAGCTATCATGGTCCTGGCCCAAACTTAAAGCGCCTAAATCTGTCGCACCCCATGTGATTCGACCGGAGGCCGATCCGGTGCGGGAACGTTTGGCGAAAATCCGTCGTCGGCTCGACGCGGCACCTTATCATGGGATTGAATTTAATGATCTTATCGATTCTCCACACCCCACAGACCGGATCATGACCCTATTGGCGTTAACCCAACTCTGGCATGTCAACGAGTTGACGTTGGAACAAACCCAAGCCTTTGGGCCAATTTGGGTCCGACGCGAAAGGACCCCCGGATGACCAGTGACGTGACGGTTCGACGACTTGAGGCCCTTCTATTTTTACATGGTGACCCCTTGAATTTTGAACAACTGGCAATCTGGCTCGGCACCGAAACCACGTCGTTGCCGTTTTGGATCGATCAACTGACCGAAAGACTCTCCCTTTCTCAGTCCGCTGTTCAGGTCCGATTAGTAGGGGATACCGTCCAATTGGTCACCACTCCGGACCTTGATGAATGGCTCTCAAACACATTGCGTATCCAACCACCGGAACCCCTTTCCCCTGCAGCATGGGAAGTACTCTCCGTGGTTGCGTATAAACAACCCTTGACTCGCATGGAAATCGAATATTTTCGGCAAACGGGGTCTGAAAGGGCGCTCGAGACGTTGGTCACACGCGGTCTCGTAGAGGAACTCGGTCGTAAGGAAACGCCCGGTCGACCCATTCTTTATGGCACCACCCCCCGATTCCTCCAAGAATTTGGCCTATCTGATCCCAAAGATTTACCTAACCTTGAGGATTCACCGCCACCGGCCGTATAAGACATAGAATCTCGGCCATCCTAAAGATAGGAGGGGCAGACGATGGCGTGGCTTCTTCTTGGGATTTTAGCTCTGCTAGCGCTCGGGGTCGGTTTGGCTTGGCAACCCATGTTTGTGACGTTTTGGGTCCGGGGTCACACCTTAACGTGGGTGATGGGTTTTCAGGTCCACTGGCTTTGGTGGCATTTCGGAGATGATTGGCTAATACCCCAAACACCTGCAGCACATGCCAGCGGAGGAATGTCTTTCGATCCGTCGTTGGTCAAGGACGGCCTCTGGGTGGTTTCCTGGTATCGGTCCTTTCTCCAGCGAGCCTGGTCCTCAGTACGGTTCACACGGTGTGACTGCCACGCAACGATAGGGTTAGGCGAAGCGTCGGATACAGCCCTAGCCATCGGAGCAATTTCCGCGCTATTGGGCTGGTGGTTGGTTCATCGCATACTCCCTCAGGCGGGGACAACCCGCCCGAGCGTGAAGGTGGAACCTAATTGGAACCAAGCCGACTTTCACTTTCACTTGGCGACGCAGTTCTGGTTTCGCCCATCATTTATGACAGTGGCGGCTTTGCACAGCCTGGTTGCCGAAATACGTGATGGAGTGCGACCGCACAAACTAAGGAGGGTACAACATGGACACATCCCCGGTGGAACACTCGGGTCATCATCCCATCGAATCGCTCATGAAAACCGCGATGGAATCCATCAAGGGCATGATTGATGTAAACACGGTGGTCGGCGAAGCAGTGAACACCCCTGATGGAGGCACCATCATCCCGATTTCTCGGGTATCGTTCGGTTTTGCGGCGGGGGGCGGAGAATATTGGAGTCGGGTCTCAGACGCTGTCGGGCATCCCTTTGGAGGTGGTAGTGGGGCAGGAGTCACCGTGCATCCCGTAGGTTTTTTGGTATCTCATGGAGACAATGTACGATTGTTGGCCGTGGACCACGGTGATGTGTTCGATTCGTTAGTCAATAACGTGCCCCAGATTATTGACCAAGTCCAGGGTTGGATGGGGCATGGTAAAAACGACCATAGAGATTCCACCGAAATTGTCGACCCACGCCTTTCATAACCGACACGTCCATTTAACGAAACGTCACGATACCTGCTTGACGCCAGATCAGGCAGCTTCGTGACGTCATTATAGCTGGGACTCGTACCTCTAGAAACTTGGATCCTATCGTTTACGGCGTCTTGAAAAATTGGTGCCAAAAATCTTTGCAGAGGGTCTTAAACATCTTGCCATCGTCTGGTATCGCCCGGCGACTCCCGGAACACACTACGTACGCGAGGGGGACCGCGCATGCGAAGTATGTACAAGGGAACGTTAGGATTTGGCCTGGTGGCGATTCCGATCCAATTGTATAAAGCGCTCTCGGACGAGTCCGTTGAGATTCATCTGATTCATCGTACCTGCGGAACGCGCATTAAGTACCAAAAGACGTGTCCACACTGTGATTTGGAGGTGGCTCGGGCCGATATTGGCCGCGCGGCACCGTTACCCGATGGGCGTATGGTCGTTTTGCCCGACGTCCCCCCGGAGCCCAAGAGTTCAGACCGCACCGTTTCCATCTTAAGCTTTCACGCCTTATCGGAGATTGACCCGGTCTATTATTACCAAGCCTATTGGATCCGGCCCGGTGCAGGGGGCCTCAAGGCCTATGTCCTCTTAAGAGATGCCATGCAAAGCGCGGGACAAGTAGCGTTAGCGGATTTCACCCTGCGCCAACGAAGACGTTTGGCGGTCATCCGCCCTTTTGGTGATTGGGGGCTGATGCTCCATAGCATGCATTATCCCGAAGCCTTACGCAGTGAAACGGCCTTTGAAAAGGATCCCGCAGTCCCCCTGACTGTTAAAGAACGCCATCTGGCACAACAACTGTTAGCGCACATGCAAGAAACGTTCGTCCCGGCATCTTTTCCCAATCAGGAACGCCAAGCGCTCTTGGCTCAAATTGAAGAGTTGGTTCCCAATGCCCGCACACCTGCCTCGAATCTCGAAGCCTCAGCCGAAGTACAAGATTTGATGGCGCAATTGAAAGCCTCTATGGCCAAGCGGACTCAGGGTCAAACGAATGGGGGAACGTCATAGACATGGATCCCTCCCAATTTATTGCGCCGATGCTCGCAATGACAGCAGAGCGGCCCTTTGATTCTCCGGACTGGTGGTATGAAGTGAAGTGGGACGGCTATCGGGCCCTGATTCATCACCAAGACCGGTTGAAAATCTTTTCGCGGCGGGGCCAGGACTTGTTGGCCCAATATCCCGAGTTGCAACATCTCCAAGACGTGATTCCGCATCATACCATCTTGGACGCCGAACTGGTGGCCTGGGTCGATGGACACCCGTCATTCTCGGCTCTCCAACGTCGGCTGGCCGTCCCACATCTCATCATGGCATTTGACTGTCTATACAGCCAACAACGCTGGCTTTTGCATGAACCCTTCTCCCAGCGTCGATTAGAGTTGGAGGCGTTGCTACCGGTTCCTAACGAATACCTCGTGGTGCCCAGTGGTGTCCAAGGCACCGGATTAAATTTACTGCAAGCAGTCAAGCAACAGCATTTAGAAGGCGTTGTAGCCAAGCGCCTCGATAGTCGTTATATCCCCGGCAAACGCGTCCCTTCGTGGCAAAAGTTTTTGATCACACAACGTGCGTGGTTTGAGACGGTCGCGATTACCCGGTTAAAGAGCGGCGGGTGGCAATGGTGGATTGCCGACACTGGAGGTCGGCCCCCCATTGCACGCCTCCCAGCACCCGCGGGTTGGGACCGAGTGCCTACCGAAGGTCATCTCCTCACGCATCCCATTGCGGTGCAAGTCGAATACCGGTCCCGTACGGAAGGGGGCATGCTTCGCCATGCAAGAATCCGTCAGTGGCGAGAATCCTAACCACAACCGAAGATCCGGGACTCATAAAGAGGGCGCGGGAAGTAGGAACGGAATACCACACCCCAATAAGGTTATGTTTCCAGACGTCGGCCTCCGTCGAATCGATTTGATCGCCTATTACGAGACCATGTCGACCCACATGTTGCCCTATCTAAAAGACCGCGCCTTGACGCTGATTCGATGGCCCCAAGGGATTGGAGGTCCGCATTTTTATCAGCGGCATCCAACCCCTCATACCGCGATTTTGATTCCAGACCAGACCACGATGCTCTATTGGGTGGCTCGAGGAGCGCTAGAGATTCATGCCCCCTTAGGTTTAGCGACAAACCCGCTTTATCATGATTGGGCTGTACTAGATCTCGATCCATCGGGTGACCTCCCATGGGCAGAAGTCCGTGAAGCTACTCACATCGTGGCCGATTGCTTCAATCTCTGTGGTATTCCGTTCGGTGTGAAGACGTCGGGGAACCACGGAATTCACTTTTTTATCCGAATTACGCCTACCATTCATACCGATACCGTGTATTGGATGCACTCCTTGGCTACACTACTCAAGGAATCATTTCCCGACACCTTCACCGTGGAGCGTCTTAAGGTCCGACGGGGGACCCGGATATATTTAGATTACCTACAAAACGGGCACACGCGCACCATGGCCGCGATTTATAGCCTTCGGGCTACATCAATGGCTTCGGTCTCTACTCCCGTGAACCTGGCGGACCTTCACTATCCTCCAGAACATTGGACGCCTGATCGGGTTGTGGGTAGGCGGCATTTTTTGGATACCTTGTGGGAGTCATGTGCCGACCCAGTGGATCTAGGGCGCATCTTGACACAACGCAAGCTTCTGATTCCCAAGTCGGGCATTTAATCGGCCCAGCGAGGGACATCGCGTCTCTTTGAAACACACTTTCCACGTAAGGAGCATGGTCATGGGCAAGTCTACGGAACTTTCGGCATTAAAGCTTATGAAACAGATGGATGCTTGGCCATTGTTGCAAAATTGCGGCGATCACGGCCTCGATCTTCACGCCTATCAAATTGAAAGTGTTCTCAAAGTGGTTAACCAATTGGAAGGTCGCGCCATTTTGGCGGACGAAGTCGGCTTAGGGAAAACCATTGAGGCGGGGTTGGCCATCGCCGAATTAAAAGCGCGTCACTTAGTGGACCGCGTCCTCATTCTGGTACCGGCCGGACTTATCAGTCAATGGATTGCGGAACTACGAGACAAATTCGGCTGGGATGCCATGCGTAGTCCCCATGACCAAGGATGGCTCTGGGTGCTCTCTATTGATACCGCTAAGCGGCCCCCGCTCTGCCACCAACTGCAATTTGTAGAGTGGGATATGGTCGTGGTAGATGAAGCGCATCACCTTAAGAACAGCCGCACCCAGAATCACGACCTGGTGGCTGGCTTGAGGGCGCACTACCTGATTCTCTTGACCGCAACGCCCATGGAGAATCAACTCACGGAACTCTATACCCTGGTCAACCTCGTTAAGCCCGGTCTATTTGGGCCCTACTTGCGGTTTTACCGCAAATTTATACTGGACAAGAGAACACCAAAAAATGCTCAGGAACTGCGGGACCTGCTGGCGTTGGTGATGGTACGTAATCAGCGCCAAAATGTCGGTCTAGAGTTTGTGTCGCGAGAGGTGACCCTGTGGCCCATCACGCTCAGCGATCGCGAACGCTGGCTTTACGACGATCTTACCCGGATCTTGCGAAACGAATATCGCCAACGTTTGGGCCAACAAACAATTCTCCCATTAATCATGATGCAAAGAGAAATCTGTTCCTCACCCCATGCCCTGATCCCCACCCTACGCAATTCCGAGTGGATGGGGGAAGCCCGATACGAACTCTTGGAATTGGCCCGGTCGATTAGCGTCAGCGCCAAGGCTTATGCAGTAGCTGAGTTACTCCGTTATCTCGAAGGACAGGTGTTAATCTTCACCGAATATCGTGCAACCCAGGCCATGTTGGTCGAATTTCTTAACCGCCAGGGGTTTTGGGCCGAGGCCTTTCATGGTGGTCTTCGGGGAGTCGAAAGAGACAGACTCATCGAATGGTTTAAGTCAGGTCCGCACATCTTGGTCTCTACGGAAGCTGGGGGACAAGGGGTCAACCTCCAATTTTGTTATCAACTAATCAATTTTGATCTGCCATGGAATCCCATGCGCATCGAACAGCGAATAGGTCGCATCCACCGCATCGGACAGACCCACACCGTAGAAATTTACAACCTCTACACGATCGATACGGTAGAAGAAGATCTCCTCCGGTTATTGCACGAGAAAATCGACTTGTTCCGAAAAGTCATTGGAGAGTTAGATGTCATCTTGCGACACTTGGAGCGGCGTGGGAGTTTAGAAAGTAGGCTGTTAGATATATTCTTTTGGCAGGAGGATCGCGCTGAAATCGAGGCCCGACTCGATGCGCTAGGTAAAGAGTTTGTGGCGGTTCGTCGTCGCCTGGAATGGCCCATGGCCGAGACCGATAGTAACCAATCGACGTCCTAAAAACTACACTGAGTTCGTTCTGGTTTATGGTTCTACAGGTGACGCCGATTATGGGGAGTCCCTAAATATTACACGCAATAGGGCAGGACATCGATCACACGAACCCCATCGTGTTGATCGGGGTACCGTGTGATTAAAGCCGTTCATATACTAAAGTGAAGAGGACTTACAGAGCATGGCATGCTCCAACGTGGTATCATCGATGGGGAGACTTTCTGGTCCGAACCGTTGCCGTCCCGCGGAAAGGACTTGCTGACAAGAAGGATGATAACGATGACGCATCTATCTGATCGGGAACGCCAGACCTTGCGCGAAATGTTTCGTGAACTTAAGTATCCCGTTTTCATCGAGCTCTTTGTCGATGCTGACGACGAGTGGTCGCGGGCTGCTGAGGAACTCACCACCGAAGTGGTTAGGGTGATGCCCGACCTCCTACACGCCGTCGTGCGCACCCGTCGAGAACATAGCCTATTGGCTACGCTGTATGGTGTGGAACGAGCGCCTACCTTTATTCTTTGTGATCACAAACGGGATGACAGCGGAATCCGTTTTGTCGGATTGCCTTCCGGGTATGAATTTGCCGCACTCATCGAAGCGTTACTGGACGTGTCTGCATCACGGGTGCGTATATCTGACAAATCGCTCAATTATATTCGGAACCTCGAGCAAGAAATAACGTTAGAGGTCTTCGTAACACCGACCTGTCCTCACTGCCCCCGGGCTGTACGCCTTGCCCATCAACTGGCGTGGGCCAATCCCGCGAGGGTCCATGCCAGCGCCATCGAAGCGACCAAGTTCACCGACATGGCCGACGCTGAGTCGGTAGTCGCAGTACCCACCACGTTAATTCGCGTCGAAGGCGCTACCGTCAAGGGAGAGATTTTAGGGGCGGTTTCTGAAGATCATTTTTTACGAGCGCTCAAGGACATCATTGAAGAAGGACGCTAATATGCCGACAACTCTTTTACATACACCAGGTGAAATGTCTGCCATTACCCGCGGATGGCGAGATGCCCACGAGACCTCGGCCCTCGTTCCTACCATGGGGGCGTTGCATCGAGGACATTTAGCACTCGTCGAAGCAGCACGAAAGATTTCGCAACGCGTCGTGGTATCGATTTTCGTCAACCCGCTACAGTTCGGTCCCCGAGAAGACTTTGATCAATACCCGCGAGACATAGAAGCCGACCTCGATCTTCTGAACCAACAGGGTCTTACCGATGTCGCCTTTGTGCCTGATAAGTCGCAAATGTACCCCGATGGCCATAGCAAAACGGAAGTGTTGGTGTCGTCTATGGCGTCGGTGCTGTGCGGACAAGCTCGACCTACGCATTTCGCCGGGGTTACCACAGTGGTCGCCAAACTACTCAATCTGGTCCAGCCGGATTTCGCCGTGTTTGGGCAAAAGGATGCGCAACAGCTGGCCATTGTAAAACGAATGGTGCGCGATCTGAATTTCCCCGTAGAAATTGTGGGAGTCCCCACCGTACGTGAGCCATCCGGCTTGGCCTTGTCGTCCCGAAATCGATACCTATCGGCGCAACAAAAGTCTCAGGCCGCTTGTATCTACCAAATTCTTTCACAGACGCACCAGCGGTTTCTTCAGGGGGAGCGCAATTCTGAGCGTTTGGAGGAGCAAGCCTGGACCCAATTGAGCGAGGTAGGACTCCACCCGGAATACGTCAGCATCGTCGACCGGGACTCGCTGGTACCAGTGGCGGGAGAAATTCGCAGGCCGGCCACCTTGGCCGTGGCCTGTCCCGTTGGACCCGCCCGCCTGATCGACAACATCCTCTTAGATACCGGGTCATGAGATACACGGCCAAGCCATATACTCCTCGTAAGGGTGGGCGCGCCTAGACTACGAGGAGACACTGAAGCATGGTAAACGTTGTCTGGCTGGTGTTAATTATTGGAGGGTTAGTGGTCAGTGCCGTTCACGGCACCATGATCCCCGTCACGCAAGCCATTATGACTTCTAGCGAAAAGGCAGTCGAAATTGCCTTGGGGTTTATCGGCATTATGACGTTATGGTTAGGCATGGCGCGTATCGCTGAGGAATCGGGAATGATGCGCACGCTCTCCCGTCTCATGAATCCCTTGGTCTCCCGCTTGTTTCCTGGAATCCCTAAAGACCACCCTGCCATGGGCAATATGCTGATGAACATCTCCGCTAATGTCTTAGGCATGGGGGGTGCCGCAACGCCTTTTGGCTTAAAAGCCATGGAAGAGTTGCAAAAACTCAATACACTCAAGGAGAGGGCTTCGGCCAATATGATTACATTTCTCGCCATAAATACAGCAAGTATCAATCTCATACCGGCCACCGTGATTGCCCTAAGAGTGGCGGCGGGCTCCCACAACCCGACCGAGATCGTCGGCCCCACCATTCTTGCCACCACCATCTCCTCGCTCGTCGCGGTGAGCGTCGATCGTCTTCTCCGTTATTGGCATCATGACACTAACCCCAACGGTTAAGCTAAGGGCCGAATACGCGCCGACAAATGACCACCGCCGCAATAAATCCCGCAAGATCTCCAATCAATGCGACCGGTAGTGCATATCGTGTTCGGCGGACCCCGATCGATCCGAAGTAGAGCGTAATCACATAAAAGGTTGTATCGGTACTGCCTTGAATGGTCGATGCCAAACGACCTACCGCCGAATCGGGTCCAAAATGTTGCAAGAGTCCGGTGGTAATGCCCAGCGCTGCGCCCCCGGAGAGCGGCCGTATCAAAATCAAGGGAACCACGGCGGCCGGAATTCCCACTAATCCCAGCGGCCCGGAGAGAAATCGGATGAGGCTATCTAACGCGCCGGAGGCCTGAAAGATATTCAAGGCGACGAGAATCCCCACCAAAAAAGGAATCATTTTAATCGCCATCTTGAATCCTTCCTCGGCTCCGCTAACAAACGTCTCATAAACCTTCACCCCCCGCAACCACCCATAAAGGGGGATGAATCCGATCAAGAAGGGAATAGCCCAAACCGAAATCACATCGAGCCAGCGTGTCAACATATGTTGTCGCCTCTTCCTAGATTTTCTAGACGAGGTTCTCCTGGTATACTGGGAGCCGGACCCGGCCGGGATAGGAGCGTAGTGGACCGGCTATCCTAAACATATGTCGTCGGCCATATCGTATGACCAAGCCTCAGGGCATCGCTCATCTTTATCGCCCAGAGCCACGCTAACCCATATTGATTAGGGAGGCTATCATCATGAACCATCAATCAATCAGTCAACGCCTAGAAACCCTTGGAATTACCCTGCCCGACCCACCCAAACCCGTCGCGTCGTATGTCCCGGCGGTGGTTAGTGGTGGGTTGTGTTACACATCAGGGCAACTGCCATTAAGGAACGGGCAATTGGTGGCCCAGGGCCGCGTTGGAGACCGCGTCACCCTTGCTGACGCACAAGGCGCCGCGCGACAATCTTGTTTAAACGCCATCGCCGTGGCGGCACAAGCTGCCGGAGGTGTGGACCGACTCCAGCGTGTCGTCAAAGTCGTGGGCTTTGTCCAATGCGCCGATGATTTCCACCAACAGCCACAAGTCATCAATGGGGCTTCGCAGTTGCTCGAAGAAATTTTTGGCGAACACGGTCAACATGCACGTAGTGCCGTAGGCACCAACGCCTTACCGCTTGACGCGTCAGTGGAAATCGAAATGATTTTCGAGTTGGGCGAATAGCGTGGCGGCTACCCGCATTCAAAAATTAATTGCCGACGCCGGACTTGCCTCGCGGCGAACTGCAGAGTCGTGGATTCTCCAAGGGCGGGTAGAAGTTAACGGCGTGGTCGCCAAACTTGGTAGTACGGCCGACGTGGCTCGTGACCAGATTGCAGTGGACGGGAAGCCCATCAGCGCGACTGATCGCCATTACTTGTTACTGAATAAGCCAGCCGGTTATACGTCGTCATTGAAGGATAGCCATGCCGACCACCTGGTGTCTGAACTCATTCCTGACCGTTGGGGTCGGCTTTTCCCAGTGGGGAGACTTGACCGCGACACCAAGGGATTACTAATCATGACCAATGATGGTCCGCTGGCCTATCGCCTGATGCATCCTTCATTTCAAATCGCCAAAATATATGAGGCCTGGGTTCAAGGCAATCCTAAAGCCAACCACTTAGCTCGCCTCAAGCGTGGTGTGCCTCTAGAAGAAGGCACCGCTCGCGCCCATAATCTTCAAGTCATCCGGCACGAAGCTGACCGTACACTCATTCGCCTCACATTGAAAGAAGGCATGAAACGGGAAGTACGACGCATATTCCAACTCATTGGGCATCCCGTCCTGGAACTAACCCGCGTCCGCTACGGTCCTTTATCGATTGAAGGGTTAGCGGAAGGTAAATACCGACCCTTAAGCAATCGGGAAGTCCGGGAATTACTGAAGACGTGTGCACCTCACAACAATACGAGAAGGGACGATCCGGGGAATGACTCAGAATCCAGATCTCGGCCAAATCGTGCGAAGCATTCAGGCCGTTCAAGATTTTCAACCAAGCGACAAGGGCCTCAGATCGGCAAGCCACGAAGAAATACGGGCGGGCCTCACCGCTGATGTATACTTTGTCGGCACGCAGCAAATTTTAGATCGGTTAGGTCTGGCTCATCAGACGGTCACCGCGGAAATTTTTGCTAATCGCGCCGGTTTAATTGCCGGCGTCGAGGAGACACTTGCCTTATTGTCCTCTTTACCCATCGAAATCGAGGCCATTCCCGAAGGGTCGTTGGTGGAACCTCGCGAAGTGATTATGCGTATCACCGGTCATTATAGCGATTTTGGTTTATACGAAACCGCCCTATTAGGCATTCTCGCTTCCTCTTCCGGATGGGCCACGGCCACACGTGAGGTGGTGCTAGCGGCGGATCCAGTCCCGGTTATTTCTTTCGGTGCCCGGCATGTGCATCCTGCCGTCGCTCCGGTGATGGATCGAGCCGCCTTAATCGGTGGGGCCAAAGGCGCCAGTACGATTTTGGGAGCACGGCAATCCGGACACATCCCCTCAGGCACCATGCCGCATGCGCTGTTACTGATGGTGGGGGATACAGTCAAAGCCGCGCTGGCTTACGATGCAGCAATGCCGGAAGGGGCGCCACGCGTGGTTTTAGTCGACACCTTTAAGGACGAGGCAGAGGAATCTCTTCGCGTGGCTCAAGCTCTCGGTTCTTCGTTAGAGGCGGTCCGGCTCGATACTCCACGCGAGAGGGGAGGCGTCACTCCTCACTTGGTCAAAGAGGTCCGTGCCCGATTGACTCTGGCGGGTTTTCCCGGAATTGGCGTCTTCGTGTCGGGTGGACTGACACCGGATCGGATTCGGAACTTGAAGGAAGCCGGAGTGACCGGTTTTGGTGTGGGGAGCTTTATCGCTGGAGCCGAACCTCTAGACATGACGATGGATTTGAAGGCGATCGAGGGTCAACCCGTGGCGAAGCGCGGCCGGATACCTGGGCTCACTGAGACTTCGCGTCTGATACGACGACACGGCTAGCCATGCGTGAACGTTTAGCCGCCTCGAGTGCCTCATAACCATCGTGGTCCAATAAAGGAGGTTTTAAGGCTTGGAGACAGTCCCAATCGTCGGATTCTAGACAATCGGTGATGCGATAGGCCAATCCTTCGGACTCCGGAAGCCATTCCATGAGCTGCTGGCGGATTGCGTGACGACCTACCGGGCTTTCTGGGGAGGTCCCCTCAAGTACTTTAATGGCTTGCGGTCGCAAGCCGCGGCGGTCTAAGAGTCTCGCGTTCACCATGTGCCACGGGTCAAGGGACGGAATTTCTCGAACTACATCAGAAAGGATTTTCAGCATGGATGCCGGGGTTAGATCAACAAGGTGGGAGAGCGCATTCGCCTTTACCGCGGGTCCGGTGTGGGTGAGGGTCCGAGCCAGTAAGGAAAGCCACTGTTCGCCAGGAACCGGAGTATATCCTGGCCACAGAGGAGCCAACGGTATAGCGGGATTGTGTAGCAACAACTTCCACCAATGGGTTAGAGGCTGTCGCGTAAGAACTCCCCAGTGCCGGACCAGGAAGGAAGACCATGATGCGAGCCAGTCCGTGGAATCCGTCCAGGTCGGATCTAAGTCAAACAACACCTGTGACAAGCTCGTCTCTTCCCACGCCGTCGTTTCACCGGCACGCTCCACCAACAAAAGCCACTGAGGCATGTCATGCAAGTTCCAGGGGTTTTGCCAAAAAGGTTTCTCGGCCGGGATGTGGTCCCACGAAAAGGATCCGGCAGCAATCTCGGGCAAACTTATCTCGCGAATGTTTCCGAGCGCATAAGGGACCCTCATGAATGCTCCGGGGTTTTGTAAGTAAGACCACCATAGAGCCACGACGTGGGCACAAGGCAAGGCACGCGAACACGTACAGCCGACAAGGAGCCGAGCCCCGTTCTGACGTGAATAGGGCACATAGGTATCTTGGTATCCTAAGACCCGCCCAAATAAGAATGCGGACGGCTCGGATACTCGGTGCGTGATACGTTCTTGATACACGTAATCGCGGCCGTGCTGTACAATGGTCCTATGGACGTTCTCCAACAGATGGTGGAGTTGGGTTGCTGATAGAGCGGTGTCGGAATAGATGCGGGTTGCCATGTAAAACCTCCTCGTTGAGGAGATTTTATCAAATCACGCCGGGCGCCGTACCCTATACCTAGGAGGAGATGCACAATGGAAGACGTAAAGTGCCAAGTATGTGGCAAGACGGTCTCGCTGGAAATCTGGAACCAGGCATACGAACAGTTCAAACATTCGCGAGACCATGCCTTTATTTGTCCTACTTGTCAAGCACGTATTCGCGCAGAGGCCAAAGATTCGCAAGGTCACTAACGTTGGGCTATCCAGCCAATACCTAGGGCATCAACGCAACTACCCTGTGGCTCATAGCGCCAATTAGTCCAAATTTTACTCAAGGAGAGCTACGATTTTGATACGAGGAATTCGGGGAGCCACAACCGTCGAGCATGATGACAGTCAAGAAATACTCAATCGCACCAAAGAACTGCTTCTCGAAATGGCCGAGCGCAATAGATTGACTCCTGAAAACATTTCGAGTATCTGCTTTACATTAACACCCGATTTACACGCGACGTTTCCCGCCGAAGCCGCACGGTTAGTCGGATGGCGGTATGTTCCGGTAATTTGCATGCGGGAACTCGATGTTCCCCATGGACTGAGTATGACGATTCGCGTTCTGATGCATGCCGACGTCACGGTGTCACAGGACTCTGTAGTCCATGTATACCGTGAGCGTGCCACGGTGTTGCGTGAAGATCTTTTAGACAAGGACGGTGCAGTGGGGTGAGTTCCGGAAAAACACGTGCCCCGGTTGTTGCCGTCGATGGCCCCGCTGGCGCCGGCAAGAGCACCGTAGCGCGGAAGATGGCTCAGCGATTAGGACTCTTGTATTTAGACACCGGGGCCATGTACCGAGGCTTAGCGTGGAAGGCATTACATTGCGGAGTGGACTTAAGGGACGAACCAAACCTCGAGGATCTGCTGCAGCGGACCACCATTGACTTATACCGTCAAAGTGACGGCAGCAATGAGGTGCTCGTCGACGGACAAAATGTGACCAACATGCTGCGGGGACCGGAGATAAACGCCAGCGTCTCTCTCGTGGCAGGGGTTCGAGGTGTTCGCGAGGAAATGGTTCAACGCCAAAGAACCATGGCAGAACATGGAGGCGTCGTGATGGATGGGCGAGACATTGGAACATTTGTGTTACCGGATGCGGACCTCAAGTTTTTTTTGACGGCCAGCTTAGAAGCGCGAGCCATGCGGCGCCACAAAGATCTGTTACAACTCGGTTATGACGTCGATTTAGACACCTTGAGTCAGGAAATTGAGCATCGCGACCGGCTCGATAGTAGCCGAACTTTTGCGCCTCTAGCAAAAGCCTCCGACGCTATTTTGATTGACACCACCAATGTGGAGGTGAACCGTGTGGTGGACGATATGATCGCCCAGTATTACGAAAAAGCTCATGACTAATTGGTGGTATTGGACGGTTAATTGGATCGTAAGAGTAATTTTTTCGCTATACTGTCATATTGAGACGCATGGGTTTGAAAACATGCCTAAGGAAGGCTCTCTCATGCTTGTCTTGAACCACAAAAGTGGGGCAGATCCGCCTATGGCGGCGATTTTAGTGCGACGCCGGGTATTTTTCATGACGAAAATCGAACTGTTTCGATTTCGCCCGTTCGGGTGGCTGATTTCGAGCGTCGGGGCTTTTCCCGTCACGCGAGGTCGACCGGACCGCAAAGCCATCCGGCAATCCCTTGACATCTTAAACAATGGCCAGGTCCTAATGATCTTTCCTGAGGGCCATCGTTCGGACTCTGGAGATCTCCAACAAGCTCGCAGAGGGGCCGCATTTTTAGCCCAAAAGAGCGGGTGTCAAGTGCTACCGATAGGGATAAGTGGGCAATACGGGTTTAGAAAAACCATACGGTATGCGATGGGAGAGCCCTTTCGGATTCCTCCTGACATGCCACGAGAGGCTGCCCAGACTCTTATTATGGAACGAATAGCCGCCCAAATCCCCGCGAGCGAACGCTAATCCGATGCATGCATCACAAGCATTTACACCGTATTAGTCATAGGAAAGTTGTTGGAAACTCTCAGCAGACAGTGTAAGATGTAACCAAAATCCGCAGTACTTCATGATACAAAGATAAGGCAATATTGAGGAGGACTCCAAAATGGATGAACATAAACGGCCAGTCGATGCCAGCCGTGACGGATCCCTAGAAGACTCTTTCAATATGGAAGAGTCCATGGCATTCGTAGACCTGGAGGATGTTCATCCCGGCCAGATTGTCGAAGGTACCGTCGTGCAGATCTCGGCCGATTCGGTGCTCGTTGATGTGGGTGGGAAGTCCGACGGCATCATCCATCTCCATGACTTGACCCACCGCAAGGTAGACCATCCCGACGAGACAGTGAAGCTCGGGGAGAAAATTCGCGTCTTTGTGGTCGGCTACGAAGGGGAAGAAGGCTCCCTGAAATTATCCAAGCGTCGAGCTGACGAAGCTGAGGCCTGGACGACACTAGAATCCTTACAAACCTCCGGGCAAATCACCCAGGCCACCGTGGTGGAAGTTGTGAAAGGGGGCCTGGTCGTGGATGTAGGACTCCGTGGCTTCATACCGGCATCGCATGTAGCACGGGGTTACGTGGCTGAGCTTGACACATTCTTAGGGAAAACTGTCCCGGTCCGCGTCATCGAACTGGATCGCGGCAAACACAGAGTCATCTTGTCCCGCAAAATCGCCGTGGAGGAAGAAACCAAACAGCGTCGCGAACATGTCTGGAGCACTGTGGCAGAAGGCCAAGTGGTCCATGGTAATGTGAAAAGTTTGACGGATTTTGGTGCCTTTATCGATCTGGGTGGAGTCGATGGTTTGCTACATATCAGTGAAATGTCTTGGGGCAGAGTCAACCATCCCAAGGATCTTCTGGAGGTTGGCCAAGAAATCGACGTGAAGGTACTGAGGCTGGATGCCGAGCGGAACAAAATCTCATTGGGGTTGCGCCAAGTGCAACCTAACCCCTGGGACACTATCACGGAACGGTACAAGGAGAGCCAACTTTACTCAGGAACTGTGGTGAGATTAGCCGCTTTCGGTGCCTTTGTGGAATTAGAAAGTGGCGTCGACGGATTGGTGCATATTTCCCAGCTCTCGGAAGACAGAGTAGCACGCCCAGAGGAAGTGGTCCAAGTGGGCGATACCTGCACGGTCAAGGTACTCCACATCGATCCGGAGCAAAAAAAGATTTCGCTATCCCTAAAAGATGCGACGGAAATGTTGGCCCATGGCTACCAAAATCCGGTACCAGTTGAAGATAACGAACCGCTATCTTCGTTAGGCCAACATCTCACGGCTTATCATGCTGGTGATTGGAACGAAGACGAAAAAGGATGACGCTGGGCTATGCTGACATCCGGTCCGACTGGATGGCGTGCCGCCCCATCCAACGTTGCATCTGAACCAAGATCGGCCAGGCTAGTGCGGCTTTGGCAATGTCCCACCCGATAAATGGGACCACGCCTTCCATCACAGCGCGAAATAACGGGGCGGTGGTGACAAGCATCAGACCAAGCACTCCGCCCCCATAGATGACCACAAGTCCTGCACCGAGGCCGATGGCGAGGCGGATGCCATGGGAACCACGTTGGATGATCCACGCCATCACCAGCGCCGCCAATGGGTAAGCCCAGAGGTACCCCCCAAATGGCCCCATTAAAACAGCAAACCCTCTCTGACCTTCCGCAAATACTGGGGCGCCTAGGACACCTAGTGCTAAATAGGCTGCTTGGCTCGTAAATGCCC
>JAJYPK010000172.1 GCA_021795465.1 Bacillota bacterium
CCGCGATCCCGGCCACGGCCTACCAGGACCCTGGGCTTCTAGCGCCATTGTTTCATCCCATCCTGGCCGAAGTCACATCGTCGGGTCACGTGATGCGTCAGGTCGTTCTATCCCGGCTCGTCGTTGGGGGCGTCAGCGGCCTCACGCGAGCCCCCGACGGTTCCTTGTGGTTTGGGATTAATACGGGCCGGTATGAGGTGGGCCCGCAAATTTATCGTGGGCCAGCCGAACTAGTCCATTGGAGTCCGTCCACCGGTCGCCTGGCGGTGTATCCCGTGCCCCATGCCTGGGGGCACGAAGCATTACTCGGTCAGATTCTGACTGAGGGGTCGACCGTCTGGGCCTCTTTGCAATATTCCCCCGATGGATCGAATTCAGGTCGGACGACGTTCTTGCTCCGATTTAACACCTCAAGTCATGGATGGAGTGCCTACCCGGTGCAGGGTGGTTCCATCGCCATCGATACGTGGACGCTTACCTCTACGGGCACCGTGGTGTCCGTGGTCCACGCGGGGGGCAGCCTGGCAATAGCCCATCACATCGTCGCACGTGTCCAGCCAGGATATGTGGTGGTCGGAGTCGTCGCCCAAGGCCCTCGCGTGTATCTCGTGGTCTCGGGTCACCATAGGGTGCAGTTGGTGGCAATCTCCCCAAAATAGAAATCCTTTCGGCACGGGGAAAGCATGCGCCGTTCACGGCTGTCGGTTATGGCCGCGCGTCCCCCGTTGCGGCCTCAGCGGCCATTGTATTAGTGATCAAAATCTCGGCCACGCGATGACCACACAGGGATACTCCAAGGGATACTCCATAGCGTCAAAAAGGAAGGTTAATGACCCTATTTTTCCCCGAGTATATTTTTCGCAGAAACGCCCCCTTATTCGGTCAAAACGCAGGACATATTCAAAGGGACAGAACTTGACCGTGTTTTATCTTGTGGTACTATTTAAAGTACGAATCCCTGCCAGAGGAAGAAAAAATCGATGTTGATTGGTTATGCTCGGGTGAGCACGCCCGATCAAAGTCTGGATCTGCAAAAGGATGCGCTGAATGCGGCGCAGTGCGAAGTCATTTATGACGATGTGGCGAGTGGCACCCACGCAGAGCGCCCAGGACTGAAAAAGGCCCTGGAATATATGCGTTCCGGCGATGTTCTGATCGTTTGGAAGCTGGATCGTTTGGGACGTTCCTTGATGGACTTAGTCTCGACCATCAATCGGCTGAATGCCGAGGGAAAAGGTTTCAAATGTCTCGATCAGTCGTTTGATACCACGACACCTCAAGGGAAACTCATCTTCCAGATGTTTGCGGCGCTGGCCGAATTTGAACGCAATATCATCCGAGAGCGCACGATGGCCGGGCTGGCCGCGGCACGGGCCCGAGGCCGCCTGGGTGGACGCAAACCCAAAATGACGGCAGACGATATCCGACTCGCAAGAGTCTTGATGGAAGACAGGACGATCCCCTTAGGCGAGATTGCCAACAAATTTCAGGTGTCCGTGAAAACCCTGCGACGCTCGGTCAACCGGACGTCATCCGGTCCTCCCATTCCCCCGCGAGCGCCCGGAAGAAAATCCCCTCGAGGCCACTAAGAAAAACGATCACGGAAAGCAGGATGAGTGGATGGCTTCACCCTATCAAGGGCGCATAAAAATTCTGGACACTTCAGAGATTGAGGAGTTGTACGGGCGACCGCGGTTCTATCCGGAGGAGCGGACGTATTATTTTGCCCTGACCCCAGAGGAGCGCGACATCGCCAACAGTTATCGCACCAGGGAAAACCGCATCCTCTTCATTTTGCAGGCCGGTTACTTTAAAGCCAAAACGATGTTTTTCTCGTTCGCGTTGCATGAGGTGCAAGACGACATCGGGTATATTCTGCAGCAACATTTTTCGTTGGTCTCAGAGATCCGATGGCAGGCACCCATCCTCCGGCAAACCCGGCATGCCCAGCAACAGAAAATCTTAGCGCTGTATGGGTATCGTACCTGCCAAGAAGCCGAACGCGCTCGTCTGGCAGACCAAGCCCGGCAGATGGTCAAGGTCTCCGCGAAGCCCCTCTATCTCTTCCAAACCTTGATGCGTTATTTGGAGGCCCAGCACATTGTCGTGCCAGGATATAGCGTCCTGCAAGATATCGTGAGTCGTGCGTTGGCTGCGGAGCGTCAACGGATTACCACCATGCTCGACCGAACGTTAGACCCGGCGACACGCGCCGCGCTGGATGCGCTGTATGTCAATCGAGAGGGCGTTTACGCGATTACGGCATTGAAGAACGAGCCCAAAGACTTCTCTCTCAAGGAACTCAAACAGGAGATCACCCGAAACCACGGGTTGACCGGCGTATACCAAACTGCCTGCGAGATTCTGTCCAAACTGGAGATCTCGAACGATAGTATCCGCTACTACGCCACCCTCGTCGATTACTACACCGTCCAAAAGCTGCAACAATTGCCCACCGGGATGGTGTATCTCTATTTGCTCTGTTTCATCCGGTACCGCTACCAGAAGTTCCACGACAATCTAATTCACGCCTTGATCTTTCAGGTGCGCAAAGTGATCGACGTGGCTAAAGTCGCGACGCAGGAGAAGATTTTGCACACCCAGGCGGACAATCACAACAACCTCCGGCACCTCAGCCAGATCCTGAACTTGTTCCTGGACGACAGTATTGCGGACGACGTCACGTTCGGGGAAGTCAAACGGCGGGCATTCGCCATTCTGGATCGGGACAGGGTCCAACAACTCTCCCAATCGATGCAGAATCCGTCAGATCAAGACCGTGTCTGGGAATGGGACTTTATCGCCGCGGGGGCTCCGACCTTTAAGCAGCACCTCCGACCATTGATCATGGCCCTATCTTTTGCCGGACATCGGGGTGACCAAGCCCTCATTGACGCCGTGAAGTTTTTGAAAACCAGTTTTGACAAAGGACGCAGCCTGGCCCGCTATCGGTTGGATCACATTTCCCAGGCCTTTATTCCTGCCGGCCTCAAGCCCTACCTCTATGAAGAGGATGATCAGGGCGAAAAGCATCTCCATCCAGACAAGTACGAATTCTTGGTGTACCGCCTGTTGCGCAATCATCTGGAAGCCGGCGATGTGTACGTCAGCGATTCCCTGCGGTTCAGAAGCTTTGAAGAGGATCTCATCCCCTTGCCCACGTGGCAAGAGAACAAAGCCCAAATTTTGCAACAGGCGGAGATCCCCGGTTTAGCGAAGCCCCTTCCGAACCTTTTGCAGGACCTGGAACGGGCGCTGGAGGCCCACTATACGGAGGTCAATCGCCGGATCCTATCGGGGGAAAACGCACACATCAAAGTCACGAAACGGCGGAACGCGATCACGTGGAGCTTGCCCTACGATCGGGACGACGATCGCGTCAATCATCCCATCTTCGAGAGCCTGCCCCAAGTGAATATTGCCGACGTGCTCCACTTCGTGGATGGGCGCTGCCACTGTTTGGACGCCTTCACGCATATCCTCACGCGTTATGTGAAATCATCGCGGGACCAACAGGCCATTGTCGCCAGCCTCGTCGCGTATGGGACCAATGTGGGGCTGGGCAAAATGGGAGCGATCTCGGATCTCAATTATCAAACGCTCTATACCGCCGCGAATAGCTTCCTCCGCCCGGAAACGTTGCGCACGGCGAATGATCGGGTGAGCAACGCCATGGCCCAACTCCCGATCTTTCGCCATTACGACATCGATGAAGAGATTCACTCGTCGAGCGATGGCCAGAAATTCGAGACGCAGTTCTCGACCCTGCGATCACGACACTCGCCGAAATATTTCGGCTTGAAGAAAGGGATCGTCCAGTATACCTTGGTGGCGAACCACGTGCCCATCAATGTCCGCATTTTTGGCGCGAATGATCATGAGAGTCACTACGTCTTCGATGTGCTCTATAACAACACCACAGACATCAAGCCGACCATCCACTCAACCGATACCCACGGGACCAATCAAGTGAACTTCACCCTCTTGTCGATGTTTGGCTACCAGTTCGCGCCGCGTTATCGGGATCTGCGGGACAAAATGGATACCCTCTATGGGTTTAAAAATCCTCGGGAGTATGATGAGACTTTTGTCTTGAAACCCACCAGTAAAGTCAATACGCATCTGATTATCGAAGAAGCAGACAATATCCAGCACATCTTGGCATCGCTCGCGCTCAAAGTGACGAGCCAAAGCGTCATTATCGGCAAGTTAAGCGCTTACGCCAGAAAAAACCGCACCAAGAAAGCCCTGTGGGAGTTGGACAATATCTATCGCAGTGCGTACTTATTGACCTACGTTGATTCGGTGACCCTGCGCCACAACGTGCAGCGGGCGCTGAACCGAGGCGAGTCGTACCATAAGCTGCGGCGCGCCGTCGCGTATGCGTATTCAGGCCGACTCCGGGTCAAAACGGATCTCGAGCAACAAATCTGGAGCGAGTGCTCACGGCTGCTCGCCAATTGCGTCATCTATTACAATGCCTGTATCCTGTCAGAGTTGCTGAAACGGAAGGAATTCCAGGGACATCAGGAGCAAACAGATCAAATCAAACGCGTGAGCCCCGTGAG
The DNA here is from genome assembly GCA_021795465.1 of Bacillota bacterium. Lineage (GTDB taxonomy): Bacteria > Bacillota > Sulfobacillia > Sulfobacillales > Sulfobacillaceae > JAKADJ01. The sequence continues at coordinate 4,569 of JAJYPK010000172.1, forward strand.
TTGGAAGCACGTCAATTTTTATGGGAAATATAATTTTTGCGAACCCTCGGAGGGCATTGACCTGACCACGATGGTCGATGGGATGGAAGCGCTGAATAGTGACCGTCAATAGAGCGTGGCGGGATATCAGGAACTGGCCGCCTCCTCACTCAAGGAGTTGCGCCGTTGACGCCTTAATTGACATCTCGGGGTTTTAGTCAAACTTACCCTGCATGCGTTATAGATACGCCTGGGGGCGCACTGGTGGAATGTTCTCGGGTAGCATCCGGCCGGTAAGACACGATACAATCTTCGATGAGAGTTTCGCCAGTTTCACGATAAAAATGAGGATGATCTTGTGTGTCGCGTGTCCCCAACGGACCGTAACTCGTGAAGATACGATATGCACTCTACCTCGAGACCACATGCGGAGGCACAATCAAACAAAAACAAACAAAAACACCGGACTCCAGATTGGACTCCAGTTACTGCCTTACTATAGTTTATGGTGACGAGGGCGGGACTTGAACCCGCACGGGTTACCCCATACGCCCCTCAAACGTACGCGTCTGCCAGTTCCGCCACCCCGTCACAGCGTACCTATCTTATCAGGTTTCGCTGGCCGTTACAAGCCAATAAGTAACAACAAAATCAAACCAGAAATAAGTTGCGCCTAAGGCTATGTTGTATAATGTTGGCGATGGTTGTAGAAAAGGAGGTCTGATCAATGTTTCGAGTGAACCCCAAAATCCTAATCGTGTGTGGAGTGATTTTCGTAGGCATCGCAACGTATTCTATTAACAGAGTCCCTGATTCTGTTGATGGGTTAATGTTCGGCCTGGCTATCGGATTCATGGTGTTGGGTAAGCGCAAATTGGGTCCTGCCTGGCGATGGAAACTTTGAGGTTTTTGGCATTATTTTGCGGACGGAGCTAGGTCCACACAATTCATGTTCCTCGAGCTCCATACGACAAGATGTCTCAAGAGGTGTTGTCGTGGACAACCCCCGAAACTAGCATAATAATGAAAGTATCCGCTCCCATGGGTAAAGTGAAGATATTCAGGGAACATTATGCGAGGAGTCGTTGCCCATGCGAGTCCCCCTCATTGCTGAACTCCTGAGCCCAGGCCGTATCACGAAACGACCCAGACGAGCATTTGAGGTGCAATAGTTTTCCTGGTCCCTGGATGGATGAGGAGCTAATGATATAAATGTTATGGAATGTAGTCAAGCCATGGATTGTCGTTGTATCTCTGATGCTTGCTATTTGGGCCGGAAATCGCCTGCACATTGGCAAAGTTCGTCTGTCTTCATGGCAGCGCCAGCACTGGAGATGGCCGTATTCCAATCCTTTCTTGCATGCGTCAGCCGTATGTTTCCTGGTGTTGATTCATCAGACGGCAATCCGTGACCTCGGACTGAACTGGGGTCACTGGACCACAGGTTCGGCCAGCGTAATATTCGGTACCGCGGTGCTGTTTGGCGGAGTGGTCGTAGCAACAAATTCTTCAACGCAGAAAAAGCTTCAGGTCCATTTTCCTGGCTGGTCGACGATCCTCTTCCAAGGCCTCTGGGTTCCTGTAGCAGAGGAATTATTCTGGCGGGGATACTTCCAAGCCCAAGTGGGACTCTGGTTGACGGCCCTGGTATTCGGGATCGTCCATGCGTCAAATCCGGGAACTCTTGCCAGCCGCGTTGGCGGAGCTCTCTATGCAGGGGTTCTCGGTCTCTCGTTTGGATACTTACGTTGGAGCTCGGGTGGGATCATCGCCATCATTCTTCTGCATAGCTTCCTCAACGTCCTCAACCACGTCACGGACAAAAATTCGAAGCTCGCACCTACCCGCTATAGCGCGCCAAACGCCGTACCCTAGCGCTATTTGGGGTTTCTGTAGCAATGGAACGAAAATGGCAACAGATTGTTTGAGGACTTATCGCCATTCCGAGAGAATTCCTCGATGCGTTAACGGACAGGTTAGCGCCCTAGCGCAATTTTTTGGCAATGGGTGTGCTTTGCTTGAGAGCGCTTCCGTGCGAGGGTATAATCGGGATAGGCAGACGATTCCGAGGAGGTGGGTGTCCATTGGCCTTACGGGACGAGTTAATGCAACGGATTGCGAGTTTGCCGGAAGATACCATGGAGGACGTGGAGCGATACCTCGACCGTGTTGCAGGCGTTTCGACTGCAGAGTATGAGGCGGCATATACCCGGGCTGTCGCCGACATGCGCGAGGGTCTGTTGCTCCACCTGGACCATGGGCGCCTGACGCGAGAACAACTGCATGAGCGACGTTGAGTTTTGTGATACGAATGTCTCGCTGTATGCCCATGACAGCACCGCGCCGCCGGAGAAACGAGAACGGGCGCAGAGCCTATTCACGGCGTTGTGGGCGAGTCGCCGCGGATGTCTCAGTACCCAAGTCCTCCAGGAGTTTTGCGTCAATGTTGTCCGAGTCACGCACGACTCGGTACGCGCGCGGAACATTGTCCAGCAATATCTCCAGTGGCCCATCATGACCGTGGAACCG
>JAJYPK010000173.1 GCA_021795465.1 Bacillota bacterium
TCGTGAGACGGGCTATTCGTTTGTCGATAGCGTGTACCGAAAAACGGGGGTCCATTTCCGTCATCGGCCCATGAGGCTCCATGCGGGTTTGCGACCCCTAGTTTTTATCATGGACTGTACCGCTAAAGGAGGTCGTTTTGGGTACGCCGGATAATGGTATTCTCTCAATCTTGCACCACGATGATAGCCTTATACTGCGTCAAGCCAGGCGCAATAGGATTTATGCGTGTAAACATACATTTTTGTTTCGTATCGACTACGGAACCCGCGAGTTTGTCGTACAAATGCACTATAAAAAATGCTGAATCTGACCTTCGAACGGATGATTATGGTTATAAATCGTAAGTTTGTCAACGGCGATGGTCGGCAGCGGCATCCCATTGGCCACGTGGTTTTCAAGCTGCCATGCATCGCATATAAGGTCTGAGATAAGATACCTTCTCAATTGATGAGTCATGATCTCACCTCCATCTGCGACTTTTTGGAAAAACCCAAAATGGTACCGCCGCCTTGCGCGTGGGACGGTGGGATTCACCCAATAGCGACAATCCCCCCGAGGCTGTTCATATGCTTCGCACGCGGTATCGAGTTATTGGACTTTTAACGCATCCTTCTACGGGAATTTCTGTAGACGTGAACGCCTTCACCGATTAGACACATCGCTTGGGCAGATTAAGTGCTGTTTAGCTTAGGTCCCTCCATCCCATCACGCTCTATTTTTACCCGTATGTCGGCTGTACCCCTCCATGGTGCAAAATGATAGGCAAGCGGAGAAAACCCGTGCGATTCTCTCGCGCGGGTTTAGATATTGGTCTTGCCATAGGGCATCTGGCATTTCAAATAAATAATGAACTTCCGTTACAATTACAAAGCCCTCTACAGGCGTACTGCCGTCGCGGTTCCAGCCAGGGCTCCCAATGCTGTGATCGCTAGGCCAACGACCATAAACCCAATGTAGAGTTTTAATAAAGGGCGCCACTTTATTCCGATGTATACGGCAATACCTACTGACACTATAAACACGAGCGGAATGAGAAATGCCAATATCCCATTCAGGGCAAATAGTACGTATACCCAAATGGGAGTTCGTTGTTGCGTGATTGCCACGATCATTCCTTCCTTCCTAAGTCGCTACCCTAGCTTTTTATAGAAGACTCTTGTGCTGTCCAAGACCCATTCCCGTAAAAGGTAAAGTTGATGGTTGCTTCGACCGTGAATAAAGGGATTCCGATACTCGGTGGTGCAGTATAAGTATAGACGGCTTGATTGTTCGACTGACTAGTCCATTTACCAGTGGCTGGGCTCCCCATGGTGTTACTCTCATTGGATAGTGACCAACCGGGATACCACACTTGGCTAAGATACCATGCAGGAGCAACATTCGTAACAATATTCCCATTATCGCTAAATCCTTGCTCAACGGTATATTCCCATTCCGTAAGCGCGAATAGATGATATTTAATAGCGCTTTTCGCAATCGGATCCGTGCCAGTAGGATTACTGATAGTCGTGCTGAACGTTACTTCCGTTGGAATTTGATCCAGCATTTGCCGTTGGCTCATCGTAAGGTTTGGATTGGCTAATAGTGCATTAATTGCTGAAGCATATGGCATGACCTCCGTATGGGAATAAGTCCCAGGCTGAGACGAGCCATTAAAGTTGTACGCATTAGAAACTGGTTGATCAGATACTTGAGTCAGAACCTCTGAAACCTCAGCAGACAGGTGATTTGTCGTTGAGGGCTTTGACACAGGTACTGAACCTGCGAATGATAAACCGTTGGCAACTACTTTGCCAACAATCGGCATCCCGGGTCCACCTACAGGCGCTGTAAGCGCCCCGTGAGTCACGGGCAGGAGAACGCGGGCCAACGGGGTTGTAGAGACATGAGCCGGCACCGACTGCGCAAACGCGGGGCCGCTCAGGGCCAAAATCGGCAGAACCATGGCCAACCCGAACAGTTTCACTTTATTCATATACATCCTCCTTAGGAATAGGTATTTCATGACGATAATGGAAAGTGATTCCATTGGTCAGCGCATATGGTAACATGCCAGGTGAGTTTTGGCTAGCACTTAAACAGGTAACATTGGAAAAAAGTGATAAGCATGTGTATTTGACAAGAGACACCACGAATCGCCAAGGGTTTCATGATGAACTGGCATGGCATTATCGATGATCCGTGGGTGATTATGCGAGCAGATGATGTTTGGGGATGGTTTACGGCCTAATTCAAGGAGAATCGTCCATGCCAACCCGCCGCGCACCCGCGCTAGAACTGCTCCGGACTATCACGGTTCCAGCGGATCTCCAAAAGGCAGTCGTCACCGTACCTCCCTTTGGCCCCGCATTCGATCCTACGGCAGTGCAGGAAGCCGACCGCATGGAAGTGTGGGGCACGACGGAGATAGCCCGCGAAGACTACACCGAATTTCGGTTGTTGAAAGGCACCCAGATCATCGGGGTCGCCCGCATTCCGGGGTACTAGGCGAATGGGTGTTTTGCCACCACCCTATAAATCGTTCAACGGTCAGTGCCTCTCGCGAAGTCTCGGATCTTCCGCGCTGGAAGGCACAGCCGAGCATTTCCGCCGCCGTCTGCAATCGCCGGCTTGACCACCCCGCCGCTCGTAAAGACACCAACCACTGATCGACCAGCCACCCCATGGCCTCGCGATCGGGAACCGGTAACGCCGTCAGGATAACCTCGCTTCTCCTTCCTTCTATCTCGTGGCCTCTTGGAATACTGGACTCATCCTACCAGTGTGGCTGTACCGATAACCTGTCAGATTTGCGACATCACGACAGGTACAACACGTGTCGACCGTCGGCTCCGTGTCGTTTTCATAGGTTTGACGGGTCTGACTGTCTTAACACGCAAGCGGTTGGCTCCCGTCGTGAGCCGTCTCAGCCTCAGTGACACTCAGCTGACTACTCAGAATCGTATAGTTTTATCCCATACGGGCACCGCATTTCTTGTCCGCAATTGTTTCACGGCGGCCCAACCGAGTAGGGCAATCCATACCTGGGCATAGGTGAAATACATCACGGCCATCATGACCATGTTGGGCCCGCTCATCATGTCATCCGAAGTGGTGGAGGTCATCAGTTGTACGACGTAGACGACGAGGGATTCGAACCAGATTAAGAGAAGGGGAATCGGGTACGTGATATGAACCACCCCGAACACACCCAACGCAAACCAGACATCCGAAACCACCAGGAAAAATACGAAACCGATATAGACGGATAACAATTGGAGGCTATGGAGAGCGACACGGCCCGTGCGCCATGAGGGTTCACGCAACGTCTTCCGAATTAAATACAGATTGCCTTGCATCCACCGTGTTCTTTGCTTGAACCATACCCGGAATGTTTCCGGTTCCTGTTCCCACGTTCGCGATTCCGGCACGACCGGGATGAGTCCCCCCATGGCGGTAAGTTTCATGGTCAAGTCCGCATCCTCGGCCAAGGCGTATTCATCCCATCCATTACAAGCTAAGAGGGCTTGTCGGCGCACTACCATATTCGTTCCCGTAAACGAACCGAGTTTCATCAGGAACCAACGGCCGGATTGCATTAACAGTTGAAATACGGAGAATTCAATCGCAATCATTCTCGTGAGCCAGTTCTGTGTTTCATTGAGGGTCTTCACATGCCCTACCGCCCCGACGGCCCCCGTCGTAGTTACGGCACTTTCGATGAGCATTGTCAGCGCATGCGGTTCCGGTTGGTTATCGGCGTCGTAGACGGCCACGTAATCGGCTTCCGTCAAGGACAGTCCATAATTCAATACGCGGGCTTTGCCTTTTGGATAGCCATTCGGGACCCGGATATGTTGGACGTAGGGGAACGTTGTGGCATATTCATCGGCGATTTCCCCCGTGTTGTCCGCCGAGTTATCATTCAGAATGTAAATGGTGAGTTCTCCGGGGTATACGAGGTTCACCAGCGATTCCATGGTTTTCGCTAACACCTTTCCTTCATTATGGGTCGGGATCAGAACCGCCACGTTGGGATAGGCTAAGCCCTTGCGGTCTTCAGGAGTCGCGCGAGACCGAAAGGCAATGCCCGCGACGTTCAAACTGGAATAATACAAGAGCAACAGCCAAAAGGTTATCGCAATGATGAGTAAGAATCCATTCATAGTCCGTGGCTCCCCCGTTCTGCCAGTGATGAGGGTCCCATCACGTGATGTAACCACCATGCGGATTCATTGAAGGTGAGATCCATTTTGATGCGGTGGATTGCTAGAGTGTTGACTGTTTGGGCGGCAACTTGTTCCGACACGAGGTCGACGAACCGTTTTTCTACCAGGTCGACACCGGGTTCCTCCGTGTTTTGTAAGATTATGGCGATCTCTCCATCGGGCATCATGCCCACGATGTCGTAGTGCGCCCGAATCGATTCCAGTGCCGATTGCGATACTTTGCCGAAAACGGCCTTCTGCGTATGTTTTAGGGGAGGTAAAGAGATTTTCAGTAGATACCCGGTTTCGTGTCGACGTCGGAGGCCGGCCCAAATCGCCTCCAATCGGTATTTGAATTCGTCGAACGTGAGGATGCCGGTCTGCTCGTCTTGCTTCTTGAGTTTGGACAACTCTGCTTGCAGAGTCAGATTTTGATAGAACAGATCACGGACATAACGGGCGGTAAGCCATAAGAGGATGACCGTGGCCGACAGCGTCACGTGTAGAGCAATATCTTTCGCTTGCACCATCGTATTGGCACCGGTGACCCATCCGTCCAACACCAACCCAAAACCTAAGCCGAGGACTTCGACGACCAGGAGGATTAAGCTAACACCGCGACTCAGAACCGCGAACAGCGCGAATGACGCGACTAATGATCCAGTCGTTACAAGGAAGAGCCGCGGTGACACCGCGTGAACCAAGTAAAAGGCGTCGGCGTAGACGGCGATGAGCGAACCCCAGATCAGCATGAACTTACGCACGTAGTTTTTCCTCCTCCAGCCTGTTCTTCGTTGTTCCGGGTGCGACCCCCGCCTATGGCCGGGAGAGCACATGTCGACACCATGCTTTTCGGCCTTGAACAACGGGCACGAGACACGGCCCCCTCATTGTACGAGGAGTGCCTGGAATGGCAAATGTGTGTTCCCCCCGCTTTTCGATGGGACCTAGTTTCGGGGTCACTTAGGATGGCACGGAGAGAGAGTGCACAGACTCCAACCATGTGGCCACGGCCCCCGCGATGCGTGCGGCGGCATGCCCATCACCAAATGGGCTCTGAGTCGCTGAGAACCTGTGTCGTCCCGTTATCACGTGGTCCGCTGCTTCTACGATGGTGCGGCGATTATGGCCCACGAGGACGGCATGCCCGGTCTGTAACACTTCGGGACGCTCCGTCACGTCTCGGGTGACGAGGAGGGGGATGCCAAGCACAGGGGCCTCTTCTTGGATGCCTCCCGAATCACTGATGAGGAGGTCTGCCGTTGTTAGAAACTGAATCCACGGAACATAATCCATGGGCGCGATAACTTGCACCGGAGAATCCCTAAAAATGGTCTGTGCGGCTTGCGTGACGGCAGGATTGGCATGCAGTGGAAGAATCACGTCGACCCCGGGACGACGGGCCAGGTCGACCAGCGCCCCAAAAATGTCGGGGAGATGCGCGTGATTTTCTCGCCGATGAATCGTCGCGACAATCCGGAATCGTTCCGATGGGTGGGGAGAATTACGCCCCCCCGTAATTTGGCGGATGTATTGCAATGCATCGACGACCGGATTGCCGGTCACCACGATTTGTCCTTCCACCCCTTCATGGCGGAGATTGTCTGCGGCACTGTCCGTAGGCGCGAAATGTAACGCCGCAACGATACTGACCATGCGTCGGGCCACCTCTTCGGGATAAGGCGACAGACGATTGTAAGTGCGTAGACCAGCTTCCACGTGAGCCACCGGGATCTGCTGATAAAAGGCCGCAAGCGCTCCCATCTGGGCCGACAACGTATCCCCTTGGACGATGACCATGGCCGGACGTTCATCGGCCAACACCTCTGTCAAACGATGCAAGAGCTTTCCTCCTAGGATACCCAGAGGTTGTCCGCTTACCAATAAGCTCAATCGTTGATCAATGGTGACACCAAACCATTCCATGATCGTGGGCATGAGGCTGTCGTGCTGGCCGGTATTGATGAGAAGGGGGGTCAAGCGGGAATCGGTAGCGAGTGCTTGGGCCACGGGGGCGAGTTTGATCGCCTCTGGTCGGGTGCCGAAGATCACGGCGACAGTGTTTTTTGTCATATTATCGTTCCTTTCACCAAGTTGTAGCCCTCGTTCGTCATAGACGGCGAAGACATCTCTTTCCATAACATTCCTTAAATTGTCATTCATCTAGGACCATTATATCGGATGAGTTCCGAGACCACGAACGCCGAAGGAGGATATTCGCCCTAATGTGACGAGCACATACCCACAACGACAATCCTAAAAATCCCCAGAACAGTTCGTCCCGAAACGGCTGGCGCCCCATCGGGACGTGCATCGGTCTAGGGCATTGGCACGTCTCGCTACGCAGAGACCGTGCCGGGAAGGCCGAAGGAAGGAAAGGGTGTGGGGGAGGGGGGCGTCTCTTGATTGCAGACAACGTGCGCCGCCGGCCACTTACCAACGACCGCCAAGCTCGACGCCTCAATCTTCTCAACGACCTCATCCCGCCACTCTACGCCGCTGCCTTTCCCCCTTCGGCTCTTGTCTATCCTTCCGTTTCACCATCCTCCCTAGCTAAAGACGCGCACAGTAAGTTTAATTCGCGGCAAGGCCATCCATGCAGTAGTGGCTACAACATTAGTTCGTCCCGAAACGGCTGTCGCCCCATCGGGACGTGCCTCTCTTACTCGCTTCCGGCATCGAGCGCATCGCAGCGATCATGCTGGGCGGGGTTTTCAGGAGGGACCGGATCCCGCCAGATCGGCATGCACCTTCATGGCACCTAC
>JAJYPK010000174.1 GCA_021795465.1 Bacillota bacterium
GAGTTCGGTATCCAAGAATCGCTGCTGGGCGGTCGGGTCTGCTTTGGCGGGAATCGATGCTATCATCTCAGGGGCACGCTGATGCCCTTCGGGGTACGTAAAGGAGATTGGGTCGAAGCCGTCAAAGCTGGTCGGACGGTGCGAGGATAGTCCGGGTATACTCGGACCCCCAAGAGCCAAGCGATTTCTGTTACGGACGCTCACTGGCATCGTCTGGGTCAGTTTGTGGTTTCTCAAGTGCGGTTGCTCAGCCGATCTACGCGCTTGCTCGTGAGGAATGCCGGTCGCCGTGGATACCTTAGTCGCGACCTTTGGCGTGGGACGGAGCATCGCTTGGCACCTGGTTGCAACGATTAACGCAAGCCGGATTGCTGGTCGTGACCTACGACCCACCCAATATCCGGGCTACGCGAAAACGCCCGATGGTGGGCCGTTTGCCAAGGCGGCCTACGAGGTTCAGTATATATATACATACATCGCAAGATAACTCAGGGGTCTTAACCTGACGGCATTGGCCATGAGCGAGTGTCGCCCACCCTCCCCCACGATGCGGGGTAAAGAATCGTTATGTTGTCCGGTTCATGAGGGGACGGTGGGCGATCCCGTGGCTGCCAACCATTCACTCAGGATGGCATCGAAGTATCGAGGACGTTCCAAATTGGGAAGATGGGCGGCACCTTCGATGGTCTCGAGTCGCGCATTGGGAAGGGTTTGTGCAAGATAATGGGCGGCACTGACAGTATCCGGGACGTCTTGATCCCCGACCACAACGAGGCTCGGTACGGTCAACTTCGGCAAGGCATCCAGTATAGACCCGTGAGTCCCTCGAGACCTGGACCCATTATCGGGTCGATCAATCTGCATTAGGAGTTCTCTCGCGCGCGACAAATAGGAAGGCTCAACATCACTCGCTTGGCGCGCAGGACCCACCAGCCACAATTGTTCCATCAAATCCAGGAATTTTTTGGTATCCCCACGGTCTAGGGCTTGATCGGCTTCTCGAAAGAGTTCGTCCACCTCTGGGGGGTTAGAGGCTTCATAGCCGGGAATGCCCGATCCCACCAACACCAAGCGATCGACGCGGGTTGGGTGTTCGATAGCCACTTGGAGAGCCGTCGCCCCAGCGAATGAAGAGCCCATCACAATGGCTGAGGGGATGCTTAAATGGTCCATAATGGTAATCATGTCGTCGGCGTAACTAAATGATCCGGGTACGTGCGCGGTGTCTCCGAATCCTCGCCAATCCCAACGTACCACACGATACGCATGTTGGAGCCATTGCCATTGTCGATCCCACATATGGCGATCGGCGACACCCGCGTGGAGCATCAACAGATGAGGGCCTTGATCGCCGGCCCCTTCGACCTTTACGGATGCGCCGCCCTCGAGATCCACCTGGAAAGTACGCATATCGATTCCTTCTTCGTGTGCCACAACAAACACTCCTTAGGGGTCGGTTTAGACTCCGTTGCTGTCATCTTTATCTTATCAGAAGCCGGCACCTCAGTGATATAATGGCGTATCGATGAGAGAGCGGGGGATGGCGTACGCAAAGCCGATTTATTCGTAGTTGCTGGGGGCAGCCCACTGATACCATCCCGGTATGGTTTATGCGCCAGGCGGGACGCTATCAACCAAGTTATCGGGAGTTGCGCCAACAGCATAACTTTATGGATTTAGCGACAAACCCGGAACTCTGTGTTGAAGTGAGCTGCCGACCGGTCGAGGATTTAGGGGTAGATGCCGCCATATTGTTCTCAGATATTATGGTGCCGCTTGCACCGATGGGGATAGAGTTTACGATTAAGGAGTCTGTCGGCCCCGTTATTGCGAACCCCGTCGCTACGATGCACGATGTGTTAGCGCTCGCTCCGGTGACACCTGAGCGCGATCTGCCTTATGTGTTGGATGCCATTGATGGGATTGTCACCCGCCTCGGACCGACTCCGCTTATTGGCTTTGCGGGGGGGCCATTTACCTTAGCAAGCTATATGGTTGAGGGAGGCCCGTCTAAGAATTATCTCCATACCAAGCACCTGATGTGGAATGAGCCAGAAACCTGGTCCGCGTTGATGGATGCCTTGGTGGATGTTGTCTCGGCACACCTTATCGCCCAAATCAAGGCAGGGGCTAGCGCGGTCCAAGTCTTTGATAGTTGGGTTGGGTCCCTTGCACCCCAGGATTATGAAGCCGGGGTTTTGCCCTACATGGCAGAAATTTTTCGCCGGTTAGAGCCCCTCGGGGTGCCGCGCATCTATTTCGGAGTGGGTACCGGGTCTCTCTTAGAGCTGATGGTCAGCGCGGGCCCCGATGTACTCGGTGTCGATTGGAGAGTTCCTATGGCGGCCGTACGCGGTCGGATTGGTCCAAAGATAGCCTTGCAAGGGAACCTAGATCCGGTCCGAGTGACGGCGGGGTACGATGCTGTCGTGGAATCGACTCGGAATTTGTTAGCTGTCATGCGACAGGACCCGGCGTACATATTTAATCTCGGTCACGGTGTTTTACCGATGACGGATCCGCACGTGTTAAAACAGGTGGTTGACCTCGTGCATCGTGAAGGAAGAAGGAGAGATGCTTTGTGATTGGGGTTTTACTGATGGCGTATGGGGCGGCGAGCGACATAGACGACTTGTCACGGTATTATACGCATATTCGACATGGTCGTCCGCCATCGCCAGAACAACTGGAGAATCTTGTGGCACGATACCAGGCTATCGGCGGCCACTCCCCTCTCTTGGAGATTACCCAAGCCGCGGCAAAGGCGCTCTCTCATCGTCTGAATCGCACCCACGCGGGCACCTACAAAGTTTATTTGGGGTTTAAGCACGTGGCTCCCTACATCGGTGAGGGGGTCGAGGCCATGCTTCAGGACGGAATTACCGAAGCGGTGGGAATCGTGTTGGCCCCTCACTACTCCCGCCTAAGCGTCGGCGATTACCTAAGGGAAGTGGATAGCGCCCGTACACGACTGCAAGCACGTTTTGTCTGGCATGGGATCAAAAATTGGCATCGGGAACCCTTATTCATTGAAGCTCTAGCGCGTCGTATCACTAAGGCCCGTGAACGGTTTTTCGGGGATCCGAGCATCGTCATCTTCTCCGCCCATAGCCTGCCACAGAGCATTCTGCAAGAGGGAGATCCCTATCCGCAGCAACTTCGAGAAACGGCTGAGGATGTCGCCCAATACTTGGCGTTGTCGTCGTATACATTTTCGTGGCAAAGCGCGGGCCGAACGCCCGAGCCGTGGATGGGACCCGATATTTTAGAAAAGATATCAGGACTCTTGAGTGAGGGCTGGGTCAACCAGTTGGTGTGTCCGGTGGGGTTTGTCTCTGACCACTTAGAGATCCTCTACGACCTAGACCTCGAAGCCGCCCGGCATGCTAAGAAACTAGGGGTGCACTTAGAGCGGACGGAGCTTTTTAATGCGGACCCCGATTTAACCGACATCCTCGCGGATGTTGTGTTTGGGGCCCTTTCATGAACCGTCCCTATGTGGTGGTGGGGGGAGGAATTTCTGGACTGGCCGCAGCGCATGCACTTATGGATAAATTCCCCAAAAGCGAGGTGGTGCTCCTCGAAGCGAGCCATCGGGTCGGGGGCAAGATCCTTACAGATCGGAGCCACGGTTATGTACTGGAAGGTGGCCCCGATTCCATATTGCGCCGCAAACCCGAAGCCATGGATTTGTCCCAGCAGGTAGGATTGACGCCTCTTGGCACCAACCCTAGCGCCCGTGGTGCATTCATCTATTACCGTCAAAAATTTTTCCCAATCCCGGCCGGGGTGCAGGCCGGGATCCCGACCGACATCAAAGCACTCTTGGCGTCGCGACTCTTGTCGTGGCCAGGAAAATTTCGCGCTGGGTTCGACTTTTTCTTGCCGGCGATGACTAAGCCGGACCAAGATGTCGCTTTGGGTCGCTTTCTTCGATACCGATTTGGGGATGAAGTCGTGGACCGCTTGGCAGCACCCATGTTGTCGGGGATTTATGCGGGAGATATCGACCAGATGAGCATGGAGGCCACCTTCCCCCAGTTTAAACAGTTGGAACGAGAAGGGCGCAGTGTCGTGTTAGAAAGTCGGCGGCGGCAACGCCCTCGAACACCGAATCCGGAAAGTCTCTTCGTATCGTTCCCTGGAGGGCTTGAGTCTTTGATCGAGGCTCTCGTAGCTTATATGACCAGGGTTGAATTGCGGTACCAGACTCCAGTAGACCGCTTGGAACCGACTGCCGATGGGGTGCGAGTAATGATCGGTAATCAGCAGATTGAGGCCCAGGGCGTCGTGCTCGCGGTGCCGGCATTCGAGGCGGGTCGTATGATCCAGGAGATGAGTCCTATGACGGCTAATGTTCTAGAGGAGATTACCTATCCTAACCTTGCCGTGATTGGTGCCGTATATGCGCCCGGGAGCATTCCCATTCCCGATCATAAGACGGGTTTTTTGGTTCCACACCAACCGGGGATGCGCATGACAGCGGCGACCTATGTCTCATCGAAATGGCATTATCCGGGGGTACCCGATGGCCATGTGGTGCGAGCGTTTTACGGACGATCGGGTGAAGACGTCCTGAAACTCTCGGATAACGAATTGCTGGATCTGTATCATCGGGAGATTGCATCGACCTTTCCCGGGGTTGATGGTCCGTTGTATCAACGGGTATTCCGGCATACCCGCGCGATTCCGCAATACCAGGTGGGACATGTACGTAAGATGCAGGCTGTCCTGTCACAGATGCGTCACGAATCTCCCCAGGTCGCCCTGGCAGGGGCGTATGTCGAGGGTGTGGGGATTCCTGACTGCGTGCGTCGTGCCCGTCAGGCGGTTCAAGAGCTTGGATAGCGCTTAAGCCAGAAGAAGACCCTCGTGTTGCAACAGGAGGGTCTTGATGTCAAGCCCTCCGCTATAGCCGGTTAAGGAGCCGTTTTTGCCGATCACACGGTGGCAAGGGACGACGATTGGTACCGGGTTGGCGCCGTTGGCGCCGCCGACCGCGCGAACCGCACGGGGACGTCCGAGGTGTTGGGCAATCTCTTGGTAGCTTCGGGTTTCCCCGTAGGGAATCCGAAGCAAGTCCTGCCAGACCGCGACCTGAAATGCCGTGCCATACAGGTCTACGGGGATCGAAAAATCTTGGCGGACCCGCGTAACATACTCTTCAAGCTCGGTGATATAGGGGGTCAAGGGCAGGGGATCGTCCCTCAGCGATGCGCCGGGAATATGCTGGGACACCCAATCCCCCAGTGATTCACTCTCGTCGCGAGGCAATCCAAGATAACAGAGTCCCCGATCCGTGGCGGCAAGCGAAATATTCCAGTCGTTGGGTAATTTGGTACGCGTCCAGTACACTGGGTTCCTAGGCATCGAAAAACCCTCCATTAAAAGTAGTATAGCGCATAACGATCGCTGCATTAGCCTTTGAATTCTCCGCCATCCCATCCTGGTATGCGTTTTCGTATACTTCTCAGGGCGGTTTTCCAGGCTTTTTGGACGCGGGGGCGGGTATCGTGGGAAAGAATTTGGAGAATCGGTTGCGCCTTGTAGACTAAATCGGCACCATTTTTGGCCGAGAAGACCATGGCAAGATTCCACCGCACCTGTTCGTCTTCCTCGGCCACCCATCGCGTCATCCAACTGAGTAAGGCATCGGGTGCGTGTTTGGCAAATCCATGTCCCAACGCAAACGGTCCCAGGTTGTTCTGAACATACGGTGACCGGTCCCGTAATAGCGGTCCAAGAAGGTCCAAAAGGCTATGAATGACGACGGGATTGTTCGATGAACTCGCTGCATCCATGGCCGCGATGAGCAACGCTCGGCGTATGTTTTCTGAAGGATCTTGAACCCACGGACGAATTGCGGGGAATACGCTCTCAAAATGGTGGGTGACCACATCACCCAAAGCGCTTCCCGCCCACTCACGCACCTCCCAATTGGGACTATCGGCAAGGTGTTTAAGTTCATCGGTTACGATTTTGGGACGATAGGGATAGAGCTCGGCAAGCACTATCGCGCCTACCTCTTCAGCGGTCGGATTACCGGATTTTGTGAACGTGATCGCCGCTTCCCATAGAAAGTTTGGATCCGATCCGTAGCGCAATCTTAAAGCACGGATCGTGCGACGCTTAATCGCTGCCGGCGCAGTTCCCGCATGAGCGGTGGCATAGGTATCAAAAAGGTCGATGATGCCGGTAAGCGTGGTGGTTAGAGCCAATGCTTCGGCAAAAGATTTTTCGATGGCATTCATTTGGCATCCTGTTATGAATGACGTAGGCGAATCGATGAATCTGACAAATAGGATCGCATCGCTAGCGAGAAGCCCAAGGAGATCGTTGATGGTTTCGAGAATCCAGACGCGATGGAGCCTTCATTAAATATACACGATAGGGATATTCCGGACTAGATGTTCGGATGAGGGGAGACTTTGTGGTAACGTGAAAATTGATTGGCTAAAACTATACTAATGGAGTGTACCGATGAATTCGTCCTCTATAAAGGTGTCTTATTTGAAGGAAATTCGTGAACTTCTCAATCCGCAAACGGCAACCTTGTTTACGGCCTCCTTGATTACCCCGGCCGCCGCTTTCATGCTTTACCCGTTTCTCACCATATATTTTACCCATACTTTAGGATTTAGCGCTGCGACTGCGGGGATTTTGCTCTCAACCCGTTTCCTGTCTAGCGCCCTATTGGGATTTATCGGCGGTTGGGCCACGGAGCGCTTTGGATTACTACGCACCTATGTGTTATCCGGGGTGATTACGGCCGTTGCCATTTTCACGATGGGATTCGAACGGGGCGCGGGACCCTTGGGTGGGCTGCTTGTTATTACTGGGGTATCGGCATCTACGGTCAACGCCTGTGTGTGAGGACTCGCGAACGTAACCGTGACTTCTGAAAACCGGGGCGCGG
>JAJYPK010000175.1 GCA_021795465.1 Bacillota bacterium
AACCGGCCGCTCGCGACCGGTCTCGTACCATGCCCACTCGCCCGATGCGGAATGCCTTATCCCACACCGTCTTTGAGGACAGCGCCGAAATATGGCGTCTCATTTAATTTGCCTAATCTTCACAATTAACTTTGCCGAAGACCTGACCACTGTGCTCGCAGGGTTGACATTTGTCCCACGGCTAACCCTGCTTGTGGGCACCGGGCGTGGAGACTGCCCTGGTCTCGAATGCTTACCTCCCGGAGATCTAATCGAGTAATGGACCAGGAATAGGGGGCTAGAGATGTCCTAGTTGAAAACCCGTTGCCGTTAATTCACGACTAATTTGTCGATCAAGCAGGATTCTTTTAAATCGGCACGAATAGATTTAGTACACCTGACCCCGAGGTCTGACGTCACGGAGGTGATCCTTGTGGATACCGGGCAATGCGTTCATTGTGGCCTGTGCTTACCGTCGTGCCCTACCTATGTCGAGACCGGTCTTGAAGGAGAGTCGCCGCGTGGCCGTATCTTTTTGTTGCAACGGTTGCACGATGACCCCAGTATGCTTAACGCCGTTACGACTGAGTACTTAGATGATTGCCTCGATTGTCGGGCCTGTGAGGCCGTTTGCCCAGCGCATGTGCCAACCGGGCACCTCGTGGAGGAATGGCGTGCCGAGACCCCTCGACGGGGTGCCGAAGGGGATTCGCCAGCCTTGGGTGGGTTCCGCGGCCTGTCTCGCCCGCTCTCGTTCTTCTTAGGATCGCCCAAGGGACTCTTGTGGCTCCAGCGCTTGGCACGCTGGAGCCAGTGGCCAGTCCTTGGGCCGTGGATAACCCGGCTCCGTTTTGTTCCCCAACCTGCTCGATATTTGGTGCGGGGGATTCCTCAGAAGATCCCCAAGACCCTTAGCCGGTACCGCACCCTACCCTCTCTTGAAGGCTCTCGGACTCCCGTCCTTTTGTTTGTGGGATGTGTCATGGATACGATCTATGCGGACACTAACCACCATACCGAAGACCTCCTGGCACTCGCCGGGACGGACGTCGTTCTTCCCCTGGAACAACGCTGTTGCGGAGCCCTTCATATGCATGGCGGCGATCCCGCCGTCACCAAGAGCTGGGCTAAAGAGAACATCCAGGCTTTTGAAACATCGGGGGCCTCGGTCATCGTGGTGAATGCGGCAGGGTGTGGGACCACACTGAAAGAATATGCGGCCTTATTTGATCTGGCTGACCCTTGGCATGCGCGAGCCCAGCGATTCGAGGCCGCAGTCGTGGATGCCACGGTATTTCTCTCTCAGTGTTCATTACCTACGCTAGCGGATTCCTCGGATGTTCACATCACAGTCCACGACCCCTGTCATTTAGCGCATGCACAAGGCATCCGCCAAGAGCCGCGCACGTTGCTTAAACGGGCCGGTTATGCACTCCAGGAAATGGCGGAATCCGACCTTTGTTGTGGGTCGGCGGGAATCTATAATCTGACTCACCCGGATATGGCTAAGAAGCTTTTGGATCGGAAAATCTCGCACATTCCTAAAACCGTCGCTTGGGTTGCCGCCGCCAACCCGGGTTGTCTCATGCAGATTC
Source organism: Bacillota bacterium (assembly GCA_021795465.1). Lineage (GTDB taxonomy): Bacteria > Bacillota > Sulfobacillia > Sulfobacillales > Sulfobacillaceae > JAKADJ01. The sequence continues at coordinate 1,575 of JAJYPK010000175.1, forward strand.
AATCGCGGTTATGCGAAGACCCCAAGGGTCCCGGGGCTGTGCATCCGCTGGACTTGGTCTGGAATGCCTATCGTCAGGCGGGGCTCATTCATCCCAATCCGGATGGGCTTGTGAGCCGATAGGGATTACGGTCCAGGGGATGATGAATGCCAGCATCGCCTGGGGTCAGAAGATCGCACAGCAAGGGGGGAACGAACCATGAAGAGAGGGAGCGTGGAGTCTCGCGCGAACCACCTCGCGGCGGTCTTCGACCAAACCCGCCACGACCATCATGTCCTTTGTGTTGAGGGACTCGGGCATCGCAGGCGCGAATCGACACGGCCCGTGACCGTTTACAAGACGGCCGAATGGGATCGTATGATCGCTTATGAACCCGCAGATCTCACGGTGACCGCCGAATCGGGGATGAGGCTCTCGACCTTGAATGCCATCTTGGCCGAACATGATCAATGGATACCGCTATGGGTAGCCGACGACAAGGAGGACACTCTGGGCGGCGCCGTATCGGCCGGAATCGACGGGTTATGGCAGGGTGGGTATGGACCGTTTCGGGATCGAATTTTGGGACTTCGGGTCGTCACCCCGGGACTGGGGGCCATCGAACTCGGCTCCCATGTGGTGAAAAACGTCGCGGGATATAATGTGCCGCGCATATTCGTCGGGACCCGGGGCGCCCTGGGTGTCATTACCGCAGTCACGTTGAAAGTGAGCCCGCGCCCACCCATCTGCTGGTCATGGGTATGGGAGGGAGATCTCTCCGCATTGATGCGGCGGGCCCATGAACTCCGCGAACTTGCTTGGCCGTGGGCCGCCCTGACGCTGAGTTATCAACCGGGGAGCGAGATGCGACTCCGGGCGGAATGGCATGGGCGACGCGAAACAGTAAGGTATCTAGTCGAAAACTTAGGGGCTGGCGGGCACGAACTTCCCCTGTGGACCGAGGGACCGTGGATCGATCGAGCGGTGGTCTTCAAGGGCGCCCTACCTCGGCGCGCGATGGGGGAACTTTTGGAGTGGGTAGATGAGGCCGCACTGATCATCGAATGGCAAACGGGAAGAATATTTGGTAGCGCCTCGCGGAGCGAGGCCCAAAGACTTGCGATCTGGCTTGGAGAGCATCAAGGCGTTTTCGACGTGGTTTCTGGACCGGATCTCGGGATCGCAATGAACCCGATACTTATCGATGCCTGGACACGCCTAAAAGAAGCATATGATCCCGAGGGAATTTTGGGATAAGGAGCAACGAGCCATGCGGCAGCAAAATTGGCTGGAGGACTTAAAAAAGATTGTTGGCGTGCGGAACGTGCTGACGGACCCGATGGCACTTTTGCCCTATTCCTATGATGGATACACCTTGGTCGAATCCACACCGCGCGCCGTGGTCTTGCCGCAGTCCCGGGACGAAGTGGCGGCGGTCGTGAAGATCCTGGCCCGGGCCGAGATTCCGTTTCTGGCACGCGGCGCCGGTACCAGCCTTTCCGGGGGCGCCACCGCGCTAGAGGGGGCGGTCATTCTCCATCTCTCTCGCATGAATCACATTCTTGAGATTGATGTCGAGAATGAGGTGGTGGTGGTCGAGCCGGGAGTCGTGAACGTCCACATCACAAAGGCGGTGGAACCCTATGGGTATTTTTATGCGCCTGACCCATCATCCCAGCAGGCCTGTACCATTGGGGGAAATTTTGCGGAGAACTCTGGGGGTCCTCACTGTCTTAAGTACGGGGTCACGGTGAACCACATTGTGGCAGCGGAAGTGGTGACGGTGGATGGGGACGTGGTCATGTTGGGTAACCTGGCAGGGGAGATCGATGGCCCGGATTGGCTGGGATTGTTGATTGGGTCGGAAGGGACGCTGGTCATCGCGACGAAACTGTGGCTGAGACTGACCAAACAACCTGCGTCCAGCCAAACCATATTGGCACTTTTTGATGAGGTCGATGAAGCCAGTCGCGCCGTCTCGGCGATTGTTGCGGCGGGTATTATTCCCGCCGCGCTCGAGATGATGGATCAATTGGCTATTGATGCGGTAGAACGCGGTCCTTATCCCGTAGGGTATCCGGCGGATCTCCGGGCGGTTCTCTTAATAGAGGTTGACGGAGAGCGCCATGAAGTGCTGGAAACGGCACGGGAAGTAGAAGAGATCTTGCACAGTCATCGTGTCCGGGAGGTAAGGCTTGCGCGCACCTCCGAGGAAAAGACTCGATGGTGGGCAAACCGCAAAACGGCTTTTGGGGCCATGGGGCTGATCTCCCCGCAGTATTACGTGCAAGATGGTGTGATCCCGCGAAGCCAACTTCCCGAAGCTCTCGCCCGCATCGCGGCGATTGCGAAGCGCTACGACATTCGCATTGCGAATGTGTTTCACGCAGGGGACGGCAATCTGCATCCCCTCCTGCTCTACGATGGACGCGATCCGCAGATGGTCCAGCGCGTCATCCAAGCGGGGTCGGACATCTTGGCGGTATGTGTGGAACTTGGGGGAAGCATCACCGGAGAGCACGGCGTGGGAATCGAAAAAATCGAAGACATGCGACGACAATTTGGAGAAGGAGATCTAAAGGCTCAAGCGGCAGTCAAAACTGCGTGGGATTCCGAGGGTCTTTTAAATCCGGGAAAACTTTTGCCGACAGCCCCGCGTTGTCACGAAACGGGATCCGGGCCAGTTAAAAGAGACTGAGGCCCCGAGCCTCAGTCTCGGAATTTTTTCCTGGACCGATTACAAGTCGAGCTTTTTGGCAAACCCAAGACTAAAGAGTATAGCAAACCCGATCCATCCCACAACGACGGCGAGACCTGTCCGCAAGGACAATGTGGTCGTGTTGTATTGCATGGCTAAGGATCGGGTCCAGTCCCCCATGAGCGGCAGATGGACGGCTGGGTCCATGATGGCCAGCGAGCCGACGGCGTGGGCGAACACATCACTTAGCACGAACACCGCTCCGACAATGAGGGAGAAGACCGTGGAGCGGGTGACCATCGAAAGCCCGATGAACACGCTTACCAAGGCACCAATAGCCAACATGGCGAGTCCCAATGACGCCAAATCATAGGTCCATTGAGGGATGAGATGAAAGGATTGGATAGGTATGGTAACTTGTGTGCCGGATGCATGGTTTATGGTGGCAAGCTTCATGCTTACCGCATGGGGATTATTGGGATTACCAAAGCCTAAGAAAATGCCTGCAGTCACAAAGAATCCGAGTGCAGAGGCCACCATGAAGGCCCAGGTGACGACTAAGGACGCCGCGAGTTTGGCGAGATAGACGAGACGTCGCCGCGGAGCATGCAGTAATAAGCCGCCCCAGGTTCCTAACTCGATTTCCGAAGAGATGCGATCGGCAGAAATACCTAAGGCCACCAAGGCAAAAAGTAACGTCGTAAATCCGGCAAAGACCTGTCCCACGAGGCGATAACCCCCATGGCCACTGGGGTGATATTGCGTCATCCCGTGTTGGACACGATAGTAATCCAGAGCCAATTGCTCTCGGGTATTGCCTTGGAATGCCGGGGGAGTGCCTTTCAGGGACTTCTTTAAGCTGGTAATTTGGATTGACACGTTGGTCGTAACAAAGCTATTTTGTTGCAGTTGCTGCAACGTGGATCGAGTGGCGCTTAGTTGTTCTTGCAGAGCACGCTTTTGGGATCCATGAACATGAGACAGTTGGTGCTGTTCTTGGATAATCTGAGATTTGGTGGAAGCGACCTCGGATTGATATCCCTGGACCGAACCCTCATAGCTGCGATAGGCGATAAAGCTTCCACCCAAGACGATGAGGATGAAGGCAATGATGAGGACCTTGCCGCGATGCGCCCAAATTTTCTCTAACTCGTTGTGAAATAACGCAGAAAACAGTCGGCGCGATGTCATGATAGACCTCCTTGATCCAGAGCCATACGCTCCAGGTATTGGTGTTCTAGATTGGTGGCATACGGGCGGATTTCTACGAGATCCAGTCCGGCGTTCACGGCATCCCGAATGAGCTCAGACACATCGTCGGGATCTTCCAACCGAACCCGGTAGGCCCCATCCTCGACGGGCTCGAAATCTTGATGTTGGGAGGCGAGCCAATCCCCGAGGCGAGCCGCGTCGCGGCCTCGCATTAGGGTCTGGATCTGCTGGGAGGAATCGGGGCCTTCTGACCCCACTAATTGCCCGTGATTAATAAACACGAATGTGGTAGCCAGTTGCTCGACTTCGGTCAAAATGTGGCTGGAGAGGAGGATGGTGACGCCTGCCTTCGACAAATTTACGAGATGCAGGCGAAAATCCCTCATCGCCGCGGGATCCAGGCCATTCATCGGCTCGTCCAGAATGAGGATAGCGGGCTCTTGCAGCATCGCGAGAGCTAGGGCTAGACGTTGGCGCATTCCCAGGGAGTACCCTTTGACACGGCGCCTAGCGGCGTCGCCTAAGCCTACCGCGTCTAACCGCTCTCGAAGCGCCTGGGCGTTGATCTCAAGGCCGCGCAGTCGGAGCACTTGGCGTAGATTTTGCTCGCCGGTCAGGTAGCGATAGAAGTGCGATTCTTCGATAATGGCACCCACGGACTGCAGGGCGCCTGGGGTGTCACCCACCACATCCGTGCCCTGAATTTTAATGGTGCCGGAAGTCGGGTGGGTAAGGCCTAAGAGCATCCGCAAAGTGGTGGTCTTGCCCGCGCCATTGGGGCCCAAAAAACCACAAATCTCCCCACGTCGGACTTGGAACGAGAGATCTTTTACTGCCGTGACGCGTCCGTATTGTTTGGTGACATGGTTCAATTCAAGCATGATATCCGCGTTATCCATTTGGGGCCTCCTTTAGGATCTCTTTGTGTTTGGCATAGGGTGGAAATGTAGCCATCGTAGCATATGCTGGGTATCTCGAGCGACAAGCACTCTCTAGACCATGAAAGGCCTTACGATTTGGCCATGGGTCTCCGACGTCTGATGGCTCTCCCTACCCAGACGGCCATCCATCGCCAGAAGAGCCACCCCATGATGGACAGTAACAACACGACCCCAAGCTGGGTGGTTTTAGACCACTGATACCGGGCCATGAGGATGCCGGAAATCCAAAGGGCGGGGACGAGAGCCAAAGACCCATAATAGAGGTTATACACCCACGGGAAGAAAACGGGCTTGCCAAAGTGTTCGATGGGAACGCGATCCCACCAGAAGAGCGCAAATCGGGTAATGAGAATCGTCCACACGATGGCGGTTCCCCCAAAGACGAGACGAAGTGTTCCCGGCGGATAGGAATTGGCAAAGGGAGAGAGATGCAAAATTGCGCCCGAG
>JAJYPK010000027.1 GCA_021795465.1 Bacillota bacterium
TGGCACAGATATCCGGGAATTCCGCCAAGCAGATCTCCATCGCTTAGTCGCCGTCGTGCAACAAGAGGTGCATTTGTATTCCGGAACCGTGGCAGACAACATCAGATTATTTAGACCCGACATCGGAATCGAACAGATTATCCACGCCGCCCGAACCACCGGTGCGGACGATTTTATCCAGCAATTACCTCAAGGTTACGAGACCTGGCTCACACCCCGCGGATCCAATCTGTCAACTGGCCAGCGTCAACTGTTGGCGTTTGCACGCACGGTAATTTTGAATCCCCGTATCTTGGTGCTCGACGAAGCCACCGCCAACCTGGACGCCGTCAGTGAAATCGCGGTGCAAAAAGGACTGGTAGAAGTCGCCAAGCATCGCACCACCATCGTTATTGCCCACCGCCTTTCCACCGTTCGGGCTGCGGATGCGATTTATGTGATGGATCAGGGCCAGGTAGTGGAGAGGGGAACCCACCTCAAGTTGATGGCGTTGGGTGGCACCTATTATAAACTCGTGAAACAAGCCGCCATCGATGGCACGCAACAACTAGCCTGAAGCGAAGGAGGGACCCGTGGTTCTGCCCGACCTCCCTCACCCCGGGCCATAGGCAAATGGCGCGGGGATCCGTCTTAAGCAAGGTCCCGGTCTTCAGCCGCGAGTCGCGCCTCCAATCTACGCTTGGCCAGTTTTCCCGTTGGTCCAGTCGGCAACGAACTGACTAGGAGCACACGAGATGGAACTTTATACGGGGCTAACATGCATTTGGCGTGCTCCATCACGATGTCTACGACACTTTCCCCAGCGTTGTCGCGCGCAACGATGAACAAAACCACCTCTTCACCCAAAATGGGATGAGGTGCACCTACAACGGCGCATTCTTGCACAGCAGGAAGCTCGCACACCACTTCCTCGATCTCTCGTGGAAAGATCTTTTCTCCGCCTCGATTTATGACCTCGCGCATCCGTCCCTTAAGATACAAATGTCCCTGTTCGTCCAAATAACCAAGGTCACCCGTTCTGTACCATCCGTCCCGAAATTTTTCGGCGGCCCACTGATTGGGTCCCCATAAGGGATTAATCACGGCTTGGCCTCGAATCTCAATCCCGCCAACCACATGAGGCGGTAGGCATTGTCCCATCTCATTCACCACGCGAAGTTTGAGTCCCCTCGGTAAACCCGCGGACCCTCGGGGACGGTCTTCTGGCTCAAGGGAGTTAGCGGTGACCTGACTTGCCGCTTCCGATAAGCCGTAAGTCTCGGTGATCCTAAGGCCCCAACGCTCTTCCCAACGCTCAGCGGTGACTGGGGCTAACGGCATGGACGCTGACCGGACGAACCGGACTTCCGTCGATAAATTACGAAGAGGCCCTTCGGTGTCACGTGCCACGACGGACAGAATCGAGGGCACCGCATTAATCCAAGTAACCCGATGTTCTAAAACCTCATCCCAAAATGTGGTTCGGTGAAACCGCTCCGGGATTACGATCGTACCCCCGGCTAAGAAACTCGCCAGCAAAGCCACGACTTCTGCATTAACATGAAACAACGGCAGCGGTGAATAGCCAATGTCGGAATCCGTAAGCTGGTGGGCAATCCTCACCTGGTTAGCCGTATGTAACAAGGCGTGTGTTTGAATCCCCACAGGTTTTGGCTCGCCTGTAGAACCCGATGTCCAAAGAATCACGCCGCCACCGTCGTATGCATGATGCGTTGCTGGTGGGATGCTAATGTCGGCGGGAACCGAGACGATCCGTACCTCCTGATCCCAGTTCTGCACCAAGGTTGTGGCGGAAATTCGCGAAAGAGTGCGCAACACATCGGTAGCCGGCGCAGAGGTCGCCAGCGGAACCGCGACGGCTCCCATCGTTAACAAAGCCAACCAAGCCACGACGAATTGTTGCGGGGACCCAAGTTGAAGGCCGACCCGGTCTTCAGCATGAATTCCGGATTGTGCTAAAGCGGTGCGCACCCGTTCCACGTCGTTATAGAGTTTCCCATAGGATAGGACGAATGGCGACCCCGTTTCACTAGGCACCACTAGGAAGGGATTATCTTTCGCTAGTTGGGCTCGTTCCATTAACAGGGTGTGTACGGGACTTAAGGAGGAGGTCATAACGCTCATCACCTTTCGTTTTTATTTAAGAGGGTCTAGCTCTTGGCCGAAAGCAGGGTCTGGTGAGTCAACGCAGGGTCATGACGTGTGTCGATAGGAATTCCGCGTGTTTCCGACCCAAGCCAGGCTACGGCCAGTGCTCCTATCAGGGCCACACCCGCCACAAATGCAAAACTGAGGAGGATGCCACCACGCGCCAGCCAGATTGCCATGATGTATGGGGCCAAAGCTCCTCCAATCAAGCGAGCCCAGGCTTCCGCCCACCCCACTCCTGTGCCCCTCATCATGGTTGGGTATTGTTCGGCGGTGTAGATCTTCATGGCCGGGTCCACTGCAATGCCAAAAAACGCAAACAGGAGTCCCATCAAAAGCCATCCTAGCATGCCCTGCATAAAGGGGAACATCATTGCCGCGAAAGCCGCGACCACCGAAAAGCTGACAATCACCGACTTACGACCCCATCGCTCCACCAACCATGACTCGATCCACTTACCCGGAATGCTAGCTCCCATGATGATGGCCGCTAACGCGTCAGCCTTACCCATAGAAAGCCCCTGTCGCATCAGGACCATCGGCATGAATGTCATGATGGCGTAGAACATGAAGAGGATGGCCGGAAAACTTATCCATATCATGATGGTTCGCCGTCGATAACCCAGACTAAGAATCGATGTCCCCGATTCCTTGGCGGGTGTAGGAGGTTCATCGGATCGAATGTCAGGATTTCTAGTGAGCACTCCCGCCGACGCCGAAAGTCGATCGATTACCGCACTGGCCTCAGCGGTTCGACCTTTTAGTACCAGCCATCGTGGGGATTCGGGCAGGTATTTGCCGACCAAGAAAGCCACTATCAGGCCCGCCCCACCTATTACAAAGAGGAGGTGCAATGCTAAAAGCCCCCCAGACAGACGCATCGCAACTAAGGCGACCAACGGAGGCATAAAATATCCGATAGACAGTGAAGCGTCCAGTATACCAGTTAGGCGGCCGCGAAAGTGACTCGGGCTAAGTTCGGCAATCATGGTGTAAGGCAAGGGAAACATTGCTCCGAGACCAAGGCCTGCTCCCAATCGTAATGCCGCAAACCACTGCCAGTCGGGTGCCCACGCGGTTGCGACCGTCGCTACGGAGTATTCCAGCAGGGCTAAGACCATAATGCGTTTACGCCCCACCTTATCAGCGAGCCTGCCCGCTGGCAAGACACCAAGCGCCACACCAACAGTGCCGGACGCCACGATGACGCCGACCTCTGTTCCACTTAAGTGCCAAAGATGTTGCAAGGGACCTAGCGCCACGCCGATCAGGCCAATATCGTAAGACTCCATTAGCCACGCCAAGGCCGCTAATCCGAGCCAGAACCAGTGCAACCGTGTTAGGGGTAGGCTATCGATTTGACTAACATCGAGTATGCCGTCCGTTGATTTTTTCGTTGTGGTTGTCATGCACCTAGGATATGATGCCAACCTTAGACGTGGCTGTGGGGACACTGAAGTCTGCCTAAAGCACGGCTTAAGATCAATTAAATGCCTAACTGAGGGTGTGGTCCGACCGGTTATGATCGCTACCTGGATTGGGAAATATGTCATTAAACCACCGGAAACGGCCTTTGCCGGCGGCTTTGGCCTGGTACATGGCGATGTCTGCGAGACGGAGTAATAGATCTGGCGAGTCGGCGTCATAGGGAAAGATTGCCACACCAATACTCGCCGAGAGTTGTACGGGGTGACGATTCAAGACGATGGGTTGCTGCACAGCGTTAAGGGCTCCGTCGAGGACTTGGGCCATGGCATCCAACGATTCCTCTCGGAGCAACAGACAAAATTCATCTCCGCCGAGCCGTCCCATCACCTGACTCTGTCCGATCGAAGATTGAACCCGACTAGCCACGATCCGTAAGACCTCATCACCGGCGTCGTGGCCGTATGTGTCATTAATGGTTTTAAAGCCATCTAAATCCATGTAAGCTACACCGCGAATTCCGTCCGGAGGACAATCCTTTATGGTCTCGGCCAGTTGGTCCAAAAAACTTACCCGATTCGGTAGACCGGTAACGGCATCAGTCATTGCCAAATGTTCTAAGGCTTGCGCTCGTTCATAATTATCGAGTCCAAAGCTGAGGCCATCTGCCACGCGCTCAAGAAGTTCTACGACCTCGTCAGCGAAAAAGTTGGGATGGCGCCCATAGGTGACGAGCAGATTGGTGACACGTCCATGACGGCGTATTGGACACACCGCGATACTGCGAATCCCCATCTCTCGATATCGATCTTGAAACGGCTCTAGTCCCGGATCCTCAAGAGTATCCTGCACCACGTCTGGTCGATTTAAGCGAATGGCACGAAGGATAGGTCCCACTTCGTCGCGCGCATCATCAAGGCGAACGCGGCGGTCCTCGACGTAATCGGCTAATGCATCATTGCGAGAACGTGTCACCACGACATTGAGTTTCCCGTCCATGGCGTCCACTTCCCCGATCCACGCCATCTCCACCGGAACCTCTTGCCACAACACTTCAACCGCCCCGCTAAACAGCGTGGAACGGTCACATCCTTGCGTAATCAGCCGGTAAACGGATGTGAGCACCTGATAGAGCGCCTTTGACGTCATCAGTTGGGTTACATCGGTTCCAATGTGAAGTGATCCTCCCAGAGGTGGACCGAGATTAATCTTACGTACTTGGAAAAATCGGGTGTTTGCCTCCACCATGGTGGGGTGGTCCTCGGTGGCAAGCCATTGGTTGATGCAGCTATTGGATGGAAGAGCCGTGGAGGACGCCGACGGCGTTAACTGGCGCAACGCCCGATTGGAAAAAATCAAATCACCAGCCCGATTGGCAAAGGCTATGGGAGCGGGCACGTCCTCAAGCACGCTCGGAATAGACTGTTCCAGGTCGTTGCCTCGGGACGCTCGATGGTCATACGGGTCTGCCACCAGACACTGCCCCTTTATCTTCAAATTTCGAGACCTCTGTAGCATAGCATCCACGTCAGCGTAAACCAAATTCTTAGCAAACCCGACGCTCAAGGTTGGACCCTATGATGGGGGTTCTAAAATTTTTGAGCCACCCACTCGTCAGCCCACGCATGAATCGCCTGCAGCACGGGGCGAAAGGCTTCTCCCTTAGGCGTTAACGTGTAGGTTACCTGCACCGGGACTGACGGAACCACAGTCCTGGTCACGATTCCCGCAGCTTCGATGTCCCGAAGACGTTCTGCGAGCATGCGGTCGCTGATTTGGGGAATGCTATCATGGATTTCTCCAAAACGGCGCGGACCCGCCAAGAGAACTTCCCAGATCAATCCCACCCAACGTTTACTCAGCAAGCTAAACGTCTCCGAGAATTTCGGGCATAATTCGGCACGTTCCATGAGATATCCTCCTTTTCTTTCCCTCTATTATACCTAGCAGTACGAATTTAGGTTAGCGATCCGCAGGTGGCGTAGTTGACTAAAATAATACTATCCTAGTAATTCTATTCCTAATAGTCGAAGGAGGATCTTACTCATGCCCGCAATCTCTCACCCCAATTGGACTGCCCTACCTAGGATACCCGAACCTGCTCTCCCGGGCATCGATCGGCCAGTCGTTACTCTCACCACCGCACCGAGTCTTCTAGAAGGGGCGGGATTTCCTGTTCGGCGCCCATTTCCCGGTCGTGAAATCGGTTTTCGTCAGGCTGATCCGTTTTTGTTGCTCGACCACATGGGGGCTGTAGAATATGCACCCGGTGAGCCCAAGGGGGCACCATGGCACCCTCATCGAGGGTTTGAGACGGTAACCTATATCATTGATGGTGCCATGCAACACCGAGACTCTCAGGGCGGGGGTGGGCTCATTAGTAATGGGTCGACCCAATGGATGACCGCTGGTGCTGGGATCTTGCATGACGAAATGCCCCCCGAGGAATTGGTGAAAACTGGCGGTCTCTTTCATGGATTTCAGTTATGGGTGAATCTGCCGAGTGATCTCAAACGCACGCCACCTCGATATCAGAGCTTAGAGGCGAGTCAGGTGACGTTGGCTACCTCTGCTCGCGCAGACGCTCTATTGCGCGTAATTGCCGGAGATTTAGGTGGGATCAAAGGTCCGGGGATTACCTGGATTCCGGTCACGGTGATCCATGCCAGCCTTGAGCCAGGTGCTCAAGTGCGACTGCCCTGGCCCTCGCAGTGGAATGCCCTGGCCTACGTGTTATCGGGATCCGGCACCGTTGGTCCGAGCCACGTTTTAATTCACGAGGGACAAGGTGTCGAACTAGGAACAGGAGATGTACTGAGCATCGGAGCGAGTCCCAATCCCGACGGTTCGAGCCGAACACTAGAAATTTTGTTGTTGGGAGGCCAACCCATACGCGAGCCCATAGCTACCTATGGACCTTTCGTGATGAATACCCATGATGAAATCGTGCAAGCCTTCGAAGACTATCAGGCCGGGCGGATGGGAACAGTCCCTGCCCAGACACTGGAACGTCGCGACCGTTAACCCCAAAATCACTGCATTGAAGTGGGCTTGGGCGAGTGAATAAGCGCGGTTGTGGATGTTGCCGGGGCGTGCGGACTTGGCTACCCAGGCGTTGTGCGCCTTCGCACTGGCCCTAGCCAAAGCCCAAACCAGACCTAACGGATTGTTCTTGCTGCTGTTGTGCGTGTATATGGCTAAATTGAAAATGTTCACCCCGGAGGGTGCCCGGGTCGGGGGCTCAGGGGCGCTACGGACCTTCTGGCATCCAACCCGGCGGTAAGGCCCGTTACGCCTATCCCGTTCCGTTACACACCCTGTCTATTGGACATCTTCCCCACGGCTCAAGGCGGCGAGCTTTACAGCGAGTACTGGTGGGGATTCCCGCTCCTCACGGGTCGGGCTTCATCGCACCATTGCTTATTAGAGCTTGCGTCGGTCGTCCACAACCGGGTGCTCCCCACGTCCCGCCCTGTGTTGCCCCATAAACCTATCGCAGTGTGGGCTCATCCATAATACAATCACCCAGTGTTGTAACAACATATTATCTGAGAGAATCATAGACTGACGGTCAGCAGATTAGATCTCGAATGCGCTCCCGTTCGACCCTAATCGACGTGACGATGACATCTAGATTGGGGCCAACGGGTAGCCCAAAATTTGCCAGTGATGGTTGTTCCACTGCACATAAATACCTGCCACGTTGGCAAGATGCAACCAGCGGGCCGATGACCACGGCGCATTTAGAGTATGCAATATCAAGGCCTTCAGGCAGTCGGCGTGCGTTGCCGCCACCACAAACCCATCAGGATGTTGCTCACGCATATCGATTAGAAACTCTGAGAGCCGTAATGCCACTCGGCTTAACGCCTCTCCTCCTTCGGGTGCCCCAAGTTCGGGGTCGTGCTTCCATGCCTGGTATCGATCTCCCTCGTCTCGTTCAATGTCGGGGATTCGCAGTCCATCCCAACGTCCGAGTCCAATTTCATGTAGCCTAGAATCGAGGTGTATCGATAATTGGGGATGACTTTTGAGAAATGCTGCCGCCGTCTCTTGAGCTCGCAACAAGGGACTCGAGTATAGGGCCGTGATCGGATGGGATGCCCATCTTGAGGCGGCAAAATCGGCTTGCCGACGGCCCTCTAAAGTCAATCCGGGATCCGCTCGGTGCGACACCAAAACATTTTCGAGATTCGCTTCGCTTTCGCCGTGTCTGATAAATAACAGTGATGTCAATCCAAGTTACCCCCTTTTGAAATCAATCGATTGTGGAATTCAACAATTTCCGACCATAGAGCCCGTGTCAGATGAGTCAGTCCGTTCTCCTCCGGGACTGCGCCCCATCCGCTTTGAGTCTCCGTCCGGTCCTGTCGCGATTGCCTGTCGTTTTATGGTGCGTTCCCATTTTAACGCCTGACTCCATATTGGGCGATACCAATCCCGCGTGAGATAAATTATGTCACCCCATGAGGTTTTGTATAATAAATGCCAGAGCTGTGTCGCTGTTATCGGATGGCGCATAGGTCCTTCGATTAAGTGAATCCTAATATTGGGAGCGTGAGACATGAACCAACTCAAAAAAGAGCTGACCTTATTCGACTTAATCATTCTCGGAGTGGCCGGTGCGGTTGGCACCGGGGTGTTGTTCAGTACCGCCGGAATGACGGCATTAGCAGGGCCCGGGATCATCGTAGCCTGGATTATCGGTGCCATCATGTATCTCTTTGTTGGCCTGACGTATGTCGACTTGAGTCGTGTCTACCCTGAAGCTGGAGGGCCCAGTCGTTACAGTCTTTATAGTTATGGTCGAGCGACCAACATGATCAACGCGTTCGCCGACCTCATTTGGTACTTGTTCATTCCACCAGTTGAGGCTTTAGCTACCGTGGAAGGTCTCGATTATTTCTACCCTCACTTCTTGACTACGACGGGGAATCCTACGGCCGAAGGAGCCATCATGGGTGTGGTCTTGATGCTCCTATTTCTCCCCTTTAATTATTACGGGATAAAGATTTTCTCGCAATCAACTAATTTTTTGGGGAGTATCAAGCTTGCTCTCTATGTTGTAGCCGCCATCGGTTTCATGAGCTTCGCCCATTTTGGCAATTTTGGTCGCTTCGGTGGGTTCAGTCCTTTCGGCGTGGGCGGCATCTTCGCTGCCATACCGTTGGGCATGTTTGCTTTCGGAAGCATTCGGGTAATCCCCGATTATTCCGAAGAAGTCCGTCATAAGAAAACCATTGGCCAGTCAATTTTATGGGTCGTTTTTGGCCAAACCGTGCTTTACCTCCTTCTTGCCATTGCCTTTTTGGCTGCCCTAAATTGGAAACAGTTAAATATTCACCCCGGAACTTGGTCGTCCGTGGTAGACATCGCGGGCAACCCGTTTCTGACTATCGCTAGCAAAGCAAATCTGGGATGGCTTATCGTGATCACGGCGATCATTGCCATTATTGGACCGTTTGTCACGGGGTACATCTACCAGGGCGGCGGAAGTCGAATTCTTCTTGCCATGGGTCGGACGGGAATCGTCAGCCAGCGGCTGAAAGAACTGAATCAGCAGTTTGCCGTCCCTGTGTGGTCCCTCATCGTGTTCACCGCGGTGGGTGCCACCGTGGCCTATCTTGCCGCCCCGCTACCGTCGATTTATAGCCTCATCAGTGACGCCGTGGTGGCGGGTTACTTAGGGTTTGCCGTTAATCCCGTTGTCATGCTGGCCATTAGGCGCCAAGGCGTAGTGGGACCCATCAAATCGGCAAAGTTGGTCGCTTACATCGCGTTCGCGTCAGCATCCTTGATCGTCTATTGGAGCGGTTGGCCTTCGGTGCCCTACGCGACCGCCTTGCTTGCAATCTTCGCTATTGTGTTTGGACTGTTGTACAAAGTCAAAGAAGGGTTCTCAAATTCGATGTGGTACATCGTCTATATTCTCTTCTTGACTCTCATGACCTATATTGGGGGTGTGGGTAAACTTGCCGACTTTAATGTTGACATCGGAAGTGCTATCGTGGTCATCGTGAGCCTCCTCATCTTTTTGCCGTGGGGAGTCGCGTCACGACTGACGCCCGCCCAACGCAAGTCCACCGGGACGCCCGAATCTAACGCAGATTTAGTATAAGTCGACAATCCGCGACGCGCACTCGTGGCATCTTAGATGCGCGAAATTGGGCACTATGGACGACTAAATATCACGACCAGAAAACGATGTACCTAGAGCCTCGAGCATCCGGTCCACCACGTTAGCCAAGTGGAAACGCGCTCCGGTGGCCGCTACGGTGATTGCTTCGGGGAGTTCTTGGGGGTTATTGACGATCCGCAATAAAATCTCATGCAAGGCGCTTATGTTCCTTGGGGGAAATAACCAACCATTTAGGTTGGGTTGAACGATGTCGCGGGGGCCATGGGCACAGGCGCTTGCGATAATAGGAACGCCTCGGACCAACGCCTCCGCCAATACGACCCCAAATCCTTCCGAAATTGAGGCAAGAACTAACGCTGACACTGGACCTACCACATCCCACGGTTCACTCGACCACCCAAGCCACCTAACCCTAGAAGCGATGTTGAGGTCCTCGGCTAAATTTCTTAGAAGTTGACCATCTTCTCCATCGCCTACGATGCTAAGGAGCCATGGTTGCCGCACTAAAGCCAAACTCCGAAAAATATCTTCAATCCGTTTGACCGAGTTATCCAATCGACCTATGTAGACAAAGTGAACCTGTTCGTGTAAAGCAGGCCGTGATTGCAGGTGTGCGTTCACGATAGGGTTATACACCACGTGGATGTTTTCTGTACGGCCAATCCTTTTAGCTATGTCATTACCCACTCCACTCGAAATCGCCAAGTGTGCATCGGCGTAACCGATTGCCCAGGGGTGATCTAATTGCGATAGAGCCTCGTGGAGCCATGACCAGATAGGGTATGAAAGACGTGTGATGGTTCGAACCATCCGACTCACTACCAGTGCGGATGGAGTCATCCCAATCACGACATCCGGACCGAATTCCCGAATCCTATGACGCGACCAACGTACGATGTCGAGCCATCGACACAAAAGATGCCTATGAAGATTTTGGGGTCCCACGTGCCTATCCACCAGATGTTCTTCCCACCTTGGATGTCTGGAAGGCCCGAACAGGAGGACCCTCACATGGTGGCCCCGACTTTCGAGCTCATCAGTCACGAGCGTGGTGACTCGCTCAATTCCTCCGCGTCCGCCAACCGCTGCACTCACGAATAAGATCCTCAGCGCGAGCACCTCCCTATTTACCATAGACGCGAACAAAGAGGTCGTCTAGGGAGAAGTGTAGGGTGACATAGCGGATCATCATAGGAGGGTGATGTGTCGCCCGCAACGCCCCGTTAAGATAGAAGCATGGCCCCCCGGAAAAGGAAACAGGCATGATAACACAGAGTAGCGGATCGATAATACGGAGGACTGGGTTTCTCACTGTTGGTAAAATACTCCAAAGTCTGATGAGTTTTTTCGCCACCATCTATATGGCCCATGTATTGGGTCCAACAGATTTTGGCATTTTGGGATTTACCGCGGCGGTTACCTCGTATTTCGGATTGGCGTCCACGTTAGGAGTCCCCACGCTGGCCACCCGCGAAATTTCTCAAGTGAATGATACTGCTTCTTCTTCTTTTTCCAAAGAAGGCCAAATTGTGGGAGATGTTGTCTTCTTAACCGGCGGCCTGGCTCTTATTAGTTACGCATTGCTGTGGATGCTCACCCCAATATTTGCCCTCACCCCCAGGCTCCAAGCGATCTTACTGATATCGGGCCTTCAGGTCCTGATCAATGCCCTGTCGCCGCAGTGGGCTTTTGCCGGCATCCAACGAATGGAATTCAATGCTAGTGCTAATATCTTAGGAACGATCATTCGGGTTGGACTGGTTTTCCTGGTTATCCATGGACCGAATAATCTCGAGGAAGTTCCCATGCTTGCTGTGTTCGGGACGTTGACTACGGTCGTTGCTGAATGGTGGTTATTTCAAAGGATTAGGTCCGTCCGTTGGAGTCTATCCTGGCCTCGCATGTGGTCAATATTCCACCGTTCTCTGCCCATGACCACCGCCTCCGCTATGATGCAAATCTATAACACGATCGACACCATATTTTTGGGATATTGGGATGGTCTTGGCGTGGTTGGATACTACAATGCGGCTTATAAATTGGTGTTGTTTCTGCAAAGTTTTACCACAGTATATAATCACGTGGTCTTCCCTCTGGCCACACGGCTCTTTCTCGTTGATAAGTCTCGCTTAAAGGCTCAACTGAGTCTTAGTCTGTCGGCGACCACCCTCATTACCTTGCCCACCATTCTAGGGGGTACCTGGCTGGCGTCCCCGATCATTCGCACCATTTACGGTTATCGATTCGAGGCGGCAGACCCTGTGCTCCAAATTCTCTTGTGGACCTGGGGAATTAGCCTCACGATTCTTCATTATGGTCCGGTACTAATTGCTTGTAATCAGGAGCGCCGCTTTGCCCAGGGGATAGTCCTTGGTAGTGCGGTCAATATGGTGGCCAACGTCGTGGCCATTCCGCTTTTGGGGGATATCGGTGCCGCTTTATCGATTCTTCTTACGGAAGTCGCGATTCTAGGCTATATGATGCATCACATGACACGCCTCGTCGGATGGTATGGCCCCTCCGTACGCACTGTGCTTGGTGGCGTATTTAGCTGTGGGGTCATGTTGATGGGGTTAGATCTCTTCGGGCGTCGTATGGACCTTGGTGAAAGTATCGGGTTCGGGACGGTGCTCTATGGCACCACCCTCCTGGTGAGTCGCACCATCACTCTGCGCCAAGTCAAGCGCACCCTCGAGATTCTTGCCCCCCGATCTTGGGTTACACCGCCTAGACTCTAGGTGCACCGATTTTAGTGGTGAGTTTTCTATATTTGATGGTCTTTAATAGCCAGCGTCGTGCATGCGAGTTGTCCGAAAAAACATGGATGCGGTCCTGATATAACGTGCACGTGCTAAGAAAGGGAATTTTGTGGCGTTCATCATAGCGCCAAGTTTCTTGTAGGCGGTACCGTAGTTTATACCAGGTTTCCCGACCTTCCTGTCCCGAAAATGTCACACCCAAACCTTTCAAGACCGTGCGGAGCAAAATTCGCCAGACGCGGTAAGCCAAGGGAGTTTCCAACAGCACGACGAGGTCAGCGACTTCAACCCACTTTGTGTGGAGCCCCAAAGTCACGGCCTCACAAATCCAAGAGTCTTGGGTGAGAAGTTGCTGGTAATAGGCATCGCGGTCATCGTGGTTGAGATCGTAGAGGTGGTCACTATCCAAATCATACCAAGGGATATCCAATTTGGCTGCGAGGCGTCTGGCAAGGTAGGATTTTCCGCTCCCTGGTGCTCCCGTAATGTATATCTTCGTCATCGCAGTGAGGTCCTTTCCCATACATCGATGTTCTCTTGAGGGTACCTCTTTTATGGACAACGCGGGAGAGTGAGCTTGGGGGTGAGTTGAACGTTGTCGGGGCGATTCAGATAAATCGCCGCGGCCTGGTGATGCTTATCTTCCTAAGGCACCCCTACACTATTACTCAAGGATGGAGGTGACCCTTTGCTCAAGATATCTATAGTCATTCCTACATTCAATCGCGTACAATTTTTGCCGGATATGTTGGCTAGCATTGCGCGCCAAGAACCGTTTAGGGAGGAGGTCGAGTTAGAAACCTGGATCATTGATAACGGTTCGACCGATGGGACCGGGGAACGCATGGACAGTTGGACGTCACAATGGCCGCTACTGCATGTCCATTACATGTTCTTGTCCCAAGCTGGTTTAATTAACGCATTAAACACGGGCCTAAAACTGGTGACTGGGGATTATGTGTTTTTGACGGACTCCGATGACTTCTGGGACCCTAAAAAGCTGAGGGTTCAGCTGGGAGCATTGCTCAGCAACCCCGGCAAACGAATCGCTCATACCGACTTGCGCATGGTCAGTGCGGACGGCAGGTGCGTAATTAACCCTTCTCTCCATGCATCCTCCTTTCACGGCATCGTCTCTACCCGACTCGAGGATGTTCTTCATCGTACCAATGTTTGGGCTGGCACCGTCCTTATGGCTCGCACGTGCCTTGGAGACATTGTGCCCTTTCCAGAATCGTTAGGAAGTCAAGACGCGTGGATTGCCCTTTGTGGCACACTAGAGGAATCCTTAATGGTGGTGCCGGAAGTGCTGTACAACTATCGGTATCACGGCAACAACCAAACCCTAAGCCTGATCAAACAACATCGATCGTCCTGCGATGGACTCAAAGATCACATTGAGCTCCTCACGCAATTCACGGCTCGGTTCGGTGATAGGCTAACCCGGATCCAGAGGTCTTTAGTTATGTACCGACTCTATTGGTTACATCGAGAGTTATTGGCGCTAGATCCCCGAGCAGGGTCCCAACCCCTGGTAACACCTTCGGGCCGCGTACCGTTAAGAGAAAGACTTCGGATTCGGGCCGGGGCCGCCAAACGGATGTTTTTAGCCCGATACTTGCCTCCGAGTCAATAGATGGAGATATTCCGAGAGATAGTTTTCCACCATCCGGGATTGGGAATAGAGGCTCTGGTAACGAGCCCTGGCACCGGCCAGTCCCTCCGCCGGACATCCCTCCAGTATGCCGATCAGTTGTTGGGATGCTTCTTTCCAATCCCACGGTGAATAGCGGGATACCCAGTCAAGCCCTTGAAATCCCGTGATGTTTGGAGCCACTACTGCAGTGAGCCGAGTCAAGGCCTCGACGGCAACCAGGGGTAAACCCTCATAGGTCGAGGCAAACACCACCACCCTCGATCGGCTTATGTGTCCTGTCGCATCGTAAAGCGGTCCTACCCACTCAATCCAGTCTTCATCATATCGACTTTGCAGCCTTGGCAAGAGGCTTCCACCACCCACCATGCACAAATGGATCCGCGAGTCATGGCACCGAGCTAACCGTACAATCTCGATGACACCTGCGGGATTTTTTTGGGATTCCATTCGCCCTACGAAAGACACCAGGTGTGAATCTTTGTCGGGAATGTCCATGGCCCAGGGTACCCCGTTCAGAATTATCGGCTCGTTATGCCATACCGCTGCGGGCGAGCAGGCATATTGCCGTGCGGCCCATTGCTGGTAGTACCAATGGGCGAGTCTTCGCATGGCCCCATGATCGGGCCATCGCACTTGATTGTGGACGGTGCGTACGAGATGGGCAGTCGGCACTGCAGTTTTTACCACCATCCCAATGACCTCCGGAAGTTCAGTGTGGACGTGGACAATATCTGGATGATACCGACGACCCACGTTTGCCGCATCTTGCATCTTCCTGAACCAAGGCTCAGAGAGCACCTCAACCCCTACACCCATGCCGCGTAGGGTGTGCGCATTCCGTTCTTGGTTGCGATGCGAGGTGACTGACACAATGAGAGAGTCCCACCCTCGGGCCCGTACTCCGATGGCAATCGCCATGCCAATTTGTTCCGCACCTCCAATCCCTAAGGATCCTACAATTTGGATAATCCGAGGGGTTCCGATACTAGCCATATCGCATACCCCACTCGGTAAAACCTTCCGTGATTCCGTTCAGAATGAGGGCTTTTTGCTTCACTTTATCCTCCGCGCCGCATATCTGTTGAAGCGCTTGTTTTATCCTCAGATCCGTCCGATATCGCCAAAGGGCTTGCCTTAATGGCCTTTCAAACACTGTCCCATAGTACTTGCGCAATAAGGCACCACGACCTCGGGCTAAACCGGATACTTTATCGTCACTGGGTGTCTCAGAACGATGGACATAGGACAAACCTGGGGTATAGAGGACGTCTATCCCTTGCGCCATGGCCCGCAATAGGTAGTCGGTGTCTTCGTCACCACCAAAGTAGGTGCCCACACCGAGTCTCTCGTCAAAATTCCCAATCTGGTGGAGTGCGGCCCGATGGACCATAGGAAATCCACTGCACGCCCATGCTGCGCATGGCGTCACCCACCGGGCATTGGTGGGCCAACGTTTGGCGGTCTGGTGCCCATGGTCGTCAACCGTTCGACCAACCACCAACATGGGTCCCTCGGTATATCCCCAAAAGTCCATTAATGCGCAAGCATATCGCGCATTGACCCAGGCATCGTCGTCAATACACACGATCCATCGGCCCGAGGCATGTTGCATGCCAACATTACGGCCACGCGATAGACCGCGGTCCTCGGGCCGCGATAAGTAGATCAATTTGGCAAGACGTCTGGCGTAATAGTCGGCAGACCCTTGCAAAGCGCTCGTAATGTTTTGATCAACACAGACCACTTCGTAGTCGTTGCGAAGAATCGGTCCGATAGCGACGAGGGATTCTAGTAGCCGGCCGATTTGGGTCGTCCGTCCTCGAGTACTAATGCAAAAAGAAAAGGCTACTGACGCATCCATTCACATTTCTCCTGTTATCATGGTGAATTCATGACACCATAGTAGGTATTTAGGTCCGCCCCCGAGTCTTTTGTGACGTATTCAAAAAGGCTTTGGGTTTAGCCAGTTCCATTGGCGGGTGCGTGCCTTCGAGTTCTTCATAAATGGTCCGCAGCGCGGCCAATACTTGACTAGGTAGATATCTAGGTTCCACGCGCTTACGGTTTTCATATCCGCATCGTATGGCCCCCTCGGGATTTAAGTGCGACAAAATGGCCGTGAGAGCCGAGACGTCTCCAGGTTTAATGACAACCGCTTTATCGATGAGACCCGGAATCGCTCCGACATCCGTCGCAATCACGGCCAGTCCGGCGTACATCGCCTCCAGGATCACCACTGGCAGTCCCTCGGAATACGATGGCAGCACCAAAACATGTCCGCGACGAAATAGTCTCTCTTTGGCCTCCCCGCCGAGGACTCCATAGAACGTGACGCGTTCTCGGATGCCAGCCGCGTCTAAGATTTCTAAAGCCCGAGCCCATGCCTGGTTCATATTAGAGCCGGTCCACAGAATGTTCCGTTCGATATCTATGCGTTCTCCCGCCACGTGTAATTCCCAAGCTTGAGACTTGGGTAAAAGTGATAGGGCCTGAATCAAATCCAGGAAGCCCTTAGCCACCGAGATATGACTCACAAAGAGAATCCGCAACGGGTCGCGTTCCGTGTTTCTACGGGGGATGTTGCTAAATTCGCGAGTCCACTCAGTGGGTATCGGATTCGGCAATACGGTGATGCGATAGGGCGGGACGAACGGAAACTGGGTTTTAATTTTCGCGTCAAAGACCAACAGTCTATCCACCGTGCCAAGCGCACGGGATACGAGCTTGCGATATGGGCAGCGGGACCAAAATTGATAAAAGTCGCCCCCGTGAAATTGGACCAGAACCCTGTATCCCAGGATCCTCGCCACTCCTAGTAATAAGAGATCCCGCAGCACACCCGTATTGGATTGGGAGAGTGGGAGATGCACAATCTTTGCCCGTTTTCGCCATCGCCATCCCATCCACGTCAGCCGGCAACCTTGTCCCAAGGCCCGGAAGATGCCGGCGGGGTTCCATCTCCCCCGAGATGGATTGTTTCTTGCCGTAAGATCTACAAAAACATATCGAATATCAGCCGCGGGGGCCTCGCGAAGTAGCGTCTGTGTCACCAATTCAGGACCCGCGATGGGTAGAGGCAGTGGGCCCGCCAGAATCACGTTAATCGGGTTCACGGCGTGCCCCCCCTTGATCAGCCCGGATGTTTGTCCACTCCGGATAGTAATAACAAAAACCGATTAAACACCAAATCACCGCGGACATGTACGGTCCTTCTAAGACCACTTCGACACCGGTGACCACCGCCCACATAGCCAAGAATGACAACACAACCATTTGAGCCATAGTTCGCCGGCCGAGGACCCGGCGAATCCCTCCGATGACGATCCCTGCCATCCCTACCACAGCCCAAATGCCGTACCACTGCAGCATTTGAATGTATGAATTGGATACTGCCACGGTGTTTAGGCCAAATCCAATGGATTCGTTCCATCCGCCATAGCCTAGGGCGATCAATTGAATGGGAGCCCAGGGCTGACCAACACGGATGGCAAACGGATTGCTAATAAACTGGCGTAGTGCCTCGGTCCAGATGATGAGGCGCCAACGATTATTGGCCACTTGACTATAGGACCCGTGGGTCGTCGTAAGACTTTGGACGTCATGAACAAGGTGGCTTAAGAGAATGGGATCGGCGGTCCACGTCACCAGGCCGCCCCATACTAATAGCCCTAAAACCATTCCCATGCGTTTTAGGATCCGTGATTTCACATAAGATTCCGCGTCTTTGGTAAGCCACAAGAGAATCAGAATTCCCGCTCCGAGTCCTACCCAGGGGCCCCTGGCCCCCCAATCCAAGAGCATGATAAATTGCAGGCCGATCGTGGGCCATACTAAGAATCCCGGTATCGTCTGCCAATCCCAAATCACCACGGCTATCACCAGCATCCCGCAGATAGTTTCTGAGTCCGCGGGTAATTGCGAGCCCCGGGTTACGAAGTACACCAACGGGATGATCCAGGCGGCCATAGCGAGAGCCCATTCGACATGAATGTGCCGAACATGGGGGCCGAGAATGCGAATAATCGAATACGAAAGCGGGACGAACCACACATAATAGAGTTCGGCGCTGTCGCGTAAGACCGGCAACCATCCAAATTTGAGGCCGTTGACCGTGATTCCGCAAACCATCACCACCCCTACCCAAACCAACCATTTTCTCATCGTTTGAGGTATGGAAAGTTCTTTGTGAATTAAGAGGAGAACGGTGACTAAGCCCATCGTGGTTTCTGTCACATAGAGGGGTGGTTTCGGTAACGCTATATGCGCAAACTGGCGGTTGAATAAAATAATGAGAATCATAAAAATGATAAACCAGGTGACCGTAAAACCGGTGCGAAATCGCAGGAATAGGACGAGCAGCAGGACCAACCCGAAGAGCGCTCCTAGGGCCAGCGCAACGACCCGTCGAGAATCCGTACTGGCATAGACAATCAGGGTGGATGCTGTAGCCAGCGTCAAGCAGATCGCGGCAACGGATAGCATGCGCCATAGCCTTCGATTCCGGCGGCCGTGGCCCGGAGGGTGGCGATCCAGGCGACTCGGGAGCGTACCTAGTGCCATAAGGATTCTCCCAACAGCACGCGCGTGACGATTTCCGAAACATGGGGAGCCAGATATTCGGGCGGGGGCTGCCATTTAAAACTGGCTTGCGTCATCACCACAGTAGCCGCTTGTAGAATGCGACGGGATTCCGTGCCTGCCAGGACGTTGCTCCCACATTCTATAGTCTCGGGCCGTTCGGTGACATTGCGTAAGGTGATGCTAGGCACTCCAAAGATGGCACACTCTTCTTGGACCGTGCCGCTATCGGTTAACACCAGACCCGCCTCTTGCTCAAGACGTATAAAGTCGTAGAACCCAAGGGGTTCCAGTATCTTGATTAATGGGTGGCGCACGTCAATGCGTTCTTTAGATAACCGGTCCCGGGTGTGGGGATGCAGACTAATTACCATCGACATCCCAAACGTATCGACCAGTTGGACCAGAGCATCGAAAATTCCGTGGAGACGCACGGGATTCTCGACGTTTTCGCAACGATGCACGGTGACCAGGAAGAATTCTTTGGGCACCAAGTTCAATTGCTGCACAACCTGACTCGACTGAATGCCCGGTGTGGAGCTTTGCAGGACTTCAAAGATGGGGTTGCCGGTAACCACGATCCGATGGCGGTCAATGCCTTCCTTCACCAGATTTTCCATACTGCGATGGGTGTATGGCATGAGAATATGGCTCACATGGTCAATGATCCGCCGATTCCACTCTTCCGGGACGCTGCTGTCGTAACAACGATTGCCAGCCTCCAGATGATACACTGGGATTCCAACTCGTGAAGCGACTAAAGCCGCGAGCCCGCTATTGGTATCGCCGAGGATCAAAACCCGATCCGGTTGTACCCTATCCAAGATTCGCACCGTGTTTTCCCACATTAATGGTAGTTGTTGAGACACGTGACGGGCGTTTATCTGCCAATGTTCATCCGGAGCCCGGAGTCCAAACTCCTCGAAAAATTGGGTACTGAGTGAGGGGTCAAAGTTTTGCCCGGTGTAGACCATAACGTGTGGGACCGCGCGGTCCAGTGCCGGCACAATGCGAGACAGCCGGATAATTTCAGGACGCGTGCCTAAGATCGTCAAGATCTTCATGCTAGGATATCCAGTCGGGGTTCTTTGAGGGTAACAGGCCGCAGCATTCGCGCCAAGTCATTCTCTGACAAAGACACATCTTGTGACGAGTAGGCCCTGGCGAGCGGTACGCTTGGATCCGTGCCGTTTTGGTTAAGTTCCGGCAGCATCGGGTGAATCACATAGTAACCGTCGCGCACTCCCGTACGCAAGCATTCTTCGTCAGAGATCAAGATTTCGTGAGTTTTTTCTCCGGGTCGTATCCCCGTATAAATGACCGGGATTGATCGCCCGCCAATCATCGCGTGAGCAATATCGATAATCCTGGCCGAAGGCACCTGGGGAACATAAAGCTCCCCATGCCGTGCCGATCGGATAGCTTGAAATACCACATCCACGGCTTGATCCAGATTTAAGAGAAATCGGGTCATATCTTTGGTGGTAATCGTAACCGGCCCGCCCTGGCTAATCTGAGACTGCAACAACGGCACCACCGAACCACGAGATGCCAACACATTGCCATAGCGGACACTGACAAACCGTGTCGCCGTACCTCCCAAGTTGGCTTGTACCAACACCCGCTCCATAATAGCCTTGGTCATTCCCAGAACGTTAACGGGTTTACATGCCTTGTCAGTGGAAATCCCCACCACCACTTGTACTGTGGCTCCATAGTGTTGCACGGCTCGCGCGAGATTTTGGGTCCCAATCACATTGGTCGCCACCGCCTCGCCGGGGAAGTATTCACAAGTGGGCACCTGCTTCATGGCCGCCGCATGGATAATCACATCCTGGCCCGGTATGCTCTGGGCAAGAGACTCATAATTCCGCACGTCGCCAATGACAAAACGCAGTCGCGGTCTTTCCTGATGTTCATCGAAGACAATATCGTCGGTCGCAGTGGGACGTCTGGCAAATTCTAATCGCATGTAATGTTGCTTTGTCTCATCACGCGAAAACACTGTAATTTGGCTCGGCCATCCCATCTCCCCGGACAGGAGTCGTCTGACCACGGCGTGACCCAGGGATCCCGTTCCTCCCGTCACCAAAACTTTGGCATTGTCCAAGTGTTCCATGCGAATCCCCCCTTAATCCATATTGGCCGTGGCACGGCAACGTTCCCACAATTCGTCGATCATACTATCCCACGGCGGCACACGAATGCCGGTGGTGCGGGTCAATCGCGCAGCATCTAACGTGCGATTGATGCGGACTGTGCTGTCCCCATCGATCTCAATCGACCACGCGAATCGGTCGCGAATGGCGGTTAACAACGCAAGCTTAGAAATTGGTGCCGAGGCGACGTGATAAAGACCGTGTAAAAACGGATACCGCTCCATGACGTCGAGCATTACGCGGGATAAGTAAAACGTTGTGACCCCAGAAAACCAGGCTTCGCGATGTCCCTTCAGCGCAGTGCCCTGGCGGCCCTTGAGCCATTCAAATAACCCGTATCCTCCATGCACCTCGGGTCCAATGATGGAGGTCCTTAGGGTAAGACTTAATTCACCCCGCACTTCTCCGAGCGCCTTCGAGCGACCATAGCCGTCGATGGCATCGGGGAGGTCGGATTCACGATAGTGACCACGCTTTCCGTCAAACACGCAGTCTGTGCTCACATGAATCAGTCGAATACCACGAGGCTCCGTAAAAAATTCAAGTGCCTGCGGGAACCAGGCATTAACGTTCATCAAGGTCTCTAGATCCCGGGCTTGGGGCCTTTGCTTAATCAGTCCGACCGCGTTGACCACCACGTGTGGAGCAATTTCATCGAGCCACTTGGGTATTCGGGTGAGTTCCGTCGCCTCCAGACCCTCCCTAACCACCTCTCCCAGTGGGCCTAATAAGGCGCGACGAGACCACGCCCAAACGCGATGGTCTCGTCGCAACGCCTCGTCCACGACGGTATGACCGAGCATCCCGTTAGCACCCAACACTAAGATACGCATTAACTAACCCATCCCATGAACCAGTCAAAATACTCTTCGAGGCCCTCGGGCAGGCCTAATGATGGCGTATAGTCGAAGTCTCTGGAGGCCCACGCGATAGAGGCCAAACTATGGCGGACGTCCCCACGTCGTGGCACATCATAGCGAACGTTCACGGGTATTCCGGTGACCTCTTGCATGGTTGCCACCAACTGATTTAGCGTAGTAGCCATGCCACTCCCGATGTTGTATACCCCGGATGCGTGTTTGGACATCCCCGCCGCCACGGTTGCCCTTGCCACATCTACCACGTTCACGAAGTCTCGAGTTTGATGACCGTCTCCGTAAATGGTTAGCGGTTGGCGCCTTATCATTTGTTGGGCGAAGATGGGAATGACATTGCCATAGGCATCGTAACGTTGTAACGTGCCATAAACATTGAAGTAACGCAGTGCTACGGTACTGAGACCAAATAATCGACTATACACTAAGGCCATTTGCTCGGCGGCCAGTTTAGTGACGCCATAAGGAGAGTCCGGATTTTTTGGATGGCCCTCATCTACGGGTAAACGAACAGGTTCGCCAAATATCCCAGCTGACGAGGCCATCACGACTTTTTCCGTGCGATGCGTCCGCGCCGCGTTGAGCAAATGGAGTGTACCGACCAAGTTAACCGAGGCATCATTCACGGGGTCGAGAATACTGCGCTGATTACCGACTGATGCCGCAAGATGATAGATCACTTGACAATCGGATGGGCTAGTCCGCCATAAGTCCGGATCGTCAATACTGCCTTGGATAAAGCGTATTTCTTCTTGAACCGAGGCGAGATTTTCCATAAACCCGGTACTGAGATCGTCAATTACCACAACCTCGTGACCTTTATGCAGGAGTTCTCTAACCACGTGCGATCCAATGAACCCGGCTCCACCGGTCACTAATGCGCGCATGAGACTCATGCCCCCTTTTTAGTTGATGCCGGACCGTCATTTTGGGCCCGATGGCCTTTGCGATCAGTCCTCTGTCGGAGGACCTCTTGACTACACTTCAGGAGAAATGCCAACGAGGTCGTGCAATAACGGGGGCCTAGCCGGAAAGGTTCCTGAATCAACCGATAAAACCATTCCAAACCGATTTGTTGCATCCATCCGGGAGCCCTGGTGTTCAAACCCGCCATGATGTCCATGCCGCCTCCGATACCGATACCGAAACGCAGCGGAGTTCTCGATAAGTAATGCGTCAACCACGATTGTTCGTGCGGGGTTCCCATTCCCAAGATGAGAATATCGGCTTGCGACGCATTGATATCAGCCAATACCGCTTCATAGTCGGTTGGATTACTGAAATACCCGCTATGGCATCCCACGACCTCTAATCCCGGATATTGGCGCTCCAACCGGATCCCCGCGAGTTCGGGGACTCCGGGCCGACCGCCGAGAAGATACACACGCAAGTGATCTGAACTGAACCTTTTACATACCACATCAAGAAATTTTAAGGCCGGCACCCGAGGGATCTTTAAGCCATGGAAAATACGACTGGCCCAATAAATGGGCCAACCATCCGCGCTGATCAGGGAGGCCTGGTTAATCAGGCTGGCGACTTGGGGTTGGTGGGTGTAAGCATACCAGTTGGCAACATTGATGGAGGTGTACCATTGCTGCACACCAGTAGTCAGGGATCGTTCGACTTGCACCAGTAGAGTCTCGATTCCCAGGTCATCTACAGGGCACCCAAGTACCAAGTGACGCATTAAAATCCTTCTCCCTTAAGAATTCTGTCATCCACCATCTCATTGTTTCGAAGTGGCCTCAGTCTTTCCATCCTCTATCACGGGTGATTAGACTTTTCACCCTCGTATTACCGGCGATGCTTTAGATTTGGTTCACGTGAGGACGCATGGCGACGCTTCGCTTCCAAGTCACCAGATGCAATCACCCCAAATAGGCGATGGCGTTCCCTGCCTGCTTTCTCTTAAGGTAAAAACATATCGGTGGTGCATTGTTCTAAGGAGGGTATGTCCGTGTCGTTCGGCTTCCGAATCCGCCGCCACATAGGGATAAGTCTAGGGTTAATCGCCATGAGTACTGGGGGAGCATTTGCGGTCGACCATTATGTGATCCCGACGCGTTATGACACTACTGCACTGATAATGGTCGTGCCGGGACACCAACTGAGTAGCCTTGCAGAAGGAACCCAATTCACCGCGACCTTTGCCGCCATGGCTACAAGTCCACGAGTGTTGGCGTTAACCCAAAAGGCTTTGTCTTTGCCTATGTCACAAACCCGCATTGAAGAAAACGTCGTGACACGCCAAATCCCTAACACCGACCTTTTTAGCGTTACGGCAACTGCCCCAACACCAGACAGTGCTGCCGCATTGGCCAATGCCCTGTGCAGTGGTCTGCAGGATGAACTGGATGTTTTGGTGGGAACCCGTATCGTGACCATAGCGGCACCAGCCATTGGAGCCCTCAGTCATGTCTCTCCGAATCCCTTACGGGCTGAGCTGTTAGCCGGATTGCTGTCGCTGATGGCAGCCGTGTTACTCGCGACGATCCGAGATAGCCTGGATACAGGCACCGCATCGGAAGAAGAGGTAGAACACTGGATGCGGCTTGATGTGCTAGGAACTGTTCCCCAATTTGGATCGACTCGGAACCAGAGTAGGCGCTGAAAACACACGCCAGGAATCGACAAACACTTGCCGATCTTAACTTTGGCCAAAGGAGGCACATCGCATGCATTGGACAGACACCGTGATTTTTACCTCAGACTGGATCAGAGGGCTAGCGCGGTACCCACGCCTCATGCTTGGTCGGCATATTGAACCGTCTCCTGCTGACCCCTCTAGCACACGCCGGGTCTTGGTGATAGCTGCACATCCCGATGATGAAACGATCGGGCTCGGTGCGACCCTCGTTCGGCAACGCAAGGACGGCGCCACCATTGACGTGGTTTTTACCACCAACGGTCGCGGCTGGTCTTGGACCGCTCCGAATCGGGTGTTGCGACGTATTGTAGACCGACGTCGTGGTGAAGCGGAACAGGCTCTGGGGATGGCCCGCATTTTTCCTGACCATATTCATTGTCTTGGTTTCCCGGACCGTGGTCTCCATCGATTTCTTCGACCTTTGGGCCAGGAGATTCATAATATCATCACTTGGCTCAAACCAGACGTCATTTACACCCACGGTTTTGAAGGCGGTCACATCGACCACGATGTCACCAGCCTGGTGGTTCAGCAACAAGCCCAGGCACTGGGGATTCTTGTATACGAATGGGCCGAATATAATCGCGAGAACCAAATCGGGACGGTCGACATCACCTTTCCTAAGTTGTCTCATCAGGTTTCACCTCCCTTGCCACAATGTCTCAGCCGCGAGGAAACCTGGACCAAAGCCTTGATGCTCAGATGCTATGTGTCTGAAGAGCCGGCGCAACAAGCCGTAGGTCAAGGAGAAACGATTCGCGTGGCGTGTCCTGATTCACTACCGTTACTACTCACCACGTATTATGATCCGTCAATCAATCCCGTTGGCTATCGTTACCATTCTTTGCTGGCACGGCTTCTTTCCGATGGCGCATCCTAGATACACCTCGCTTAGAGGTACGGAGTTACCGCATTCGTGGCCTCGCCGGACGCATGCCGCTGGCCCGTTGGCACCCACGTCTTCTATTCTGCCGGCGTGCCGGGATCGGCGGGTCTCTAGACATGGTAGCGTCCAGCCGCGGCGCATAGGGTTTTTATGGCAAGTTTGAATGAAGAGTCCTGATAACTACTACCATTTCCTGCGATTCCCACCACATGAATCGGAAACCGAAATGCGGGCAAGTGCATAGGATGCAAGACTCGCGCATAACCCTCACCTAATATGTAATCAATAGACCGGGCCTCATAATGCACGTGCGCCAAGTGTCTTCGGTAAAACTCTGGCGTCATTTTAAAGAATCGGGTATCCACCCACCGTCGCTTTCGCAAAGACCTCTCGTTCACCACCACAGGGTGAGGGCGTGACGTTTTTTCTAATGCTCCAAAATTAAGCACCTTGAAACGACCAGTAACTTTAAAAAAACTTTGATTGTCCCGTATCAAATGACTTTCTTCAAGCACCCGGTTCAAAATTTCCCCTTCACCGTACCCCCGCCCCTTCTCACTCGTTCCCAAATTGCCTCGATATGAAACCACTTCTAGCGGTTTGGCCATCCGATCGTAAGCTTTTTTCAATGGCGAGAAATCGACCGGGAAACCACTGTTCTCAACAAATACCACCGCTGCTACGCTGGGATGTTTTAACCAAAACGCCAGTGCCTCTTGATACTGTTGCCATCGAAGCATTGGGCTTGCCAGGACCAAGTTATCTAAGCGTCCGGGATCAATCGTGGCGGTCATGACAATTAACGCCGAACCAGGACTCATGTCGCTGTATCGCTCCTATATAGGCAGACATCTTAAGAAGATTGCATCATGAACGGGTGACCCGAAGCAATCACCCATTGGGGGTGATTGCGCCTATTCAAAGCGGCCCGCTAGACTGAGCCCAGTGACGGGAAAGAGGGGGTTGCCTGGATGAATTGGACTGCCCTGTCGGCTGCAATGAAACGACGGCTCTGGATCATAATTCTGTTCGCAACTTTTGGTGCCGCGTCAGGTTGGGCGTTAAGTCGATGGGAGATTGCTCCGGTTTATCAAAGCAATAGTCTAGTTATGGTCATTCCGTATCATTCTACGGGGCAGAATTTGGTAAATGGTTTGATCGTTGGGCAACGTCTCGTGAGCACGTATGCCACGCTTGCGACGAGCCCGGTCCTCTTGCAGGCCGCACAAAAGCTTCTTCCCAATCCTCTACCGCTGTCGCAAGTGGCCGCCGACGTAAGCGTCAGCGCTGAAGCCAACACCAATGTGATTCGGATTGTGGCGGATGGGCCCACCGCTAAACGCGCAGCGAACCTTAGTCACGCCGTGTCCACGGTGCTAGTTGAAAAGGCGCAAAGCGCTACGGGGTCATCGGTGTTACGCCAAGTCAGTCCCGGGATCGTCAATCATGTTCCGATTTCTCCGAAGGCGCTGGTACTTGAAGTCGGTCTGGGCTTAGGAGCCCTGATCGTGACGCTTTTGGCAGTGATCGGATTCGAGGCACTGAACGACTCCATCGTCACCGCGGACGACCTCTCACGTTGCACTCAGTTGCCAATTTTGGCGGAAGTACCACCACTACCAGCTAAACGAGTTAGAACGTCCAACCGTGTCACAGAAGCTCAAGGAAAGTAGGAGGATATCATGAAGCTGGATCCGAAATTAGTCAGTCTTTCTGCACGGAGTACCGTGTGGAGCGAGGCCTATCGAGGGCTAAGAACCAGTATTGAATATGTTCAAATCCTCCGCAATTTACACACGGTCCTGGTGACGTCAGCGGTACGTGAATCGGGTAAATCTCTAACTGCCGCCAATCTGGCGGTGGTCATGGCCCAGGCAGGAAATCGAACTTTGGTAGTGGATGCCGATTTGCGACGCCCAGCCCAGCATAAGATTTTTGGTTTGCCCAACCTTCAGGGCTACACGACCGTGATCACAAAGGGCTTGAGTCTAACTTCTTGCCTGCAAGCCGGTCCCGTCGAACACTTGTCGGTCTTGACATCCGGCCCCCTGCCCCGCAATCCCGCCGATTTATTGGGGTCGGAGGCCTCGATGTATGTTCTAGGCACGTTAAAAGACCAATTTGACATGACTCTCATTGATGCGCCTCCGGTTCTAGGCTTGGCCGACGCTCTGACTTTGGGGGGGCACACCGATGGCGTACTCTACATCATAAAATCTCGGTTTAATTCGCGACGCCTGGATCTCAAAGCCCTTCAACAATTGAGACAGACCGGATCCCAGGTGATTGGGGCGGTGCTAAACCAGGCCAAAGACTTTGACCACCATCCCTATTATGATCGGAACGGGTAAGCTTAGGTTGAGGATGGGTCTTGGTTCGGTTGCGTTATGCCCGACAAGATCTCACCCATGATGCTGACTCTCATTGAGATACAAAAGGGTTGCGGTGACACGTGGATGGATTTTAGTGTCCCCAGATTGCAACCCAAGATTTTGATAAACCAAGGACACTTGGTTTTCTACGGACTTTTCGGTAATCATCAGCTTTTCGGCGATCACATGATTCGAGTATCCGGCGGCCAAAAGGGCAAGGACTTCCTGCTGGCGCGGCGTAAGGCGGCTGAGTTGACCACTTTGGCGCGGTTTAAACGCACGAATCAAATGGGGATCAATGACCATGAGTCCTGAAGCCGATCCCTCAATGGCACGGACTAAGGTATCAAGACTGGCCACGGATTTTTTAAGCAGATAGCACCATCCATGGACTTGGCTCAATGGGATAGCCGTCAAGATTTCCGGTTCATCGTAATTCGAGAGGAGAACAATCCCGAGATCCGGTAACATTTGCCTCAACCGCAAGCCGATATGGACCCCGGTTTCATTCTGCCCGAGCTCAATATCGAGGATGGCGACATCCGGATTCAATTCCGGAGCCCGGGCCAAAGCTTCTTGCCCATCCTGAAATGCCCCCACAATCTCTAGTTCAGCGCGGCGACAAAGGGTTGAGGTTAAAAGTTCTCGGAAGAGTGGTTCATCCTCAAGCAGGATAATCCTTATTGGGTGAGCGGTCATCGATTCCTATCACCCCTTCCTAGGGAAAACTCCCACCATGAATGAGGGGTTACCCCCCTTCTCACCCCCCACGGAGTGCGATTTAATTCTACCAAGATATGCCATAAACGTCAGTATCTATTATGGAGGGAGGAGTGTGATTTATGTTGCGTCCCTTTCACACCAAAACCGACACGGCACGTTGGTTGATGGTGTTTTCTATGATTATGGGTGGATGGATTGAGTATTTATTCGT
>JAJYPK010000176.1 GCA_021795465.1 Bacillota bacterium
TTTCAAAAGTAAATTGGCCATCAGTGTGATTGCCCTGGTGGGGGCGTTAGTATTGAATTGGATGCGATTGGCGATCATTGTGGTGGCTGTCCATTTTATTGGACCGCACTTCACATTTGCATACATCCATCCTGCCCTGGGGTTTGTCTTATTTGCCTTCCTGGTAACTTCGCTCATGTTCTTGTTTCGTCCCTTTGGGCTGGAGATTCCTGCAAACCGCTCGAGCCATCGACTTAAGCTGCCCGGATGGGGGCGCATCGGCAGTGCGGTAATCATGTCCAGTACCGCTTTTGCCCTCCTTTGGCCTCTTTTCTCGTTGCCTCAAGGCTCTTTTGGTAATCCCTCTAAAGTTACCGCCTACAACGTCCACACCTTCTTACCCTCACTTGCCTCGTTTTCCAAGACCCCCGTCTATTACGCAAACGAATCATCGGTTTTAGGAATGGGTTCAGCCACCCAAGCGGACACCTACACACAAAAAACTGGGAAGCAAGCGTTGGTAGAGATGTGGAGCACCCCCAACGCCACGGCGTTAGCCACCTACGGTTTTCACTCCTGCTTGCTATATCACGGTGACGCACTGGCCGCCGTGCAATCCTTCCAGTTGTTACCCGGAGTGGTCGCTACCGCCTACGCGGTAGAACTTCCTCCAAACCATGTAGGAGGGCGACGATCCACCTATGTCGACGTAGAATGGAACAACGCGATTCTATATAAAGGGCACATCCATTACATGCGATGGTCCATTGCGTCCTTTCCACAATCCATCCCCGTCGTACCGACGAGCGTGGCCATATCTCGTCGTGTGTTGCCTCTGTCACCCGTACAAGCCATGGTCACCCCACAGTCTAGTGGGCATTGGACGGCCGCCACCGCGGCAACCCGACAGACTTTGATAACCCTCGCACAAACTGTCTTCTCGAGGAGTATTGCACCGACTCATGCCTAAGGTGCAGACACAACATTGAGACAGTCGATGAGACGGACAATTCGTCATATCCCACGTATGGTTAACAGGTGTACGTAATCGACGTCAGAACGCAGCCGGAGAGCCCTAACAAATCGGCAAAAGGAGCGGTATTAGATGATCAATGTATCGACGCAATCTTGGGATGAGGTCCCATCAATCACCTTGATAACCGATGACCATTCTCAACCAATCTTGGCGGATTCCGTCGATCGTTCGGCCTGCCATATCATCTCAGCCCAAGAAGCTGAATCCTTTGGTGTACTCCCATTCCGTTGGGACAACGGAGCCCTATGCGTAGCGGCTTTCCAACCCCTAACCGAAGCGACCCAAAACGCCCTTAAGAGATTTGGCCAAGTGCGGGTTTTCCAAACCAGCCATGTGGATCTGGCCTTGGCACAATGGGATGTCTACGGTTCTGCTTCCCAGGGCCGCCCAAGGTTTGGGGAAATTGCCGTCCGATCCCATCGTCTCAAGCCCGCGACGTTGAAAAATGCTTTAGAGCTTCAACATCGGAACGGCGGTGTGCTGGGTGATCTTTTAGTGTCATTAAAGGCCATGACGCATTGGAATGTGGCGGAAGTACTCAGTGAACAAACCGGGATCCCTTCGATTAATCTCCTAGAGGCGGGAGAAGAGATCAACGCGAACCCAAGGCTTTCAGAAGCATGGGGCCACCTCACTCAAGCTGAATGGCGAAAATATGACATGATCCCCGTATGGCAGACTCCTGATGAAATTGTGGTCGCTGTGACGAATCCGTTTGATGGCCAAGGACGGGCCGTGCTCAGTGCCAAATCCCATAAAAGAGTGTCCGCCGTAATCACTGGCCGTCGTGACATCACCACGCAGTTGGCGGAGCACTACCGCGACCACGACTTAAAAATGAGTTTGACAAATCTTTTGGATAAAAATCCCGATGACTCTGCCACCACCACCGTCACACGTCAACAGATCCTCGTCTTCTGTCTCTTGCTCGCATTGTTGATTGGAGTTGGGATCTGGCGAACGAACGTATCCTTGGCGGTGGTTAGCAGTATCCTGGTATCCGCGTATGCCATTTTGGTCGGACATCGTCTCTGGATCATTCACAAAGGTACCCAAGCCAATCACGAACTCAGCTTTACGGACGAGGAAGTGCAGCAGTTGACGGATGACCAACTGCCCGTCTACACCATCCTCATTCCCGCCCGAGACGAGGCTTCGGTCTTACCAGTCCTTACGGCGGCGCTCCAACGTTTGGATTACCCTAAAGACCGGCTCGATGTCAAATTGCTCCTCGAAGAAGATGATGTGACGACGATCGCGGCCGCTCGACAAGCCAATCTGCCGAATTTCATCGAAATTGTGGTGGTCCCGGTCGCCGAACCGCGAACCAAGCCTAAAGCCTGCAATTTTGGCCTTCAACGGGCTCGCGGTGAGTTTGTCACAATTTATGACGCAGAGGATTTGCCAGAACCCACCCAACTCAAAAAGGCTCTCTTAGCTTTTCTTCACGGCTCAGAAAGCTTAGGTTGTGTGCAAGCCAAACTGTCCTACTTCAATGCGGAGCAAAATCTCTTAACCCGGTGGTTTACCGCAGAGTATGCCGCATGGTTCGACCTCCTGCTCCCCGCACTACACGCCGCAAAAATGCCGATCCCCTTGGGCGGCACCTCTAATCACTTCCGCACCACGGTCCTTAAAGAGTTGGGCAGTTGGGACCCGTACAACGTGACAGAAGATGCGGATTTGGGAATTCGTCTCCATAAGGCCGGGTATAGGACGGCCGTAATGAATTCCACAACGTACGAAGAAGCAAACTCGGACTTTGTGAATTGGGTCCGACAACGCTCTCGTTGGATTAAAGGTTACCTACAAACGTGGTTAGTGCACATGCGCCATCCTCGCCAACTGCGAAAACAGTTGGGCCGTAGGGGTTTCTGGGGTTTTCAACTCGCCATTTTAGGCACGCCCTTAATGTTTCTCTTAAATCCCGTCTATTGGTTCATCACCTCGCTGTGGTTCATGACGCATTGGGGTCTCATTCCCCAGTTATTTCCGCCAGGGATCTATTACCTAGGAATGCTCAATCTCTTAGTAGGTAACTTCACGTTTACGTATCTCAATGCCGTAGGCGTTGCCAAACGAGGCGATTGGAACTTAGTGCCCTACGCATTGCTCACGCCCATCTATTGGGCCATGATGTCCCTCGCCTCGTGGA
The DNA here is from genome assembly GCA_021795465.1 of Bacillota bacterium. Lineage (GTDB taxonomy): Bacteria > Bacillota > Sulfobacillia > Sulfobacillales > Sulfobacillaceae > JAKADJ01. The sequence goes on from JAJYPK010000176.1 coordinate 3,171, forward strand.
AGGCATTGGTTCAACTTATTACCAAACCCTCTCACTGGGAGAAGACTCAGCACGGGTTAGTGGACTGGACTAAGATACAAGCCAATATCCATCTGGGGCAACAAGATGCCTCGTAAGAGAATAGGAGGGTCAGTAACATGATTCGCAAGCAACTTCTTCTTGGGCTGGGCTCCATGGGTGTCGTAACCGTAGCCCTGTTGAGTATGTTGGGCATGTTTTGGGTGTTGGATTTGTTCCCCATTCTCTTATTCATCGGGATGATTTTGGTCTACGGATTTTTCTCGGCGAATGCAACCAAACCTAAAGACCGAAAGAAGAACCCCGGAGACCTCATAACCTCGGACTCTCATGTATCCAGATCCACGATAGGAGCCTCGAAATGATCCATACCTCTTCACAGTCATCAGACCTCAAAAATTCTCTCATAACCTCGTCTCCAGCGACCCAACCAGAGCCGCATCGCCGTTTTCAAATCACCGAAGCCGGATGGCTACTCCTCATCACAATGACCGTGTATGCCGCTTCATGCGTGTATCTCGTGTATGGACTGCACTACTATGCCGGAGATGCTCAATCTCGCGTGGCTAATGCGTACTACGTTTTATTCAGTCGAATGCCGCACCTTGGGGCCATCGGATTCGTGTGGAATCCCCTACCGAGTATGCTCGAACTACCCATCGTGGCATTACATCCCTGGTTCCCGGCCGTCGTCGCTCGGGGCTTAGCGGGATCCGTAGTCTCCATAGTACTAGGAATCGTAGCCGTTTATCATCTTCATCGCATTATACGAGGCATGTCGATAAATAAATACTTGCGCATCGTTCTCACGTTATGCTTTGCGCTCAACCCGCTGATCGTTCTCTATGGCGCCAACGGCATGAGCGACATTATGTGGGTGGCTTGTCTATTGGGAACATACAGCGGGGTGCTGGACTATTTAAAAACCAATTCATTGCGGCGCTTGGTCATGGGCGGACTATGGCTTGCGGCAGGTCTGGGTATGCGGTACGAAGCCGTGCCGTTCGGAGCGTTCGTCATTCTTGCACTGATTTTAGCGCAATGGGGCAAAGTTTCCATAGCCAAAATGCGTGGGTCGGCCATTATTCTGGGAGCCCCCATCGTCTTCGGAGGGGGGGTCTGGATTTATTTCAATTGGACCATTATGAAAGATCCCTTATATTTTTTGAACTCCAGTTATGGCAACTTAGCTCAAACCGCAACAGGAGCGTACATGACACCCGCTATGGCCCATGCCTATCACCATATTATCGGCACGCTTCTCTACGTGGGACGATTCGGCCTTTTTTACTGGCCTTTGTATTTTGCATTCTTTATTGCCCTCTGGTATTGCTTTGGCAAGCGTCGCGATGCTCGAGCGATGGTGTTGGTAGCCGGCACCTTGGGCGCCGAATTATTAGAAATCGTCTTTGCTTATCAAGGTCATCTCGGTGAGTGGGATCGATACTTTCTGGAGTTCATCCCCAACGGGATTTTGTTAACGGCATTGGCAACAGAAAAGTTACTCGGCACTCGCATACGGTCGAAGGTTATTTCGGCTATCGTCGGAATCGGCTTAACAGCCATCTTTATTTCCGGAACCGTGGGTACGGTTCACGCGGTCCAAAATCCTGTGCTCGGATCGCCTGATGGTTCCGTACTGGATCACGCCTTTCATCGTCAGTCTATGTTCTACAACAACGGGGATCCGTATTTTGGTACCACTCCCTTGGTTCGGTATATCAATACCCACCCGAAGCTTACGATCTTAGCCGATACCTTTACTGACTGGTCTATCATTGTCCGCGCCCATCACCTGAACCAGTTTATTATTCCGTCAGACTACAATTTTTCATCAGTTCTCCATAACCCCCGTGGCCGTGTCGACGCCATCTTAGTCCCCCAACCCAGTGGCGTAGCTCAATTAAATGCGATTAACCGCGCTTGGCCTGGACTCTGGCAAGGACGAGTCCCCTGGCTTCACTTGATTAAGAGCTTTCCCGGCGTCGATAACTGGAAACTGTACCAAGTTCTTCCCACAGCACCTTGATAGGCACCTTATGGGGTTTGGACAAGCACGGTCACTTCTCGATGATGCACATGTAACCGGATGGGTCATCCCAGCGTTGTGTGAAGAGATGCGGTCTTCGGGGAGGAGTTTTTTATGCAACAACGACCACGGTTAATAATCGGCGGCTTACTGGGGAGCCTGGCTTTAGCCGGTTGTGGTGTTAGTGGACATCTCTCGGCCACCCCAACAGGAAATGGAGCTTATCAGGTCCCAGGCACCGCGCATACCAGCGATGCCTCTATCCCGGCATCCAATTCTTCCAGAACGGACACTGTACTATCGAGATTTAATACCTATCGCAATACCCTGTATCACTTTTCGCTGTCATATCCTAAAAACTTCACACCGCTACCTTCCCCGACCGATAGTGACGGTAAATCCTTTATATTCAAGACCCACGTAGCATCGTACAGCAATCAGGGTGAGGGCTTCATCGGTGTGCCAAAACAGGCAGCCGTCATCGACGCGGTGGGCGTGTATAATGCGGCGCACATGACCTATGCGAAGGCCAAAAAACGGCCAAACAACCCGTTCATCACATCATACCATGTCGGAAAATACGGAACTGGATACGAAATTCAAGAACACCAAAGGAGGGGCATGGAATTGTCGTACTCGATCATGTTTTTTAATCAAACGTACGTAAAAACTCTTAAGGTAGTCGTACCTAATCAGACGCAGTATAAACAGATCGCCTTGGCGGTCGTGAAGTCCTTTAATCCGTTATCGTGATCCAATGTTTTGAGCAGACACAGGCCTGAGCCCAGTCTCAACAACGTATCATCGGAAGCTGTGTACTTTTTCCATCCAACGGTTAACGATTCCTTTACGAAGGTAGGCGCCTTGAGGTTACTCCAAGCCCCTCGTAAAAAACACCAATTACACTGCCTGACAGACTTGATCATGGTCGTATAAGAACATCCTTGCTGAATAAACAAAGCCAATGCAGAACCATAGATGTCTGACTCACCCAACACAAAGTAACTCTCTTCATAGTAACTACAGACCCACGCTGAAGCGCACCACGCATAGGCAGCATTCTAGGTCCCGTCTGGAGCATCGTGTATCCTTGCGACCGTGCCCAATTATACAAATCTTGTCCTCCGGACGTTAAGCCAGACGTATTGAAGGCTTCGGCAATCGCACAATATTTAGCGTTAACAGCATCTGCCTGAACATTAACTCCGTCGGAAGCTATACTGGGAGTAATCGTTAGGGGAATTACAGAGAACATGCACTGAGCATCGTGCACATAGTTCCGCTCCCAAAAAATGCACCAGGTGGCACCGGATGAACTATACTCTCACGTTCCTTCGGCCACCTTTTTGAGACCGCTGATAATCGCGGTCTACTTGATAAGGGACAAACTTTGCCGCAAAGCGGACACCTGTGAGAGAGAAATTTTAGCATCCATCATAGATCCGGTGATACTCTTGCACTAAATACGTTCGTAGCACATAGAGCACAATCGCATGATGAGCATAATCCTCGAATGTTGCCGTATCCCAGTCCTCCCGAATCCC
>JAJYPK010000177.1 GCA_021795465.1 Bacillota bacterium
TCTAATAGGATGGGCCCAAGACTCTCGAAGTTTTCTGAGCGTTGGGGTGATCGCCGTTAGGGAGGATCGTCGAGATTCGGGAGAAGCGCTTGGACCGTTCGGTATAGCCGCACATTTTCATCCAGGGTTCGGATGGCAAGGCGCCAATACCCGGGTCCGAGTCCAATAAAATCATCGGCGCGACGCACTAAAATTCCCTCAGCTTCGAGGCTCGCGGAGAGCTGGCGCGAGGTCTTTTCATGGATCCAGCGTAACAGGAAAAAGTTCACGGAGCTTCGGTAACGGATATATTGCGGGCTTGCCGTCCACAAGGTCTCGATCTGCGATTGACTCTCGCTTAACCACCGCGCTGTACGCTCAGCAAACTCGTGATCCAAGAGTCCGACATGGGCCGCGACCTGTGCCAGCTGATTCACGCTCCAACCGTCGCGTAGAGCCTCTACGCGGCGAATCCAGTCGGGATCGGCGACCGCATAACCGCAGCGAAGACCGGGGATAGCGTAATACTTCGTGAGTGAACGAACCACGGTCACCAAGGATCCTGGGGAGGTGGCCAAAGAAAGTAGCGACACGTCTTCCCGGTCTGAAACAAAGTCGATAAAGGATTCGTCAATCATGAGGAAGATTCCGCGCTCAGTTAAGGCTTTTATAGAGGCGTCCACGGTGTGGCGCGAAAAGCATCGACCACTGGGATTGTGGGGGTTGTTCCAGATGACAAGATCGCCTGGCTGGGCGATCGATAAGATATCATGCCACGGAGTCTCAAAAGACTCTTGGTGTAGCGGGACACTTACCACCGGTACCCGATTTCTCTTAGCGGCAGCTCGGTATTCGCCAAACGCCGGATCCAACACAATCACGCGGTGGGGATTCTGATAGCGGATGACCATATCAATCAGTTCCGCGGCCCCATTGCCGATCAGGATCGCCTCGGGATCGCAATCGACTTGGCGGGCCAGAATGGCTTTGGTGTCATGATGTGTTGAGTCGGGATAGTGGCGGATCGTGTCGAATGCAGAGGTCAGCGCCTCTCGCATCGACGACGGGGGTCCCAAGGGATTGATGTTGGCACTGAAATCCAAAATTTGCGAGGCCGGCCGATTCAGGCGTCGGGCCAGACGAAACACCTGTCCTCCGTGTGGGGTTTGACTATCCATGGACCCATCCTCCCGTGAGTATCAAGAAACCTAGCCATTCTACCATTTCAATGAGTGCCCCGTAGGTATCTCCCGTGGATCCGCCAAACCGATGGCGGACGAATCGGGTCCAAGCGAGGGTCATTCCCACACTGAGTAGCAAAAGAATCGCGGCGGCTCTGATGGGTAAAAACACCCAGAGGCCGAGTAATCCCCCCATCGTGGCGACGGTCATCGTCGTGCGGGGAATTTTTTGTGCATAAAGCGATCCCAGACCATGTTCTGTTGCGGCCGGCGACCACGCCATGGACCATATGGCCGTGGTCCGCGCGATCATAGGCACCGCAACCCAGGGACCAGGATTGGCGGTTATGGGAAATTTCGAAAACGCGAGCGCTTTTCCGATGAGGAGAAGGCTCGCGGCGATGGCTCCCATGGCTCCGACCCGGCTGTCTTTCATCACGGCAAGCGCTTCTTGGTGAAGTTTTCGGCTTCCGATAGCGTCCATGGTATCCATCAGCCCATCGAGATGGAGTCCTCCCGTGGCGATGATGTAAAGCGCTAGGACAATTATCGCGGCCATCTCTCGGGGCAACATTTGTGCCAAGGCCGCATTCAACCCCCAGAGCGCGAGTCCCAAAATTAAACCCACGATGGGCAAAAATCCCACACTGGATCGGAGTGTCTTGTCATCGATCGAGCCTAAGTCGGGTAGCGGCACAATGGTTCCAAAACTTAGAGCTAAGCCCATGTTTTTCATCCATCGCACCATCATCGGATCACCACGGTAAGCACCAGCGTCAGGGAAACCAGGACGGTGCCGATACCTTGCACCACGCGCATCGCGTGACTAATATCGGCCAGCGCTAGGGGATGGTGGGCTTCACCCATCAGGGCGCGTTGCGAAGGACGGCCTTGATAGGTATTGGTGCCCCCCAATTGGACGCCGAGTCCTCCCGCCATCATGGCTTCCGGAATCCCGGCATTCGGGCTGGGATGCTTATGGGCATCACGCCGCATGACATGCCAGCCTTGACGGGCTGCGAGGCGGGTTGTGGCCAATACCAAAAATAAGAGCACGGCTGTAAGTCGTGCTGGAATGTAATTCATGAGATCATCGAGCCGCGCCGAAGCCCATCCAAAATCCTGGTAGCGAGGGTTCTTATAGCCCACCATCGAATCGAGGGTGTTAACGGCGCGATAGGCCATCGCCAACGGGGCTCCCCCTATGACGGCGTAGAAAACCGGGGCGACGATGCCGTCCACCAGATTCTCGGCCAACGTCTCGATCGTGGCGCGAATCAACTCGGACTCCGGTAAATGCTCGGTGTCACGGCCTACAATCATGCTGGTGGCATCTCGGGCTCTGTCAAGATCGTGATGGGATAAAGGATCTCGCACCGATTTTCCCGCCTCATAGAGGCCTTTCCAGGCCACGGTGGTCGAGGTGAGCCAAATCGCGACGACGGCTCCCAGCCCCGGACCGATGTACGAACTGGCCCAGATGAGAACCCACGTGGTGGCAGCGCTGCCCACCGGGATAACGATGGCGAGTCCCACTCCGCGGGCTCGGAGGCTTCGGGTTCCGGGCGTGTTACGGTTGGCATGCTTTTCTATGGCGTTGATGGCGCTCCCCATCAATCGCACCGGATGGGGGAGGAATCGTGGGTCGCCGACAATCGCGTCAACCCCTAGCGCGGCAGTCGTCGTACCAAAGTTGCCGCCTATCATGAGGGGGCCACTTTGCGCAGATCGACAGGGAGACCCGCGATCATGAAAATCACGAGATCGGCCGTGCTGGCTAGTTGCTGGTTGAAGCGCCCTAACGCATCGCGATACTGCCGCGCGAGCGCGTTATCCGGAACAATTCCTTGTCCTACTTCGTTGCTGACTACCACCACGGGATAAGGAAAAGCCAAGAGGGCTTCGTAAAATTGGGTTGGGCGATAGGCCCAGGTGTCGTCGTTTTGATCGGAGTGGGCAAACATCCAATTGTTTAATAGTAAGGAGACGCAGTCCAGCAACACAATAGCCGGTTCTACGTGTTGGTGGAGCCAGTCGCCGACGTCCATGTCCTCTTCGATGGTCGTCCAGGACCCAGGACGCTCAGCCTGGTGCTGTGCAATGCGGTGCGCCATCTCAGCATCGGTTACGGTGGCAGTAGCCAAGTAGATGACGGGCCATCCAGTTTGGCGGGAAAGTGTCGCAGCCCGTGCTTCGGCATAGCGGCTTTTCCCACTTCTAGCACCCCCGAGAATCAGGGAATAGCTCATCTCTATCACCTTTCTTTGCACGGGGCATTCAGAACCATCGATCGTCGTGTCCTCATGCTAAGAAAGGGGGATCCGGCTGTCAATAGATGAATGGACATCTAGCGAAGGACACGCTAGCTCTCAAAAGAGATTAATTGCCGATGGAGGAAAGGAATGACGTTATGGATGGTTCTGCCGTGGACTGTGCAGGGTCCCAAGGGGTGTCACTTGGGACTGATATGGGCCGTCTGCCAACCGGCTTGCCACGCCGGAACCATGTCGTTGGGGTAACTGTCTCCGATGCTGACGATATGATAGGACGGGAGATCGGGGGCCAGACGGGATCCCAAGGGGACTAGACCTTCGGGTTTACCAACCTCGGTATGGATATGGTCAAACGCGTCCAAGAGTTGGAGACGTCGCAAGAGAGGCAGCGCCGCCTCGGGGGGACTATTCGTGGCCAAGACCAGGGTGGCGTGGCCATGGGCCTCATGAAGAAATTGTCGCAAGGCAGGGTTTACCACCAGCGAGCAGGCATCGTCTAGCATGTAGTCGCAGGTATCCCAATAGGCCTGGGGACAGGTCTTGGGATCCTCAACGAAAGGATCCGTCATCGCGATGACGGCGTCCCAGGTCGCCACGATTTCCCGAGAATTCGCGGCGAAATATGCGGCGCATGGATCTAAACAGCGCGATTTATTCGGTTCATCCATGCCACGCGCAATGGTTTGGGTAAAATAGCGAAAGGGGGCCTCGCCCTCATAAAGAGTGCCGTCTAAGTCAAATAGAAAGAGTCCACGCATCTCTGTACCGTCCTCCTTTCCAAGAGCGAAAGCCGGCCTGGATGAACCAGGCCGAGCGTCGAATGAGGGGAGACCTGGAGATCCTTTCTTCACAATTGGACTAAGACGACGGTTTACTCCCCAAGGTTTTCATCCCAAATCGCCGTCCTTTTAGGCGTTTGGTGAACGGTTGATAGTTTAACAGGTGTCTTCGGAACAACCGAGATGCGTATCCCAGCGCCCACGATAACACCAGGAGTTGGAACAGGACATCTAATACCAAAAGCCACCAGGGCATTCCGCCCAACTGCAAGAGAGCAAACGCCATAATCGGAGCCAAGAACGGAATGAACGCCATAACATGCAGGATGACCGCCAAGATTCCCACGGGGTGGGTCGACGCAAGAATCGACCCAAAGTACCCGATCATGACAATGAGGGTAACAGGCATGGTCGCCTGGTTCATTTCGCTTGCGCGGGATGCGCGTGATGCCAGTGCGGAAAAGATCGTCGCATATTGGCCATACCCTATCACCGCCCAGAGCGCAAATAATCCGAGGTCTCTCATCGAGAGTGCATGCAAGAGCGTGTGGTTCCCATGCAACAAGGAGGCAAGTGCCGCGGTCAGGGCCCATAGTGCGAGCTGCAAGAACGCCAAGCCTCCGAAGCCGAGGATCTTTCCCGATAAGAGTGCGCTCGGCGTGATGCGGGCAAGAATCATTTCTGCATGCCGCGTTTCTTTTTCCTCCACGACCGACATTCCGATAAGAACACCATACATTAAGACCAACATGAAGAGAACGAGACCGAGAGCGTAAATGGATAGCGAACGCACGATAAAGGCCGTGGTGGGCGCCATCGCGACCACCACGACAGAGGTGTGGGTTTCGGCGTTCAGCACGGTATGGAGAATTTGTGGGCCCAAATGATGCAGTAGAGCCAAACGGTTGAGTCCTCCGATGAGTGCATCGATGCTTGCCGTCGGTGAACCATAATAGTAGAGGTGGGACCCGTGTTGGGAGAAGAACCCTGGGAGATGACCAGATTTCACCAGATGGGTGGCTTGGGCGAAGGTCGGTTCGACCTTGACTTTTAATGGCCCGTGATGAGGAATTTGTCGGTAGACCGATTGCAGTGGAGCCGTTGGCACGCCGACACTGCCCACGGTCACCGCGGGATGGGATAACCGATGAATCACACTAGGCCCAAAGATCAGGGCTACCATCAATAGTGCGCCTAATAGCGTGGTGATCCAGTAAGCCGGTTTCGCCGCGCGTTCCGAAAACTCGCGCCGGGCGACAATCTGAGTTTTTTGCCAATCCATTACGGCACCTCTTCACTAGGGGTATCATCCAGAGCAACCAAACGACGAAATACTTCTGTGAGGTCGCTTTGAGGTCGTACTTCTTGGATTGCCTGACCCTCTCGAATCAGCGTCGTCATCAAATCACTGAGGTCTGTCGCGCTGACGGTAAGGTGTTGGTCCCGGGTGGTAATCACATACGCGGCCGGCTGTTCGGGGCGACGATAGGTGTGAAAGTGCTGTTGCGATAGGATATAGGTCGCGTCGGCCAATGTTTCCAGGTCATCAATCCGATGGGTGGAAAGGAGCACGGTGACTCCTTGTTGGCGCGCTTCCTGGAGAACTTCCATGAGGAGCTCTTGGTTTAACGCATCAAGTCCCGAAAAGGGTTCATCCCAGAGCAAAAGATCGGGCTTTCCGATCATGGTGGCCGCCAATTGCACCTTTTGCTGGTTGCCTTTGGACAAGGTGTCGATGCGCGAGTTTACATAGATATCCAGTGCGAACCGAGAGATCCAGTCACGCACCAGGGTTTTGGCAACCGCTCCGCGTGCTCCATCCAAAGCCGCCACAAAAGCCAGATAGTTTGAGACGGTCATTTTTCGGTAGAGTCCGCGTTCTTCGGGGAGATAGCCGAGATGGGCGAAATTTCGCTCGATGGACCCGCTCGTGGGAGTGAGAATGTTGGCAATAAGGCGCATGGTCGTGGTTTTTCCAATACCATTGAGTCCGAGCAGTCCGACTACGGACCCTTCCTGCAAAGATAAATTGGCCTGGTTCAGGATCAAGTGGGACCTGTACCCAAAGCTTACTTCTTCTAATTGGACGATCATTGATTGGCCTCCATCAGAATACTTAAAGCGTGAATGAACTCTCCCGCCACCTAACCACCAGTGCTCACTGTAAAGCTCGCCTGACGGGTTGTCCACGCAAAAACCGCGAGGACTCAGGTGGGGGGTTCCCGGATCACTCCGAGCGGTTCCTGGTTCTGCGACTTTTGCGTGCGAGCCGTAGGCTTCGCATGTCTTATGGAGGTCTCCCCAGACGTGACTTCGGACCGTTCCGGCCCTAGTTTCTGAAAGTCCTCGCAGTTTTTGCGTGGAAAAATCCGCGTGGTTTCGTGAGATTTCGTGAGCGGATCACCGGAAAGAAGTTTTTTGATCCCTCGCCCTGCGATCACCACGGCCGCATTGTGGTCCGCGTTATCCGTGTGTCCGCAGCGTTGACAGACAAACTCGGCTTGGGTCAGCCGATTGTCCGGGGAAGTGAATGTGCAGGCAGCACATTC
>JAJYPK010000178.1 GCA_021795465.1 Bacillota bacterium
CGATGAGCTTCCCATCATTTTCCCGCCGCCGGATCCGACATATTCCATCGCGGCGTGCGCCTGATTCATGATGCCACCGCTGATTCTTTCTGAGACTAACTGTGATGGCACCATGACCCGACCACTGAAGCTGGGAGACGGAGACGGTTCGCCCACCATCCGGCTGACGCTCCGTAAATAGGTGGAGGCCCGGGAAGACAACGGAGTCACGCTCGTTGACCCCCGTGTCGCCGCAAAGGCCACTCCACCTATCGTGCCGGCCGCCAACAATCCTAGCCCCATTACAGGCCCGTTGTGCCGCTTCATCGTCCTCCACCCCTTGTTCCCGATTTTCACGGCGTCACCGATGCTTAATCGCGTAGGTGGGCTCGCAACTCCTCGTATTCATCAGGCGTAATCTCCCCACGTGCCAATCGCAATTGCAATTGCGTCAGGGGATCGACCGCCGCCGAGGGCCCCGGTCGGTTGGCCGGAATCAAGGCCCGAATGGCCCATACAATGAGGACGATGACACCGACCAGAATCAATAGGCCAAACAGCCCCATGATCCACATCCCTGCCAAACCACCGCCCACTCCGAATCCCATCATGATCCGTAACCTCCTTCCGGTCAGACCATTTTGGTTATCTTTAGGGTACCCACCTTTTGTGTCAGCCGTATATCCTCCGTGTCACAGAACGGTCACATTTCCTCACAACCAGTGGCTTTCGCTCGATGGAGCGTTGCGTGTCAGAAGACGGATGACGACAAAGGGCAGAGCAACAGCCACATCGGTTCTCCTGCATTGAGAGAGCATCCGTCTCGCGTCGAAATCTCTCGAGAGTCTTGGTCGACAAGTCTCGGTTTGCGCCACGGCATGGCGCACCGAGATCTCCGTAAAATCTCCGGCGTTTCCTCCCGTTTTTGCATAAATGATGCACGTCGAGACATCCTATGCAGCGACGACCAATCCCCGCGTTAGCCTATGCCATGCAAGAATTGTACGTCCATGAGCCACGCGCTCTCAAGCTAGAGCATTCTTCCTACTCGTGGTCGATCCGATGCGCCGATCCCCAGCACGCAAAAGGCTCATTCAGATGGTTGGGGCGAATCATTTATCTTTAGACCGTACACCGATTTGCGCAACGGACTCATGATCTCTGCCTGTTTGAGGCGTGGGCTGGGAAACCCATGGGCACCCAATTCGTCAATCGGGTACTGATGTCTGAAACGGTAGCCACCTTACGGAACGGGTGTCAAATAACGGATCGTACTCGCTTTGGGTGATCAGGTCAAAGAAACGCCAACACCACGACGGGAAAAACGTGCCTGCGTTCCGCTGGCCTCCGTCGTTTGCTGGATGATGAGCCGCAAGCCAAGGAGAACATCGCGGCGGTGCCAGGGCGCGCTTATCGTGCCCAATGACATTGCGACCATGCTGGGCGCGCACTTATTAGTCGTTTCGTGTCATGCCGACCCCATGCCCTGAGGCTATAATGCAACCACAAGAAGCCAAGCGGCCCGTGGTCTGGCCCACGAACGCAACCTGCAAGGAGGTGCCTCGCGTTGCTGATGGGAGTGACCCACCCGGTGCATGTCAATACGCTCACCGTATTCTACGTCATGAATTTAGTTATTGCCCTCTTGGTGATCACCTTTGGGGGTCTCGTTGTGGTCACCCGTCTTCAACAGCATAAATTCCAGCTGTTCGCTTCCGATTCCAGTTCGGCACGGAATGTGTTGATCTTTGGTCTCGGAAGCCTCTGGCTGTTGGACGGTCTCTTACAAGCGCAGCCCCTCATGGTCACCCAATTCACTACTAGCGGAGCGCTCGCCCCCTTACTGACCGGCCAGCCGGCCCTCGTCGCTGCCGTCGTCCGCTTAGGCATGCACCTGTGGCGTCTCCATCCCCTCGTCTGGAACCTGGTCGCCACCTGGATGCAAATCGGCATCGGCACCGTCATCGTGCTGGGCGGCGAGACCCGGTGGCGCCGCATCGGATTGTGGACTTCGGTCGGATGGGGGCTCCTGGTGTGGGGACCTGGCGAAGGGTTCGGCAGCTTATTTTCTGGTGGGAGTTGGTTAGTAGGAAGCCCGGGCTCGGTGCTGTTTTATGTGCTGGCTGCAGGTGTGCTCTTACTGCCCCCCACACAGTGGCGGTCGCCACGGTTCTTGCGTGTCTGGCAAACAATGATCGGCGCCCTGTGGGCGTTAGCCGCCTTCCTTCAGGCGTGGCCTGCCAACGGCTGGTGGTCGTCGCACAAGTTCAGCGCCTTTCTTATGAGCCAAGCCCGCATGCCCCAACCGTCCCTTTTTTCGGCGCCGCTTTACGCAGGGGCTCGAGCCATCGTACAGTTCCCCCTCCCATGGAACGTCGGGGTCGTCGGGATCTTTCTGACATTGGCCCTCCTTTGGATCCTGGGCCACCCTACGCGCCTCACCTGGTGGCTGACGGTCGGCGTCACCTGGAGTACCTGGTGGTTTGGCCAAGATTTTGGCGTACTCGGCGGCATGGGCACGGATCCCAACAGTGGGGCCCTGGTCTTGCTGGGTCTGGTCGTCTACGCGCTTATCGTTCCCCCGTCTGCGGACCACGCTGTGAGCCGTCCCGCCTGTTGAGGCTAACTTATTATGTCATTAGTTTGACTCATTAAGTTGTCAACATGGCTTCCGTGTTAACCGGTCCTATTTTGAGGTTCTGGGGGAACTGTCGGAACAGCGTACTCCTCCCCAATAGCATTCGCGGTTGGCATAGGCTGTTGACAACCAGCCGTCAGCCAAACGCGAATCCCTGCCCATCAGGCTGATTTTGGGGAGGCTCCAGGCCCCCGTAAGACCGAGAATACCTGGCAAATCTTGTGACAGGTATGTTAGTCGAAGTGATGACCATTAGCATTAGCGCCAACACCGCCCAGACCAATTAAAACGGTCCGGGAGGGACGTCTTACTCCCGGCCAGGGACCACACTTCGGATCCTATCGCCATGCACTGACGCCACAGTCACTTATCGAAAGGCCGCCCAGCCCCCTAGGGTGCCCCCGACCATTCCGACCATGCTCGCCGTCATGAGTTCCATGGCTCCACTGTTCACACCTATCCCCAAACTCATGGTGATCAAGCCACCGCACAGCCCCCCTGCCGTGCCTCCTGCCATAACCTCCATAGCTCCATGGGGATCGGACCAGTGACGGTGTCCACGCTCCCATCGCATCAAGACCCCCGTCATCATGCCGATCACCCCCAACGCGCCCACCACCGTGTTGGGGATCACCCATGACACCGCCACCCATCCGACGCAAGCCGTGATCCATCCGGCCGCAAAACCCGGCGAATTTTTTCCACCATTCCCCATATGCACCACCCCGACCAATGCGTTCCTCCCAGTCTATGCCGGAGAATCAAGCCGTAGACGAGCGCGGAGGCCCCAAGAAGGCGGCGGGAGTTCGGTATGTCCGTTTTAGGGATGTTGCACATATTCCCGCCGGATGCCCTCGTGCCACACCGCAACCGGGTGTGCTGCCCCGGGATTCGCGTAGAGTTCTCCCGTCGGCGTCATTCCCGCCGGGGGATCCTTCAGGACATCGAGATAACGCTGGTGCCATCGCACCGTAGTGAGCTCAAAGACGACTCCAGCCCCTAACAAATACCACCCAATGGCCGGAATGTGTATCACAAAGAAGGCAGTCGCACCGACAATGCTGACAGCTCCAACCAGCCACAAGAGCGTTCGGCCAGGCAACCCGCTCTCTTGTTGCGCCGACGAGACCTTAACAGGATGTCGGCGAAAAATGTCCGGCAATTGAGCGGCTGATGCCCGCCAGGTGCGTCGCATCATGAGGCCGGTAAAAATGAGGATCGGCGGAGTAAATAGTTGCATTAACGTGGTGAACCCAATGCCCCAATGCGGATTCAGGTAGTGCCAAATGTAAAGGGGATTGTCCCGCGTCGTTTCACCAATAAATCCGCGTAAGATGGCATAATAAAACATCGCCGACCAAAACTGATAGCCCGGCGGCACCGCTTTATGTCGTTCAATCCAGAAGTAGCGGGAAATCAAGAAGACCCCGATAAAGGAACCCCAGAGCTGCTCTGGCCAGCGACCAAATCCCAATTCGGTCATGCGACCGAGCACCTGGTGATCGAAAATGTTGCCGATTCGCACCATAAAAATCCCCAGAGCAATCCCTGGTACCGCCCAATCCATGGTATGGTTAAATAATAAGGGGTTGCGGCGCAGTTGAATCCAGAAGGCTAAGAGGCCAAACCCCACGGCTCCATCAAACGCTAAACCCCCTTGCCAAATTTTCAATGTTTGCAAGGGATCGGTCCAAATCCATTGAGGATCATTGGCCAACACAAACACCACTCGGGCTCCAATCACCCCCCATAACACCGTCCACAAGAGCACGTTGGACAGACCATCGGGATCATATCCCGCTTGTTTCCCTCGCTCAATCAGGTAATAGGATCCTCCTATAATGGCCATGACCATGAAGATGCCGTACCAGTGCACACCTATGGGTCCGATATGGAACGCATAAGGGTTCAACCTTGGAATATACATGGATATTCTCCCTTTACTCGTCTCGATTATGCAGCATCCGGCACACCTGCCAGCGTAGAACCGTCCGCCTCAACAGACGACGGGTCCCCTTACGCCAGGTCTAGCAGACCAGTCATTCCCCAATCCGCGGCGAAACGCCGCGATTCCGGCTATAGAAATTATCTGGAAAAATCGCGGAAATACGGGCTATTCAGCTACGGCAATGGTAAAAACTGGGGATCTCTCAGCCTCCGCCCTCTCTATGAACGCTCGACCGGCCTGTTCTCGCGCTTCCACTGGTCCTTTCAGGTGTTGCACATCGGTAAATCCCATTTTCAGCAAGTCCCAGGCCGCCGCTTGACTGCGGTGGCCCGTTTTGCAAATAAGCAACACGGGAATATTTCGATCCACTTTCTCCATTTCCCGCGCCATAGTGCCCAGTGGAGCCAGCATCGCGTCAGGAAGATGGCCGCTTTGATACTCTTCTGCCCTACGGACATCAACCACCATGGGCTGCGTCTGCTGAATGAACCCGTCAATCTGCGCGGGGTTCAAATCTTTCAATTGGCGCGGATGTCTAAACAAATTTATCAAATTCATGAATGCCCCGACCTTTCTTATGGGTTCAGAGTGGCTTCTCTCTCACTCTCCTGAGTGATCTCCCGTTTATCCTGTCAAAAGAATGTGAAACAGCGCCGTAAAGAGATGGGTGGGCACGCTGTCGAAGGTCATGGGAAGTCCTGTGATTCACCAGAATCGTGACTGCCGGGTCTTTGCACGTCCTCGCCGATGCTCCCGGATGAGTCGGCATGCGGGGAACATCCGCCACGGTGGAGAACATCGCCAGTCACCCGGGACTCCTTCCCCCTAAAGCAGATGCCTAAGCCTTTCGTATTCGTCGTGCGAAATTTCCCGCCGCTGATACCGAATGCGCAGAATGGCTAAGGGATCGTCGCGGTGGCGCACCGCCCCAGAATCTCGAAGCCACAGCCCCAAACCCACCAGTAACCCGAGGTTGATCACGAGCCACAGCAGCGCACTGATCACCATCCATCTCCCCATGGTCCCCATGACGCGCCCTCCTTTGACCCCTGTGACGCCGATAAACCGATAGGAAGGCGGCTCTCCGGCCCTCCGCAATGGATTCGCGCCAGTTGTGCGCCACCCGGGCAACCCGTGCTCTATTCGCCTGGCAGGAAGCGAGCCCTGGACCGAATGCGTGAAGCCTGGCGATCGCCACGCTCTTCTGTCACGCAAGCCTTCTACGACCATCCTCAGAATGTCACATCCGTGTGGCCGGTCCATGTCAGAACGGTCACAATTCTGTCACAGCCTCCGCAACGGCACCCACGAAGAGGTCATGCAAGGCTAATTACGCTCGTTCCGCCGCTAATCTAGTGCGAGACGAAGACGAAGCGTGCTGTGGCGTCGGCGAGGCCATTTGACGAATCCCTGAAGCCGATAACGGCGGCACGGCACGCGATTTGTTGATATCTACAGAACCCTGGACTACGGACATCCGCACACCCTGAAAAAATGCGTCCGCCATCGTTCCTGGTGGCCCTTACCAGTGCAGAATCTTAGGATCAGACCCGCTCCCCACTCGGTCTCTCCATGAGGTCAGCTCTGATGTCCACGCTACCAGGGTAATAACCCGGAGCATTCACAATCCCTGAGAATTAACGCAGACCATACCACTGTTCAGCATAATTCCAACTCGGCCGCCAAGCCTCAGAAAGTTTCTCCCCAACCACGGGCTTCCCGATCTCGAGCCTGTCCATGATATTGAGGTGGTGGGGTCAGGTTACCCCGCTGAGGCCCGTAGGGCCATAAAATAGGTGGTAAACGCCGAGAGCCACCCGACCGCCATGGTGTAGGACGCGCTATTATGCTGACCGTTCATAAAAAACGTGAGCCCTCCATACCCGGCGATGAGCACCGAGATGAGTCCAATGACGGTGATGATCATGAAGGGAGTTTGCTTGAGACTGACGGCCACGATTACCGTCGCGATCGCCCCGAGCGCCAAGAGCATTCCCACGATCATATGCACCATGAACACGGGATCCGAAAATCCCACCGACATCATGCGCCCCATGCCAGGCATCAAAGCCCCCGATCCCTGCACGGTGACTCGGGGAAGGGCAATAAACAAATTCGTATACATCCCCAAAAGAA
>JAJYPK010000028.1 GCA_021795465.1 Bacillota bacterium
GATCTCGGCCAGCATGGTCGGAACATCAGAGGCCTTTAAGGATACCACAATATTGTCATAGTCGAGGTCATTTAAGATCGCGATGTGCCGGGCTGCAGATTCGACCATAGTCGCGGCAGTGCGCCCAAGGTCCTGAAGCAAGCTTTTTTCGATGGAACCTGAGTTGACCCCGATGCGAATCGGGATCCCCCGTTCTTTCGCGGCTTTAACCACTTGTTCCACACGATCCCGATCCCCGATGTTTCCAGGGTTTAGACGTAGCTTATCCACGCCGTTTTGGATCACGGCTAATGCCAGTCGGTAATCGAAATGGATGTCGGCAACCACCGGCATGGGAGAATGCTTCACGATCTCTCCGACCGCGGTCGCCGCTTCTTGATCCGGCACCGCCACCCGTACCATTTCGCACCCCACGGCGCGATACCGCGCGATTTCGTCCAGTGTGGCTTTGACGTCTCGGGTATCGGTCTTGGTCATACACTGTACGACTACCGGAGATCCTCCTCCAATGGTCAAGTCGCGTACTTTTACGGCCTTTGTCATGCTGAAACCTCCTTGTGCATCCATCCTGGTGTCGCCGGCAACTCGGACCGGGTACTGGTTCTATCTTACCATTACAACGCGGACCCCGTACGGAATAAGTGGCTGATATCGTGATAGGTGATGACGAGCACGAAAAGAATCAGCACCAGAAACCCCACCATGTGAATCATGTTTTCGTTCTCGGGCTTCATCGGGCGTCGGCGTACCCCCTCTAGTCCGAGTAGAAATAAACGACTGCCATCTAAGACGGGAATTGGCAGAATGTTAAAAAGTCCGAGATTGGCAGATAGGGCGCCCGCCAGCATGAAAAGGTTCCAAAGCCCGATTTGTACAGCTTGGTTGACGTACACGGCGATGCCGATTGGACCGGTCAGTGCAAGGGGAGCCCTGCCTTCGATCATCTTCAGCATGTACGTAAACCATCCTGCGGTTAGGTTCACGGTATAGACGGCACCCGCACGAACGGCCGCTAAGGGCGGCAAGTGGACGGTGATGGTGGCGGGTTGGATCCCCACGATATACTGTTTTAGGGCCTTGTCATATCGGGGCTGGACGCGCACTTGGTGAACGACACCATGGTGCACTACGGTCATCGTGATGGGGGTGGAGTGGTGAGCATGCGCGCCAATCGCATGTTTTAGTTCATCCCAGGTCTTCACCGGTTGATGGTCAATCGCCGTAATCCGATCGCCGGCTCGAATGCCAGCGCTGTACGCTGGGTAGTGCGGGATCGCAGCAGCTATCGAAGTCGTGAAAGTTGGGGTCCCAATGGGTCCAAACGCCAGCGCGAAGATCACCCCAGCCAGGATGAGGTTCATCACGGGTCCTGCAAAAATGACCGAAAATCTTTGCCATAATGGTCGATTAGGATATTCGTTGGGATCGTCGGACTGATTCATTTCCATACCGGCCAAGCGCACATATCCACCGAGCGGAATCACTCGAAGCGAGTACCGAGTGTCCCCCCACTTAGGCGATAGCAATGCCGGACCAAATCCCAGCGAAAATTCCGTAATGCGCATGCCTAAGGCCTTTCCCATTAGAAAGTGCCCCATTTCGTGGACCGAGATTAAAATCCCGAAAATCGCTACCAGGGCCACGACGGTTGCCATCGGTTCGAAACCCTCCTATTCCGGTGCTAGAATCTTTGAGTTATGACTAGGTTTGCCATCTCGCGTCCCCACCGATCGGCGTGCAAGACGGTGTCCAATGTTGTGATGGGCTCGTTGTGTTGCATCTTCTCCAGTGTCGCCTCCACAGTTTGAACAATCCCCAGATAGGGAATACGTTGTTGCAAAAAGGCTTGGACCGCCACCTCATTGGCAGCATTAAATATTGCCGGCATCATCCCTCCGAGTCGTCCTACATCGCGAGCCAAAGCCAGAGCAGGAAAAGTTTTTTCATCTGGTTTTTCAAAGGTTAGATTGAGGGATGACCAGTCGAGCGGCAACGTGGGGAGTGGCCATCGTTGTGGCCAACTAAACGCTACCTGTACCGGTACTCGCATGTCAGGTTGACCCAATTGGGCCAGTGTCGCACCATCCATGTACTCGACCATGGAATGCACGATGCTTTGGGGGTGTATCACTACGTCGATTTGTTCATAGCTCACCCCAAATAATTGGTGGGCCTCAATGAGTTCGAGCCCCTTGTTCATGAGGGTAGCCGAGTCGATACTAATCTTTTTGCCCATGGACCATTTCGGATGATTGAGGGCTTCGGCAATTGAGACCGATTTGAGTTCCGTTTGAGTTCTTCCTCGGAATGGTCCCCCAGAACACGTCAGAATGAGACGGCGAACGGGCTGGTCTTGGGCTAAGCATTGAAAGATCGCAGAATGTTCGCTATCCACGGGAATGATCTGACTGCCGCTAGCTGCGGCATAACTACGCACTAGGTCTCCGGCGGCCACCATGGTTTCCTTATTCGCGAGCAAGATATCGTGGCCTTTCTCAATCGCCACAAGAGTCGGGACGAGTCCAGAGAATCCGCTCATGGCGCCTACGACTTTCGAGTGGGGTGAGTCAGTAATATGATCCAAAATTTCCGGCATGCCCCGAACCACTTCGGGTCCATTCAAGCGTCCCGTGATGGGATCACAAGCATTTTCATCGGTCAGCCCAATCCATCGCGCTCCTAGTCTCTGACCAAGTTCCCAAAGCGCCTGGTTACTCTTATTGGCGACCAAGCCTTCGACCACGAATTCTTCTGGGTGGATAGCCAGAATTTCGGCAACCGCTTTCCCTACGGAGCCCGTGGCTCCCAAGACAATCACATGCGTCACGTGCTTCCCCCTTTCGCTAGCCGATGGTTTGATGTGCTCGATACACGACCTTTAATATCAGTGCTGTAACGGGTCCGATGATGATTCCACTCGCTCCAAATAGGCGAACCCCAATATAAAGGGCCATCAATGCCACCAAAGGATGCAGCCCCATGTTGGCGCCCACTAAGCGGGGTTCTAGGAGTTGGCGCACTAGGGCCACCGCTAACAACACAATCAACAACTTCACGGCTAATATGTGATGGCCTACGACCCATGCCAAAAGAATCCATGGACCCAAAATCGCGGTGGGCCCTAGATACGGAATGAGGTCTAGCAATCCCGCCGCAATGCCCACCAGGACCCCATACCGAATGCCCATAACCAATAACCCAGCCGTGGTAATCGCTGCGGTCATAAAGACCAACAGCGCCTCGGCCTTCAAGAACCCCAATGTCCCATTTACAATATCATACTTCGCCGCTTGGTATTGAGGCCGAATCGAAGGCGGTAATGCTCCCAGCATATGTGCGCTGATCCTCTGATGATCTCGGATGAGAAAGTATGCGCTGACGGTTCCAATAACCACGACGAGCCCAAGACTCGGTATCTTTAAGACCAACAACAAGAGGCTTCGAACCAGTCCTTCGGAGAGGTGATAGAGGGTCGTCAGCGAGGTGTTCACCAAGCTGGGTGAGAGGTGCAGGTGACGCACCAATGTGGTGTCCCACTCGCGATGGTGTTGCATTAGCTGCTCTCCGCGGGTGAGATATTCGGGAAGTCGACGGGACAACTGCAAAAGCTCGGATGCCACAAGCGAGACGACCGACCCTAATACTAAAATCGTTGCACTCCCCCCCACGACGAGGCTTAATAAGGCAGCCCCGGGTCGAGGGACCCGCCGAGTCTCAAACCAGTCTGCGACGGGTTGGAGCATTATCGCTAACAGTGCGCCGAAGACAAACGGTAAGACATACCCCACACACCAACGCCAAAAGACGTAGGCACCTACTGAAAAGGCGATCGAGATCCAAACCGTTCTCCAATATCTTGACAATGCTACCACGGCTCCTGTCGGAGATCACATGCTAGCTTATGCCCAAGCTTCTTAATAAATAATAGGCAATTGGTAGGGCAAATAAGGCGGAATCAAAGCGATCGAGAATACCACCGTGCCCTGGGAGCAGGCCCCCGGAGTCCTTGACCCCCGTGTAACGCTTAAGAGAGGATTCTAAGAGGTCTCCCATTTGTCCGACGATACTGACAATGAAGCCGAATAAACCGGCGGACAGGAGGCTTAATCCGATCCAGTGGGCGAAGACTATCGCTACGAGTGTGCCAGCTATCGTCCCGGCCAGGGTCCCCTCCCAACTTTTCTTCGGACTAATGGCTGGTAAGAGCTTATGCGCACCCCAACGCCGCCCAATAAAGTAGGCGATGGTGTCTGTAGCCCAAATGACAAAGAAAAACACGTAGGCCAAGTGCATACCATGAGGATTCTGTCGAATTCGCACCAAGTAGGAGAAAAATAGCCCGAGATAGAGGGCCGCCCACGACGTCGTAATCGCCCCTTCAAATGACTTGGCGTTCCGGTTGACTAGGGCAATCAACGCCACACCGACTCCCCCCAGGGCGATTACCGGAACGGTCGCCGAAGGAATGAGGCTCGTTGCAATCAACAGCCAAATCCACAGCGCTCCAGAAAATGGGAAGAAGCTAATGCCGTGCCCCTGGAGCATACGGAAAAGTTCCCACACCGCGACGGTGGCAAATACGCATAGGCCGAGTACCAAAATGGGGCCCCCTACGTAGAGCAACACTAACATGACAGGTATTCCAATGACTGCGGTTAACACGCGTGTTCTTAACACAACATCTGCCGTCCTAACCGAGGCCGCCAAAGCGGCGGGCTCGTTGTTGATAAGTATAAAGGGCTTGCGAAAATTCCTTGGCTGTGAAGTCGGGCCACAGCGTGTCGGTAATATAAATTTCCGCATAGGCGAGTTGCCATAAGAGAAAATTAGACAGACGCAGTTCCCCACTGGATCGAATCAAAAGATCGGGATCGGGTAATCCAGCCGTATCGAGATACCGTTCCAATGTCCCTGGATCCAGCTTTCGCTCTGTTTGTGGGACGCTGGGATCGTTGATCCACCGATTGACCGCGCGCACCAGTTCATCGCGGCCCCCATAATTCAGTGCGAGGTTTAAGACCATACGCGTTTCGTTAACGGTTTCCTGACGGGCCCACGCCAGTGCATTCTGTGCGGGTTCGGGGAGGTCGGAAATATTGCCTATGGTTCGGATGCGAACGCCTTCAGTTTTCAACTCAGGGGTCTCTTGGTGCAAAAATTCTTCTAGGAGAGACATGAGGGTATTGACTTCGGCCGCTGGGCGTGACCAATTTTCTGTAGAAAAGGCGTAGACCGTCAAGACCTCAATGCCTAGGCGCGCACATTCCTTGACCAGAGGTTTCAATGCCTTGACGCCTTGCCGGTGACCCAAAACACGGGGCATGCCGTGTTGAATGGCCCAACGGCCGTTACCATCCATAATGATGGCCACGTGTCGTGGCAAGGCACCGGCGGATGTGTCAATGGGCGTTGCCCGATGCTGTGTAGCTGGTTCCTCCGAATAAGTGTCCATCGAACCTCCTGCCCTTTATGGCGTCATGATATCTTGCTCACGTGAGAGCGCGATGTCTTCCAGGACCTTGATATAACGGTCAGTTAACTTCTGAACCTCGGTCTGCCCGCGACGGTCTTCATCCTCCGAAATTTCATGGTCCTTCTGCGAACCCTTCAAGTGGTCGACGGCATCACGTCTTATGTTTCGAATCGCCACCCGTTGATCTTCAAGTTGGCGTCGTAGCTGTTTAACCAGGTCCTTGCGACGTTCTTCGGTCAAGGCGGGTACACTCACCCGCAACAGTTGTCCGTCGACACGGACGGAGACACCAATATCCGCCTTCGAAATCGCTTTTTCAATGGATAGTACGGAGCCCTTATCGAACGGTTGGACCACTAAGAGGCGTGGCTCGGGCGCACTAATGGTCCCCAGGTGTTGTAACGGGGTCTGAGATCCGTAGTAGTCGACGGAGATCTTTTCGAGCAAGGCGGGGTGGGCCCGACCTGCCCGCATGCCCGCTAAGTCGCGTTCGAAGACCTCCACCGTCTTCTTCATTTTATGCTCGGCATCTTGAATAATCTCTTTAAGCATGGTTGTCGCTCCTTACAAAGGTTCCGATAGGTTCTCCAAGTACTACCTTTCGAATATTACCATAAATATTCATGTTGAAAACGACAATTGGAATGTCGTTGTCCATGCAGAGTGAGGTTGCGGTCGCATCCATCACCTTAAGATTCTCTTTCAACACATCGAGATACCCAATTTGATCGAGCTTGCGGGCATCTGGATTGGTTCTTGGATCGGCATCATAGACCCCGGATTCTTTGGTGGCCTTTAGCATAACGTCCGCCTCAATCTCCGCTGCGCGCAGTGCAGCGGTCGTATCGGTGGAGAAATAAGGGGTGCCGTTTCCTGCGGCAAAAATCACGACGCGCCCCTTCTCTAAATGGGTAATCGCGCGACGACGGATATAGGGTTCCGCCACTTCTTTCATTTCGATAGCTGTCTGGACGCGCACCTCCACACCATGCTTTTCTAGGGCATCCATCAAGGCGAGCGCATTGATTACGGTAGCGAGCATTCCCATGTAATCTGCGGTGGCCCTATCCATTCCCTTAGAGGATCCCGATAGACCTCGCCAAATGTTCCCGCCACCTACCACTAACCCAACCTGGACCCCAAGACTTGCCACATCTTTAATTTGTCGTGCAATATTATCCACGACAATCGGGTCAATACCATATCCAGCGGCACCGGCTAGCGCTTCTCCAGATATTTTAAGGACAATGCGGTGGTATTTTGCCTGGTCAGGGGATTCTGTCATAATGGTCGTACTCCTTTATTTTTTGATAAAAGAAAAGGGCACTTGCGTGCCCATCCTACTCCGTCGGATTGGTATTTCCTAGGATTTCTTCACCACGCTCAAACCTCACAAAACGTCGAACGGTGATTTGCTCTCCAAGTCGCGCAATATGTTCCTTGATCAGCTGGTCTATCGTAATGTCTGGGTTCTTCACAAAAGGTTGATCCACGAGACAATGTTCTTGATAAAATTTCTTGACTCGCCCTTCGACCATCTTGGCCACGATGGCTTCAGGTTTACCTTCGTTAAGTGCTTGAGCGGTCAATACTTGGCGCTCATGATCCAATTCTGCCTCAGGTACGTCTTTCGCATCCACGTACCGAGGTCGAGCGGCCGCGATATGCAACGCGACATCATGGGCTAGGGTTCGAAAATCACTGGTGTTGGCCACAAAGTCGGTCTCACAATTGATTTCTAACAACACTCCGATGCGACCTTGCAGATGAATATAGCTTTCGATGAGGCCTTCGGTGGCAGTTCGGCCTGCCTTCTTGGCGGCAGCGGCTAATCCCCGTTCCCGTAAGATATCAATCGCGCGTTCCATGTTACCGTCAGCGTGTTCGAGTGCGCGCTTGCATTCCATCATTCCTGCACCGGTTCGATCACGCAGTACCTTTACATCTTTCGCTGAAAACACACAAGATCCTCCTCGCAGTGAAAGCGACCTTACGGTCGCCTTCATGGATATCTTCAATCCCTTATTGGGCTTCCGCTACAACTACTTCGTCCTGATTTAGCGCCTCGCCTTGTCGGCCTTCGATGAGGGCATCCGCCATCCTAGACGTGAGTAGACGCACTGCTCGAATAGCGTCATCATTACCCGGAATAATATAATCGATCTCATCCGGATCACAATTGGTATCCACAATGCCCACAATGGGAATGCCCAATTTACGAGCTTCCGTGACTGCGATGTGTTCCTTGCGAGGGTCCACGACAAATACGGCGCTTGGGAGCTGTTTCATCCCCTCAATGCCGCCCAAATATTTTTCGAGCTTTTCCTTCTCGCGCATTAAGGAACTGACTTCTTTCTTGGGAAGCCGATCCCAGTTTCCGCTGGATTCTTGTTCTTTCAATTCACCCAGACGTTTGACGCGCTTCTTGATGGTGTCAAAATTGGTCAACATCCCGCCTAGCCATCGTTGGTTAACAAAGTAGTCGCCCGAGCGTCGTGCTTCTTCCGCCACGGCCTCTTGCGCTTGCTTTTTTGTGCCGATAAACAGAAGGTGGCCTCCATCGGCTCCCACTTGTCGGACGAAATTGTATGCGTCTTCCACTTTGCGAACCGTTTTCTGTAGGTCAATAATGTAAATCCCATTGCGTTCGGTAAAAATATAAGCCTTCATCTTGGGGTTCCAACGGCGGGTCTGATGACCGAAGTGGACACCAGCTTCAAGCAACTGCTTCATTGAAATTACAGACATCCTACACCTCCTGGTTTCTCCTCCGTAACCCCATAGGACTTTGAAAGCACCAGGTCAGGGTTACGTGCGTGATGGTAAATCCGATTTATTATAGCATAGGAAGGTGTGGTGAGCAAGGCAGAAAGACAGACGGAGTGCCGGCCCCACCGCCTACTTGACGTGAACGGTTACCGGAATAACGACGCCGTCTACCTGGAACTGGAATTGGATTGCACGATGCGAGAAACGAGGACGAAAGAAGGTCTGAACGATTTTTGACGGTTGCATCTGAGATTGCACGTATCGGTCTAACTCCTGGCTCGCCATTCGCGCTAATCGTCGTCGCAATTGCTGTTGGGCTCTTATGGGCACTCCGAAATCGACGCCATCAACGGAAATCGACAGGTGTTCGAGAATGGAAGTCGTTTGTTGGTCGATGGGCACCTGAAGTTGTGCGTCCAACTGGCGACGCAGGCTCGGCCCCCAAGCTCGGAACTCCGCTTTCATGACTCTCTGGGTATTGATCTCCATGGCCCGCTGGCTCAACGGGATCGTAAGTCCTTGGGTCGTGATCCACCCCCATTCCACTAGGGCAAGAAATACGATACCGCACCCCATGCCTAGCAAAAAAATGCCGGTGTGCGCTCTATTCAGGTCTTGTCACCCTCTTGCCTGTGCCTGGTCCTGTCAGTATCCACCATCTGAGGTTAAAATATAATATGTGGGCAGCATCCCATGTAAGCCCAAGTCTCAATGTTTTTGACTAGGGCTAGGAGGAGTCTCCGGTGGGCGGTGTCGTGGTCGCGGATCTGACGCGATTAAGCCGTAGATGAGTCCAATATATAAGCCCGCAATGCCGGCTTTGGCGGTTCCCGAGGCGTGCGTCGCGGCGAGGTACCCAACCACCACTACGCCACCTAATAAAAAGAGTACCGCTCGCGCTCCTTCTTTAAGGTAATGCAGACGTTTAGAACGATTGCGTACCCATCGTCCCAATCCCGCTCCCACCGTCGTGGTTATCACCATAAACAAGACATGGACTAAGTTTAGACTCACCCTGTCTATCCCTTTCTCAAAGTCCCACTACATCAACGGGAGCTCGATCCGACGGCGTGGTGCGGGGCCAGACAATGGAGCACCGGCTTGGCATCCACTTAGGTAAAACGTTTTAGCCTGCTCGATGCGTACTGGAACGAATCGGTCAATGAGGTCGACGGCTGGATCCCGATCGAGCAAGACGACCTTGTTGGATTGGGTACGCCCTGCCCAGACGTTAGGGTTTTTTCGGCTCAAGCCTTCCACCAACACGACTTCGGTCTTCCCAAGCATATTCAAGTTGGCTTCTAAACTAATTTGGTATTGCAATTCCATCAAGCGATTTAAGCGATCTTTTTTTATTGGGTTAGGCACCGGATCTCGCCCCTCCCATCTCGCAGCTGGGGTTCCCTCCCGAGGGGAATAGATGAACGTGAAGGCCGCATCATATCGAACCGTTCGCACCAAGTCGAGAGTTTGTTGAAAGTCGTCTTCGGTCTCTCCAGGAAATCCAACAATAATGTCGGTGGTGAGAGACACGTCCGGTATAGCCTTTTTCACCCGCGACACCAGATCTAGATAACCCTCTCGCGTATACTTGCGGTTCATCCGTTTTAAGATTGGATTGGAACCGGCCTGGACAGGCAGATGAACATGGTGCGTGATCTTCTGGCTTTGGGCAATCGCTTCAATGAGACGCTGACTAAAGTCTCGGGGGTGGGGGGTGATGTAATGAAGCCAGCGGATGCCGTCAATGCTCGCGAGGGATTCCAAGAGGTCGGCCAAATCCAGGACCGGGTCTAAATCGTGGCCGTATGAATTAACATTTTGTCCCAAGACGGTGATGTCTTGGTAGCCTTCGTCGGCCAAGGCCCTTACTTCGTCAACCACCAACCGGAGTTCCCGTGACCGTTCTTTGCCTCGCGTGAAAGGAACAATGCAATAAGTGCAAAACTTATCACAGCCATAAATGATGTTGACAAATGCTCGCACACCGTCGTTACGATGTGACGGGAGATGCTCCACCACGTCCCCAGCCGATTTCCAGACTTCAATAACGGTTTCGTCGTGTTCGGATACCTCGTCGAGTAATCGCGGGAGTTCGTGTAAATTGTGCGTCCCGAATACCAGATCCACATGCGGCGCGTGGCGCTTAATCCAGGCCACCGTGCCGGGCTCTTGGGCCATGCAACCCGCCACCGCTAACTGCAAATCGGGGTGCGAGTCTTTCATTTGTTTTAATTGCCCAATATAGCCGAAAGCATGGTCTTCGGCGCTGCCGCGCACCGCACAGGTGTTGATGATAATCAGGTCTGCATCGGCGTCGGTAGGACTCGCTTGATAGCCGATCTGGTCCAATTGACCGGCCATAATTTCTGAGTCGCGTTCATTCATTTGGCACCCATAGGTCTTAATGTAATATGTTGGTGCAGTTGCCATAAGCGCCACCTTTCCCAAGTTCCGGCTAGTTCTGATGGCTCCAGTGTATCACGAACCACGCCCGATCCCAACGTCAGTTATGAGGCAGAATCACAGGACTACGCCCTTATGTTCTACCAAGGTGGGGTTACGCCATGGGGTTCGTATGCCCTAAAATGATGCCGGTGTTGGGCGCTACAAGTGATGGCAAGCCAACTCCCATGTTCCATGTCCAAACGCCGAACGATGGTAGCAGATTGATAAACGGTTTGCCAAATCTCCTTTTGGTCCCATGGCACGAAAACCGTGATGGCTTGACGCCAGTCTAAAAGGCGAAGACTCAGAGTTTGCCATAGATCATCGATTCCCTCGCCGGTTGTGGCAGAAATCCATAAATCGGTCGCCTGGCGTTCGTTGGACGCCACTCGGTCCGCTTGGTTATAGACGACAATTTGCGGAGTTTGGGCCGCTTCGACGTCCCTTAAGACGGATTGCGTAGCCGCCAACTGATGCTCGCAGAACGGGGCTGCGCCGTTACCTACAACCACTAGGACGTCGGCATCTCGCAATTCGTCGAGTGTCGCATGAAAGGCGTTGACGAGGGTGTGTGGTAAGCGGTCCACGAAGCCTACGGTGTCCGACAGCAAGGCAGGTCCAAAGCCCGGCACTTCAATTCTGCGTACGGTGGGATCTAACGTTACGAACAACGCGTCGGCGACGGTGCTTTGGGTATGGCTGGTGAGGCGGTTAAAAAGGGTTGATTTGCCGACATTGGTGTAGCCAACCAAAGCGATGAGAGGCAAGGAGCTCCGGGCGCGGCGTTGGCGGCGTTGCTTGCGCTCTTCGGCCACACCAATGAGGGCAGATGATATGCGCTGGATCCTTTCTCGTATCCGCCGGCGGTCCATTTCGAGGAGAGTCTCGCCGGGCCCTCGTGTACCAATGCCGCCACCGGCTCGCTCCGATATGCGATAGCTGCCTACACGCGGCAATAGGTAGCGAAGTTGAGCCAATTCCACTTGAAGGACACCTTCGCGAGACCGCGCTCGTTGGGCGAAGATGTCTAGGATTACCTGGGTACGATCCAAGACGCGCACCGTGTTGGGTAACGCATGCGACCAGTGGTTTAGCATCGACGGTGACAGGTCAATGTCGGAGACGACGGTGGTGGCATCAAGTTCTGCAACACGCTCGACCAACTCTGCCAGAGCACCTTTACCAAGACCTTGATGGATGTTATCCCGGCGTTGGGAGACACTGCCAATGACCAGTCCCCCTGCAGCCTCGACGAGACCTTGAAGCTCTTGGACTTGGTTGATATCGGACCGATGTCGGCTGTCCCACAACGACACAAGTATGGTGCGTTCAGGTTCGGCCAGTGAGGGCATTCTAAGGCTCCTTTGGATGCATTTTGAACGCGGATTTAACCTGGAAATGAAGACATTACTAACCCCATTGCAAAGTACTCCTCACCTTAGGGCTTGCTAAGAATGCTTCCATGCCTGGCGCTAACGATAGTGACTTAATTTCGAGAGCACTCACCCATCGATAATCACGGGCATCGGAGCCTACAGTGGGTTGTCCGCGTGCAACCGTCGCTGCGTAGTCTAAAATCACCAAATGATGGCTAGGTCCCAGCAGTTCAGCAACATAAATTAATTGCCCGATGTGAATAGTAATATGGAGTTCTTCGGTAATCTCCCGTTGGAGTGCTCCCGTGAGCGATTCTCCCCACATGAGATGTCCCCCAGGCAGAGCCCATAAGCCTTGCCCTGGCGAATGAGCTCGTTGAACCAGAAGTATCTCGCCACGGCCATGCGTGGTATCCTGGCGGTAAATCACAGCCCCGACGCCTATTTCAGGCGTCATCGCCCACGTCATGGATATCATAGACGGTCAATTCGTAATCGGTATCAAACTGCCGTAGTCCAAAAATGAAGCCTTCCTCTTTTAAAACTTGGTTAAGAAAAGTGACCACCTGATAGGGGGTAAAGCCTGTGAAGCGGCGTTGCCCCATGGTGATCAATTTGTCGTGATCTGCCGACACATTCAACTCGGGAGCCTCCCTTTAATCGTGTGCGGTACGTGGTGTTCTCATACTAAGATTCTATGGTCGGTAATTCAAGGTCCGTTTGTGATCCACTAACAAGCATGACACCATCCTCCTAACATCCCCCACGACTCCGCGACCGATACTAGTACTGTACCAGAAAAAAGGGGGCGACAACGATGGCGAAGTGGTCTAAGGGTCCGTCTGTATTGCCCAACGCGATTCGTGATCAATTTAAATATGAGGTCGCGGCAGATTTGGGGTTATTAGACGACATTGAACAAAAAGGATGGGCAGACATGCCTACGCGTCAACTTGGTCGCATCGGAGGGAAAATCGGGGGGAATATGGTCAAGGTCATGGTCCGAATGGCGGAGGAATCGATGACCGAAAAGTAGCATCAGTATCACACTCAACAATAAAGTGACGGGCGCGAAACGTGCCCGTCACTTTACTGTTTCGCCCATACTTGACCTAGCGTGAGAAACACAAAATGGTGTGTCGAAAGGGTTTTGAAGAGGGACGAAAAGTCACGAGGGATTGCGGCGCCCGTGACTACCACCACCCCTTGTGCATGAGTCATCAAGACATGCGACAGATTTTTAGAACGGTGAGTTAACACCACCGTGGGTGATATGGGTATGAATCCGTCACCCGATGCCACCGTAGCAAGCGTGGAGGTCGGCGTGAAGGTGTCAATGAGAAAGCCGGGAACGGTGCCTAGTACGTCTTTAAAAGCCGTTGAAGCCCAACTAAGCTCTTGCACTACGGCGTTCTTCGGTAAGGTAATGAGTGAGGCGCCAGAGTATCCACTAACGTCTACTTCGTCACCGAGACGGGTCAGCGTCTTCACCAGTGTCGGATGCAGCAGTGCCCACTGTCCGGTCAACGAGACATCTAACGTGGGAATGGGTTTGGACTGATGCTGTTGGGACTGGATTAAGTTTGCAACCTGGCTGGTTGAGGGATTTAAGACGACAAGCGCCGCCACCGGCCGGATGTTACTTAAGGCTCCCGTCGACACCGGGGCGGACGTCGTGGGTAGTGAAGCGGGTGGTTGACTCGAAGCCGTCGTGCGGTTCGTGGTTACCGGCGGTGAGCCGGACCACTTGACCACCTGATTGACCCACAGCACACCATGATGTTCGGGATTCAGGGCTTTTAGCCGCGACAAGGGCATTCCGATACTAAATGCGACCTGTCCAAGCGAGTCTCCAGACTCGGCGTGGTACACCCAATGATTAAGAAAGGCGAGCCGGATGATTTCTGAGTGCATCAAAGTTCGAAGGTTCGCTCCGGTAAAGGATTTGCTGACGATGCCGATCTTTCCCAAAAACTCTTTGAGAGCCTTTTGAGTCGCGTTGTTGGGTCGCCCGGAAAGTGGTCCAGAATATACGTGAAAGCGCTTTAGCCAGACTTGCGCGTTTAGCGTCAGTGCCCCACTCCAATGAATCGGAGTCGATGACAGTTGTACAAAGCGTTGGAGAGCTTCAGCAACAATGGTCGTTTTAGATGAGACACCATATTGGGTCGCGAATGAAGCCGCGGCCATCAAAGTTTGGGGATCCATTCGACCCGTGACCGGGCCCGGGTCATATCCAAGACCTAAGAGCGAGTTTTGAAATCTGGCCACACTAATACCGGGTGCGCCGGATGTTAAGAGGGGATCCGACGGAGCCCCGTGACTAACCAAGGCTAATGACAATATGGCAGCCAATAGATTTGCAGTGCTGTATCCCATGGAATGCGATCCCTCCTTTGATAGAAGGATGCACCAAAATATGGTATTTTATGCACTGAGCCCCAGGGTTTCGGGATGTTGATCGCGGATCTAGGCTCTGCATTGGTCTTCATGGGACGTTTACTGGGAAAGAGCTCATGAGGGCCTGTCTTAATAGCTGGTAGAAGCCCCAACAATGCCCCCGACTAGGCCGAGCCCTAACGATACACCCAGTGACAACCATAAGTTATGACCATTGTAAATATGGACCGTTTCCGCCAAGGCCGTACCGATAAGGCTTAGCATGAGCGCCGCTAGGGACCCATAAAGCCACGCCGCATGTTCCACTAATCTTCCGGTGACAAATCCGGTGACGATTGTCACAAAACCAGACGCCACCCAGATAATGATCGTCCCCATGCTGGGGCTCAAAGTGACATGGGTAGCTAAAAATGCCAGACTTAAGGCCAGGATTCCGGCCACCACCAGGCCAACCGCAACACCTCGCCAAACGGCTCCGATCTGCATTATAGACGCACCTCGTTCTCGCGGGCTTATCCCCTTTCTTCCAGTTATATCGCCTTCGAACCCAAATATGACACCGGCCGTTCAGGGCCGGTGTGGTTTTATTCTTCTTTGGAAAGGGCTTCTTGTCCACGTTGGATGAGACGTTTTACCATCGTGCCACCGATTTTACCAACTTGCCGGGTGGTCATGTTAGCCCAACCTTTTTGGTCGATATCATCGTCGAATCCGAGGTCCTCCGCTACTTCAAATTTGAGACGATCCAGCGCCTTTTTGGCTGTGGGAAGTAGCGGTCGTTGTGTGTCATCATCCATGGTGTTAGCACCTCCCCGTGTTAGATTGTCCGTTAATAGAGGGTTCCATCCGCATCCCAATGAGGCAGGCAACCATGTCAAACAAAAGTCGGTGGGAGCTCAATACGTTCCATCGATGAAAATTTTTCCGCTACCACGTCCATGTCGAGAGCCGTCAACGTGATCAGGCCGCCCGATAAAGCACCGACATCGGTATGGGGATCACGCGTGTCATCGAAGGGTTTTCCTGCTAACCAGTAATATTCTTTGCCACGTGGGTCCGTTCGGCGATGAAAGTCGTTGTTATACTCCCGCTTGCCCAAGGGCACTCGGATCATCGTCGACGGGACTCCAGCGGAGAGATTGGGAAAGTTGACGTTATAGAGGATCCCTTGCGGCGGCAAGGTAAAATGCTCACTCTGAATCCACCAGGCGGCAAATGCGGCGGCCCACTTAAGACCCGCCGCATCATTACCATTATAGGATAATGCGATAGATGGCACACCGAGGAACATGCCTTCCATCGCGGCCGACACGGTACCTGAATAGAATACGTCGCGGCCGAGATTAGCTCCGTGATTAATGCCCGACAGTAACAGCGTGGGAGGTTCCCCCAACAAGGCTTCAAGAGCCAATTTGGCGCAATCTGTTGGCGTCCCATTGACAGACCAACCGCGAGCACGATCATAATCCATGGGCCGGGCATGTAGGGTTTGTGCATCGTGATCGCATGGCTCATCGCGCTTTGTTCTTTTTCGGGGGCGACCACAAACACATCGTGATCGGCCTCTAAAGCACGTCTCAATGCACCGATTCCGGCGGCATGGATTCCATCATCGTTTGTCAGTAGAATGCGCATGTTGACCTCCTAAGCTCGCTTCCGAGCCAAATTGCTTAATGACCTCTAGAATATCCCACTTCGGCAATATCGCAATAGCCGGGTCTGGTAGTGCCGCAGCAAAATGACGACCATAGCGGGTGCGATCGGGTAGAATCCGTCCGTCCAACACGACAACGAAGCCTTGATCCTGCTGTGTTCGCAGCAGTCGACCGAATCCTTGTTGGAATCTTAGAATAGCCTGAGGTAGGCCATGCTGATAAAAGGCAGAGCGGCCCTGAGATTCAATGCGTTCACGCCGCGCTTCTTCCATGGGATCGGTCGGGTTGGCAAAGGGCAATCGCACGACGACTACCAAAGATAAGGCCGGGCCTGGTATATCGACTCCTTCCCAGAGACTCGCGCTACCGAGCAGGACCGCATGGGGTGTCTGTCTGAACTGTTCCACGACGCGGGGGCCGGTGCCATCGATACCTTGTGCGATAACCCGTATCCCGACATTGGTTAACCGGTCGCGGATGACGTCATTCGTCTCTCGTAACATCTGATTTGCTGTAAATAAAATCAGGCTCTTCCCTCCCAAGGCTTGGGCTGCTTCTACGCAAAAATCCCCCACGTGTGCGACAAAGTCGCGGTCATTCACCGGTGGTAAATCCGTCGACAACAACAATGTCGCCCGACGCGGCACGTCGAAGGGGGTGGGAAGAGCGAGGGTTGTCAGGCGATCCTGGGGAATCCCCAGACGAGTTTGATAGTAACTAAAGTCCCCCCGAATGCTGAGAGTGGCCGACGTCAGGACGGCCGATTGAAGAGAGTCCCATAACGTATTCTTTAAGAATGTGGCCACGTCAATCGGGGCCCGACGAAGGCGCATGGTGGGACTTGGCGCGAGGCGTGAGACTTCCCACCAAGACACCCAATCTAGCTCCGGAAGTCCCCAAAAGCCTATTTGATTGGTGAGTTCGAGGAGGTCGTCGGTCCATTTGCCATAACGTAGCCAGACCACGTCTTCGTGGACCATATCCCCAAAGAGTGCTTCCGCTTGCGCCATGATGTCATGGGCCAGTTGTGTCCCCGTCGCAAATGTGTTGTGAAGGCTCTTGAGTAGTTCCGGGATATCTTGACCTTGCCACTCGTGCCATAGTTCTTTGGTAACCCGTCGAGACGTCATTCTGGCGCTCGAATCCGCCAGTTGTTCTGTGAGCAACCCGTTAATTTGCCATAAAAGGGCTATGCTGAGGCGCATTTGATGCCGAAGCGCTTCGACACCTGGTTGCAGATCGGAATGTTGAGGGAGTCGCTGAAAAATTCCATGGCGCCCCTGGTCCGCCTCTTCGAACTGCTGAACAAAATCGGCAATGTCCAGACTCATTCCTAGCGTGTGTTCGACCACATCTGCAAAGTGATGAGCTTCGTCGATGACAAGATAGTCGAACGGTGGCAGAACCCCACCTTGTTGTAAATGCGTAGCCAATAACGCATGATTTATCACTACCACGTGGCTGAATTCCGCCAGACGGCGACTCTGGCGCAGATAGCATGACCCCGCATAGGCACAGTGGGATCCCGCGCATGCGTTGCGTTCAGCGACGACGTCTTGCCAACGTTTACGTGCGGCCTCGGTGCGAGGGTTAAAAGCGTCGATGTCGCCGCTATGGGACCATACGGCAAAGCAGAGGAGTGACGCCACCGCCAAACGATCTTCGCGTGAGCTATTGAGCGATGTGGTGTCGTGACGTATTTCGTCGAGCTTTAGAAGACACAGGTAGCGTCCACGACCCTTTAAGACGGCCGTGTGTAACGGAGTGCTTTCTGCCACTATGGGAAGATCTTTCGTCCATAGCTGTTCTTGTAGAGCCAATGTATGCGTGGCGATCACAACGCGTGCGCCGTGACGTCCCGCCTCCAAAATCATGGGGGTGAGATAGGCCATGCTTTTACCGGTACCGGTTCCCGCCTCGACCATCAGCACCGACTGCTGTTGAAGGGCCGTTTCGATGGCTTTTACCATGCGCCCCTGACTTTCTCGGCTTTCAAATCCAGCGAGTCGTTTCGCGATGGGACCGGAGGGCCCCATCCACCCGTGACTGGTTTCCTGATGCTCCCAAACCGGCAACCTGTCCGGCGGATTGGGTTCGCGTTCCGGTTTATCCAAGCGAGAGGGCACGGAACTCTGTCCCGAGTTGGAGACGTGCCACCAATCCCATTCTTGCCCCATGAGAAATGCTAAATCTGCTTTTACCGAAGGAGGTAAATTGCCCAATTGTTGGCGGATTAAAAAAACCAAGTCGCGGGTGGCTTTGACGTCAAACCGGGCATCGTGATAAGAATCGGTAGATTGGTCCCTCATAAGCTCGCTAAGCCGGTAGCTGGATTCGAGCGGTAGGGCTACTCGCGCCCATTCGAGGGTGTCTATTCCGTCATTGAGAGAAATGCCTTCTCGATCCAAAAAGGTGCGATCAAAAGTGACGTTGTGTCCCACGACAGGCAGGGCTCCGATAAATTGCACAATATCTTTGGAGACCTTGTCGAGTTTGGGGCACTGGGTAAAATCAATGTCCCTAAGTCCCGTCAAAGTCAGAATCGATGGAGGGATCGCTCGCCCCGGATTGACAAAAAAATTTAGCGCAGTTTCCCCGCTGGGGAGCCATTTTAAGAGAGCCACTTGAATAATGCGGTCCTGAGCCGGATTGAGACCGGTGGTTTCGCAATCAACGACGACAAATCCCTGGTCAATCACTGGCCGGTGCCCCCTGGTACCATTCGATGGGTACGTTCCAATGGATGATATTGATCTGTTCTGGCCTGGATTGTAAGACAGACACCGAGAGGTTATCGACACGGAACTGGTTGCGCAAGTGCCCTGGAAGGTCGGGAATCAGGGCAAAAAGGAGAGCCCTGATGGTTCCACCGTGCGCCACCACCACCACGCGATCGTTGTCACGCCACCGGGTGTGATGGTCTTGGTACCAAGACCATACCCGTTCGCGCGACTCCAGAAACGATTCACCTCCGGGCGCCTTGACATCTTCGGCGCGGTCAAAGGCCAGAAATGTGTCACTAAATGATTCCGCGATGCCGTCGCGATTCTTCCCTTCCCACTCACCAAGATGAATCTCTCGGAGTCGGGCATCGATCAAAATACCTGGTGTATCGGGGAATAGGCCTTCGGCGGTATTCTTCGCCCGGCTTAAATCTGATGCGTATACCTGGGTGATGCTGTCTCTCCAGGTTCTCGTGTATTCGGCACCTGCGTTAAGATGTGCTATTCCGATGGGACTGAGTGGCACATCGGTGTGTCCTTGCCAGCGTCTCTCCTGGTTCCACAAAGTCTCTGCGTGACGCACCAAGATTAATTCCATAGGATCGTTCCATCCACCTTTATCTTTTAGGTATGAAGCACGTGACGTGGGACATCTTAGAAGTAATCGCAACCCAAGGGGGAACTCCCATGCCCAACGAAAAAAATCTACTGGCCCGTTTTGCTTTATTGGAAAAGGCTCAAGCTTGTCGAGACGCCCTCTATGCTAAGGAGTTTGACATCGTGCAGATAGATAATATTCCATCGCTGGGAAGCTCGCAATTGCAGAACCAGGTACCGTTGGTGGAATGGGGACGTTATGGATACGAATTTGACCGCATGGATGATAAGTGGACGGCCACGTCGGCATGGGCCAATTCAGACGTGGTTGATGGCGATGACTGGCTGCTCACCGCCGTGGTACCCACGGACCGCGCAGGCGAGGTGGCCGACATCATCCGTCAGCACGACGGACAGCTCTAAGCCTCGACGTAAATCGGATTCGAATAAATCCAGGCACGCCCTTTCTTGCCCCGAAACAATTCGACCCGATAGCAACCGGGCTCGACTACGGGTATGTCCAATAGATGTCCACTGGTGGTGTGCACGCGACCCCCATTGCGGACGACATGCCAAATCGCTTTGACGGGGCTTATTCCCCGCAAACGCATTTTAGGGCAAAAGGATACGCGGTCGCCCATGAATTGCACCTGGCTTGGATCTTCGATCCAATAGCGAAACCCTTTTTCGCGACCCAGATGGGCTGCCATGATGGCACAATGACCGTCTCGCAACGCCCTTTTGATTTGCTGCAGATCTGGACCGTTTTGGTGGGATAACGGTTCAGTCAAAAAAATCTGGGTGCGGATTGCATGAAAGCTCACACCATAGGAAAAAACTTTCCAATGTGTTCGAGGCACCGGGACGGCATGCGCGTCAACCCCTCCGATGCCCACGGTGGGTCGCTCCTGAGCCAGACGGTCCCAGAGGGCTAAATCCTCGGCTCGCGGTCCATTATACAGCACGCGCCACGGTAACCTAAGATTCCACAGTCCGGTTGGAATCCCTTTTACACGATCTGACCAGTGTGAGAGATGATTCCAGACTTCAATCCCGGTAAAATCCCGAATGTCCCGTTCTGTCCAGCGATATGAGGGTAATCGCAAGGTTCGATTGCCCCGGTCGTTAGGATGAGCTATAAAGCTTAAACCACCCTGGTCCGAGACGCGTTGGATGATTGTATGCAAGGGTTCATTGGCTGGCGGCAAGGTTTCCGTGAACCAGGTTAGGACGTGGTTTTGCCTAGGCGTGACCTCCGCCCCCACCAAAAGTAGGACACGCCCATGATAGCCTTCCCCGGGGTCTTCGGCGGCGCGACGCGTATCGTGGTCCGTTAGGCCTAAAATGTCTACCTCAGCCTCCCGGGCCTGTCCGAGAATTTCAGGAACCGTGCCGAATCCATCGGAGTATCGGGAGTGCACATGGAGAACGGCGCTATATTCATAGTACCGCGGCCCTGGATTCATGGCTCTTGTTGCGCGTGTTTTGGCATGAATTTTCCCGATGCGGTCGCGCATACCTCGCCTTCTTGCATCAATTCGCCCGTAGCCTCTTGTAGACGGCTTCGGTAACGCACAACGTGGGCCCTAACTTCCACGGGTCGTCCAACGAGGACCGGGCGGATGAACCGGACCGTAATCTCTGCGGTAACCGTCGTGGTTTGATGCGTACCATAGATGGCGTACCACATCGCGTCGTCGAGGAGTCCGGTGATAATGCCCCCTTGAACCATGCCGGTAAATCCTTGCCAACCTTCACCCAACGTCACGCGGGCAACGGCCAGGCCTTCCTGGTTAGTAAACTCGGCCCGAATCCCGTGGGGATGATCCGGACTACAAATGATACAAGGGTTGTCATTCAGATCAAAGTCCACCGTGTGCTCCCCCTGAGAGCCGACGGGTCCGGTCTCTGACTTGATGTTGCACTTCTGACTCGTCAAACGCCGTGATGATGCCCTCCGCCATCAAGATTTGGCCCGCCACCACGGTGTAGCTAACATCGGCCCCAGTCGCCGCGTACACCAGGTTGGCGATCACGTCCCACTCGGGTGTGAGATGTGTTCGGGAACCATCAACGACAATAAAGTCAGCCGGATGACCCGCTGCCAAAATCCCTCCATCGGATCCTAACACTGACGCGGTCCCGGTGGTTGCAGTTTTTAGTGCATCCTTTGCCGTAAAGCGATGGGGTTCGTGGGTCCGAACTTTTTGTAGCCAGGCCATCGCTTTCATCTCTTGAAACATATCCAACGTGTTGGTAGAGGCGGCTCCGTCGCTACCGAGGCCGACCGGAATTTGATGATCTTGGATTTTTTGGAATGGTAAGATGCCGTTGCCTAACTTGGCGTTGCTTACGGGGCAACTAATGATGCCTCCGGTGAGGTGACGTTGCAACACCTTAAGGTCGTCGTCTGAGAAGT
The DNA here is from genome assembly GCA_021795465.1 of Bacillota bacterium. Taxonomy (GTDB): domain Bacteria; phylum Bacillota; class Sulfobacillia; order Sulfobacillales; family Sulfobacillaceae; genus JAKADJ01. The sequence goes on from JAJYPK010000028.1 coordinate 21,861, forward strand.
GAATGCCATGGGCAATCAACACCCTATTTTCGAGAATGCCGGTTTCCAGGGCGATTTCTGCGGGACTCTTATTATACCGTTGTTTCAAAAGATGAATTTCGTCTTCGCTTTCGGCGAGGTGAATATGGATCCCTAAATCCTCGGCCCGGGCGGCCTGGGCGACATCACGTAGGTAGTCGGGATCACAGGTGTAGGGAGCATGCGGCCCCAGCATCGGGATGATACGCCCGTCCCCCCGCTGACGCCATCGTGACGCCCAGTCCAAGCTCTCCTGGAGTTTGGTTCGAGTGGGGTCGTCGTCGCCCACAAGACCCCGGGAAATCCAGCTACGAAGGCCTGACCGCATTACGGCTTCGGCAACGGCATCCACCTCAAAATACATATCGGCAAACCCTACGGTTCCGGACCGAATCATTTCGGCCGCGGCGAGAAGCGTACCCCAATAGATGTCTTCTGAGGTTAGCTGAGCTTCTGCCGGCAAGATATGGGTCTGGAGCCACTCGAAGAAAGGGCTGTCATCGGCGTATCCGCGCAACAGTGTCATCGCGGCATGGTTGTGACCGTTGTACAATCCAGGCATGACGATCCCGTGGGGAATCTGAATCACCTGATCCACCGGGGGGGCATTTTCATCTAGGGGCCCTACGGTAAGTATTTCTTGACCTTCCCACGTAATTTGACCGTGGCGAATTACGGATCCGTCTTGGTCAGGCACGATGAGCGTGCCTGCTTCCAATCGATAGCGCACGTGACTTCAGTCCTTTCTGGTGGGTTTACCAGGATGCTAGATAGCTTTGTTGTTGAGGCGTTAATGCATCGATGTGAGTGCCTAAAGCCGAAAGCCGCATGGTCGCGACCCATTGATCAATGGTCGGATCGACCGGATAGACGCCGGGCGATTTCGGATTTGTTAATAAAGACTCTAACGATAACGCTTGCAGCGCAAACGTGAGGTCCATGATTTCGGCTGGGTGCCCATCACCGGCGGCGAGATTAACCAGGCGTCCTTCGGCAAGCACCCAGAGGATACGTCCCGACTTTAAGCGGTAGCCCACGATGCTGGAATTCCGACCTGGGACTTCTGCTTCGGACAGATCCCGCAATTGGGAGACGGCTACCTCGACATCAAAGTGGCCGGCATTGGCGAGCACGGCGCCGTCCTTCATTACCGCGAAATGATCGCGAGTTATCACGTCCCGATTTCCCGTAACCGTAACAAAGAAATCGCCTCGTGGCGCGGCATCTTGCATGGGCATGACGCGGTATCCGTCCATTAAGGCTTCGTTGGCACGGACGGGATTAATCTCGGTCACAATAACGTGTGCACCGAGCCCGCGAGCTCTTTCCGCGACGCCCTTGCCGCACCAACCATAGCCGGCGACGACGACGGTGGTGCCAGCAATAACGAGATTTGTGGTCCGAATGATACCGTCCCAGGTGGATTGACCGGTCCCATAGCGGTTATCGAATAAATGCTTCATGTCAGCATCGTTGACGGCGACCATCGGGTAGGCGAGGAGTCCATCTCGGGCTAGCGCTTTGAGCCGCGTGACACCGGTCGTGGTCTCTTCTGCCCCGCCACGTATGTTTTTAACCAGCGCACGCCGCCCTTGATGGAGACGATCGGTCAATTCTCCTCCATCATCGATGATGAGGGTCGGTTCGATGTCGAGCACCGCGTGATGCAATCGATCAAATTCTTCGGGGGCGGTTCCCCGCCAGGCGTGCACGTCGACTCCGCGTTCTGAAAGGGCGGCGGCCACATCATCTTGGGCCGTTAGGGGGTTCGAACTGGTAATGGCTACCGCGGCTCCTCCTTCGTGAAGAATTTGAGCCAGGACGGCCGTTTTGGCTTCCAAGTGTAACGATATCGCAATTCGTTGACCCCGCAACGGCTGATCGGCGAGATAACGGTTTCGAATTTGGCCCAGCACGGGCATACGCGGAATGACCCAGTCTAGTTTGGCATGACCGAGGTTTGCCAACGTAATGTCTTTAATCTGAGATGGCATAAAGATCTCTCATCCTTTCGTGGTTCGGTGAGTTTTGGGTGCTCCCCTTATTTGTGGCAACGGCAGATCCCGGGTTCTGTCAATTGGGGTACCGCGGCCAACAACAGGGAGCGCAGATGTTGAACGTGAGCGGCCATGACATCTAACACCTCTTGATGCGTAAGTACATCAGAGCTAATCCCAGCCGCAAAGTTGGTTACGAGCGCCAGGGTGTTGTAGCAAAGGCCCAGTTCTCGAGCTAAAACCACCTCGGGGACGCCTGTCATGCCGACCACATCGCCCCCCAGCATGCGGAAGGCACGAATTTCTGCCGAAGTCTCAAAGCGAGGGCCTTCGGTTGCCACATAGACACCCCCACGGTGCACCGCTATGCCTTGTCTTTCGGCTTCGGCGGTGATCACGTCGGCCATGGCCGGGCAATAAGGTGCGGTCATATCGGTGTGGACGACTCCGGTGGGGCCCCCTTGGTGAAACGTGTGCACTCGACTCTTGGTGAAATCTAAAAATTGGTCAGCCACGACAAGAGTTCCCGGGATATAATCGCGGTTGAGCGATCCCACTGCAGCCGTGGCTACCACGCGATCCACCCCTAAAGATTTCAATCCAAATAGATTCGCCCGGTAATTCACTAGGTGCGGGGGGACCGAATGGTCCAAGCCATGCCGGTTCATAAAAAACACGGAAGCTGGGCTTTTTTGCAATTTTCCCTCAAGAATGAGGGTTTTTCCATAAGGGGTTTCTACGACATGTTCTTTGACGTCCTCCAGCCAGGTGGGGTCATACACGCCCGTTCCCCCGATAATGCCGATTACCATGAATGCGTGCCTCCTAATCCACACCGACCTCGTCTATCCGGTGATCGTTGGTGGTATGTAATATGATGCGTAGTATTTCCGGCCGAGCCATAAATCGTACCGGTAATTCAGACATGCCGAGTCCTCTCGAGGTGATGAGCACAGGATGTCCTGGGACTTGATAAATCCCACTGACATAGCGCTCCGGCACCCTATTGTGTCGAAACACCGCGCCGTATCCCGGGATACGCACCTGCCCGCCATGCGTGTGTCCGCTGAGGACTAACTGGAAGGCCTCGGTGCCGGGAAGGAGCCACCCATCCGGCCGATGCGAGAGCAAGATCGCGCGAGCGCCTGAAGGTAGGGTGTTTAATACTTGGTCGATCTTTGGCACACCCTTGACTAAGTCGGGAATCCCCGCGATCCATAACTCCGAATCCTGTCGTTTCAGACACACCGCACGATTGTCGAGCAATGCATCAGCGGGGTCCCATGGCGTCGTATCAAGGCGTCCATGTCTATAATCGTGGTTGCCGCTTACGTAGTATAGCTTACCACGGTCCCAGGTGTTTAGGATGCCCGCGAGGCGACGCCGGTCCAAGCTTGGTGCATAAAGGTCGCCGGTAAGGGCGATAAGGTCAGAGGTTCGTAAGGCTTCACGAACCCGCGGACGAGAAAAACCCCCCACCCGTCCGTGGAGATCTGACAGGTGGAGGATCGAGAAGCCATCAAAATCTGTACCTAACTCAGGTATCGTCAGGTGAACCTCACGAAAACTAACCCAATGTGGTTCCACCACGAGGCCGTACAGGCCCAATAATAAGAGTCCTACTAGGATAGCCCACATGATGGCCTACAGGATTTCATGTGGCAAAAAATAAAGACTCATTTCACGAGTCGCCGATTCTGGACTATCGGATCCATGCACGATGTTTTCCGTAATTTCTAGCCCCAAGTCGCCCCGAATAGTCCCGGGTGCTGCTTTAACCGGGTCGGTGGCGCCCATCACAGTGCGCGCCACGGTTACTGCTTCCCGACCCTCAAAAACCATAGGGACTACAGGTCCCGATGTAATAAACGTAATGAGGTCCCCATAAAACGGCTTAGTATTATGCTCAGCATAATGGGCTCCGGCTAACTCCTTCGTCAGTTGCATTAGCTTCATCGCTTTAAGCGAGAGACCCTTTTGTTCGAGCCGACGAATGACTTCCCCGACTAACCCTCGTCGTACTCCGTCAGGTTTTACCATCACAAACGTTGTGGTCACCAAGAGAACCCCCTGTTCGTCAAATCGCAGCCTTTTGGGTCGCCGTTTCTACCAATACGCCTCGGAGTGTCTCCGATGCGGTAAAATTTTGGGCGCGGAACTTTTCGACGATATAATTACAGGCATCCCAGGGGTTGACAGAATCACCACAGGTAAACACATCGACAGCCGCATACCCATGTTCCGGCCAGGTATGCACCGCCAGGTGTGATTCGGAAATGACGACCACGCCACTTACCCCTTGCGGGCTAAATTTGTGGAACGCCACCTCCCGGACTTCTGCACCTGAACTTAATGCAGCTTGGACCATGATCTCCTCCACGCCGGTGATGTCGTTCAACACCTTGGAATCACAACCGTGTATTTCTGCCAATATGTGTCGACCCAATGCGTTCATCGCATTCCCAACCCCCTTTTGTCCCGAGTTGAGCTCGTCCTTCAGTAATCTGTCCGACGGCCACGATAATTTTATCAAAATACGCCCCTGTGTCAACAAAATAATGCATTTAGGCAGGAAATGGCTGAATAAAATTGAATAGCGGAGGATCAGGTTAAGGAATCTCTGGTTTTTATCGAATTGCTCAATGTTCCTATGCCATCGATGGTGACTTGCACCAAATCGCCGACCGAGATCGGCCCAACACCGTCTGGAGTACCGGTAAAGATCACATCTCCAGGTTCTAGGGTCATGAATTGACTGGCTCGCAACACGAGGTCGGCAGGTTGGAAAATCATGTGGCGGGTTGTCCCATCCTGGCGAACACGTTGATTAACGGTTGTCACCAGCCGCACGTCTTCGACATCAAGCCCCGACACCGCCCAGGGGCCCATGGGGGCAAAGGTATCGTAGCCTTTAGCGCGTACCCATTGGCCATCTTTCTTTTGGAGGTCTCGTGCCGTTATGTCATTGCCGATGGTGTAGCCCCAAATGCATGAGGCGGCCTCGTCCAGTGTGGTCAGTTGACTACAGGATTTCCCAATCACTAACACGAGTTCTCCTTCGAAATCCATGCGTCCCATATTCAAAGGAATTCTTACCGGTTCTCCATCACCGATTATCGCTCCGGTTTGCTTGAGGAAAAAGAGAGGTTCGGACGGGACGTCATTCCCGAGTTCCGCCGCATGTGCCCGATAATTACGACCGACGGCCAAAACGGTCCGTGGGGTGACCGGGGCCAGGAGTTTGACATCTTCCAGGGCCCACCTGGCTGTTACGGGGGCATCCGGATTTTTTAGGAAGTCCCCCCCGATTAGACCGACCTGCCCATGCTCCCATCGAGCATAATGAATTTGACCGTCAACCATCACCCGTCCAAAATGTTTTGTCAAGAGAGTTCCCCATCCTTTCTCGTCTTGGTATGCCCCAATGGTTGAGCCTTCGTACTAATCGCCCGGACCATGCTGCGGGCATTGTCGCGTAACGTGAGTTTAGCAATGGGATTAAGGATAGGTGCGAGCATCGGAATGCCAAACTCAAACTCGGTGTCTAATGTCACTTGGGTGCCTTCCGCAACCGTAGTAAGTCTCCATTCACCTTCAAACACTTTGAGGTCGCCCTCGA
>JAJYPK010000179.1 GCA_021795465.1 Bacillota bacterium
GAGATCCGTTCTTCCTATTGGTTCTTTGCCCAAGCACCTACGTCTTAGTCCCTCTGGCATAGGCGGCCGCAATCTTCTCGCACCGCTGGCACGCCGGATCCTTGGGATGCACCCGCAAAGTACTCCGTTTAATCTCGATGGGGTCCTCCCGTAGCGTCGTCAGTGCCCGGCACTCCGCGGTCCAATAGGTCGGAGAGATATTGTAGGCTAAATGCCACGTGCCAGAGGCAGCTTGCCCCCAGCGCCGCACGGCTTTCTTCATAATCCAACCTCCGCCGCAGCGTTTTCGCGGAACAGACGACGCAAACGCAGTTCGGTTAACGCCTGACGACCTTCGTCCGACAGACGAAAGATGAAGAACGTCTGTTTCTCGAAGGGCCAGAGCGTGAACATCGCCCAACCGTCCATCAGAGCTTCCACGACTTTGCTGGGTGGTGTGTCCCCGCATTCCGCAATCAATCGCCGCTGACGTCCGACCACATCCACGCGCCCAAAATTGGTCGCGTACTCCTCGTCAGGCATTGTTTCGCCCTGAGAGACCACCCAGTTTAGCGCGGCCCACTTCAAAGCTTTGTGGGCTTCACTTTGTCCACCTTCCCCCATCAAGCGTGGATACCACTGTCGAAACGGACTATCATCCCCTGGTTCCGACGGCATCACATATCCGCACACCTCCATCGTTAACCAGCCGGCATTGAGGTGGCTAGCCAATTCATCATATTCCTCGGGGTAGAAACCTCGCGGGCTCCGAATCCCACTGCTAAAGAAGATGTCTTTAACGTCCTCCCGCGTCCATCCCACGTGCTATTCCTCCCTTCCCACCGGCGCCACCGAGAACCCTAGTCGGTTTAGTAGGCGATAGGCATCCTGGGTGGTGAACGCGATCGGCGGTAACCCGGTAACGCGGGCCAACACCTGCTTGGGGGGATAGATACGGTCGCCCACCTCCACAACATAGCGATTAATCGACTCGGCTGGCACACCACGCATCGCAAAGACCACCTGCTCATACGTCAGCGAGAACGATTTTCCACGTAAGGTGAAATCCAATCCAAACACCTCCTTATTTATATACTCCTATACTTACACCTACACCTATTGACAGTCAACAAGGGTCTTGGTAATGTATTCTTGAAAGAATAAGTTACCGAGGGGGTTCAAACCCGCATGAAGACAACGAATCCAAGGATTTTACGCCTCATGAAGGCCCGGAAAGCGGCCGAACAAAAACAGACAGAGGCCTCGAAGAAGGCCGTCGGGTACATTCGCGTGAGCACCGAAGAACAAAGGGATAGCGGCCTCAGTCTGGGTGCCCAGCGAGAGTCAATTACTGCCTTCGCTAAATCCCAAGGCTACGAGCTCTTAGAAATCATCGAGGACGCTGCCGTATCCGGAGCTACCAAGCCGATGGACCGACCCGGCTTTAGCCGTATCCTCGATCTGGCCCAAAATGAGTCCTTTGGCATTCTCCTCGTATGGAAATTTGATCGACTGGCCCGCCACCTCGCCTATGCGGTCGCGACGACACAAACCTTGCACGAAGATTATCACGTCACATTGCGCAGTGTCACCGAACCGATTGAAACCGAGAGTCCGATGGGTCAAACCATTTTTAGTATTTTTGCCGGCATGGCCATGATGGAACGGGAAGCCATCACCGAGCGGACGCTGATGGGGCGCAAAGCCAAAGCCAAGCAAGGAGGCTTCGCGGGAGGCAAGGCCCCCTATGGTTACGCCCGAGACAAAGAAGGCGGTCTCATCATCGTTCCGGAAGAAGCGGGTGTGGTCCAAAAAATCTTTGCCCTGCACCGCCAAGGTCTTGGCACCAAGGCCATTGCCGCCCACCTCAATGCAGAGGGGATCCCTACACGCGGCGGTCGTCCGTGGATTTTCTCCACGATTCAAGGGATGCTCCACAATGAGAAGTATGAAGGCAATGTCGAGTACTATTTCAAGTCGACCGAAAAAGAATCGTGGGTAGAACTGGGCCAACATGAGGCGATTCTGCCCCCAAAAGCATCCAAGCGCGTCGGGTAAAAAGAAAAGGGGCCGGGAGGTCTGATCATGACAACAGCTGATGCATATCCGTGGCGTAAACAGGTTCAAAGGTTGCTAGAAGAATATGGCCTTCCTGCGCGTATAAGGATGTACGAGAGCTCACTGAGCTCGAAACAGACTACGGCGATCCGTAAAGCTATTGAAGCATTGCCTTGGGAATATCGAGAAGTCGTCACCGTGTTGGATTGTTCATCACCCTCGTTCCCACAACTGTATCCTGATATATTCCCCCATTGGCCACGTGGACGGCGTAAGCGCTTGCTGGATTATTTTCAGTATGTTCACCATTCCCCGGTATCCTTGCGAACGATTGACGGATGGCATGCTGCCGCCTTGGATCACATAGCGACGTCTTTGCAGTTAAAAGATGGGGATGATGCAGGAATGTCTCATGTCACACCCCGGTCCCGTGAAGAGAAATATCGCGAAGGTCGTTGGCCCAGACCAGGCTGGTGGGATAGCGTCGAATGGCGCTTAGAGTTCATCGGACGGTATGCCTTTTATATTAAGGAAAAGACATATCATGATGAAGTACAAAACGCCTATCGCCAATGTGAAAGGAACAGGCACTGGAACCGGTTAGCGGCCGGCACTCCGTTCGCCATCCTTTTGGATGAACGGCTTCGGTTGCCTTTATCGCCTTTAGAAGCCCGCACTCGTGCCCAAGATTTAGTGCAGAACGTCTTAATGGATCCCACAATTAAACAATTAATTCTCGAACGGTATTGGGATCCGCAAGTCAATTACCACGAACATCCTAAATTCCCAGTCCCTTTCTACGCTAAGCGTTTAGGGGTGGGGCGTACTCGTTATTACCAACTGTGGACGGAAGGCATGCAAAAGATTGCAACCTATTGGAAGATCCCTATTGAAAACGAGAAAGAATTTGAATGAACACACTTGACACTTTTGCAGTGTTTGTAGTATGATTCATTAAAAGGGATTATTATATCATGTAGCCAGTCGGTCTGTGTCGGCGGCTATTTTGTTTTGCGAAGGAGGCTCTTATTATGTCTAACCCCTTCCGGGATTGGCGCGAAAAACGCGGACTGTCGCGCACTGAGATGGCTGTTCTGTTAAATCTAAGCGTTTCACACATTCAGGCCATCGAAACCGGTATGCCTAATCGCCCGTTTAAAAAATTTGTGCGCAACCTCGCTGCAATTGCTGGACCTGACCTCGCCGATCAACTCGTCGCGGATTATGCAACGTGGCGTGAGGCACAACGTGCCCAAACGTTAGAAAAAATCCGAACGAATTAAGTTCACGCTAATCTGACCTGTACGAACTAAAACCCCCGCCGCCGCGCAGGGGGTATTTTATCGCCTAGAAAGGGTGGGATCATTTTGGATCTTTCCTTAATTTTAGCACATAACGCAGGGCTACGCCCATGACGGCGCAGGAATTTGCCGCACGGGTGCATGCCAAGCCCGCAGGTCATGGTCAATGGATGGCGGTCTGCCCAGCGCATAATGATCGGAATCCCTCCTTGTCCATCGGCACGGGTATGGATGGCAAAGTCTTATTGGAATGCCATGCGGGGTGCCCAAGACAAGAAGTGCTAGATGTTCTCCACCTCACAGACCATGATCTATTTCCTGAGACCCCAACGCCAGAACCCCAACGCTTCATATATCGGGATGCCCACAATCAAGCACTGTTTGTTGTCTGCCGATTAGACACGGGCACCAAGAAGAAAATCATTTGGCAAACGATGCCCGATGGCACGAAAGGATTGTCTGCAACTTTGAAGCAAAAAGCGAGCCGGCCGTTATATCACCTCCCAGATGTTTTGGCACAACCTGATGCTTCAGTTCTAGTTGTCGAAGGCGAACCTCACTGTGATCGTCTTCAGCGGGAGAACATTGTGGCGGTCACCACTTCGCAAGGCGCAGGGAAATCACATTTTACGGACTTAAAGCCATTGGTGGGACGTGACATAATTTTGTGCCCTGATAACGATGAGGCCGGCATGAAACACATGGCAGAAATCGCTGACCACTTGTTACTGCTCAAGCATTCCCCCCATCGCTTGCGTATCCTAACACTCCCTGTGCCAACAAAAGGCGATATCCTCGATTGGCTAGCTGCGGGGCATGAAATCGAGGAGTTACGGAATCTAATGAGAGAAGCGCCTCTTTACTCTCCCATTTCAAGCGAAGATAAGACCCAAGCAGCTAGCAAGAACGCTTCCACGAATTCTAACCCCTTAGCAGTCGTATCATTGGCCGATGTACAACCAACGACAGTTTCATGGTTGTGGGAGCCATATATCCCTGCCGGCAAGTTGACATTGGTCGATGGTAACCCCGGCAGCGGCAAAAGCTGGCTCACCTTGGCCCTTGCGGCCGCATTGTCTACTGGTGCCCCATGGCCCGGAACAGATACTCGGCGTCCCGCTGCGAATGTATTGCTGTTTACGGCTGAAGATGGTTTGAGCGATACTGTCGTTCCTCGCCTAACACTAGCAGGAGCCGATCTCTCACGTATCCATGCCGTACAGCTGGCACACGATACAGATGGTCCACGCGCTGTAGATTTAACCCGAGATGGCCTCTACATCCGCGATCTGGTGGGCCAACTGAAACCTGCTCTGGTGGTTATCGATCCGATTCAGGCGCACACAGGGGGCGCGACGGATCTCAATTCGGCGAATGCCGTGCGATCTATCTTGACGCCACTTGCAGCGCTAGCCGAAACCTCGGGAACAGCCATTGTCGTCGTGCGCCACCTTCGCAAATCTGGCAGTGACAACGCCTTATTTCGCGGCCTCGGATCTGTGGATTTCGTGGCGGCTGCACGATCTGTCCTCCTCATTGCCCGGGATCCTAATGATCCGGCACGTCGAGGCCTCGTTCAGATCAAAAACAGTCTAGGACCGGAAGGGGAATCCTTAGCTTATGCCATTGCAACTCAGGGGTTGCAATGGATTGGGGCAGATCCGTCACTAACAGCTGAGCGCCTGCTGGGTTCAAACGTCTCCTCGGACGAGCGAAGCGCCCGAGACGAAGCGATTGAATTCCTCCGAGAGCAGCTCACAGATGGGCCACAATTGGCCACCATGCTCTTAAGGGATTCCAAGAGTTTGGGCATCAGCGAGCGGACGCTGAAGCGTGCCAAAGTCGATCTCAATATTCGATCATGGCGAAGTTCCGAAGGGGTGTGGTTATGGCAATTTCCAGAAGCTCATGAAGCCAATGATGCCACAGATCAACCGATTGGCATCCTTAACGGAAACGTAGGTGTAGCAAGCGATTCGAAGGGTGCCACTACACAAAAAAGTGGCATTCTTAACGAAGCGGATGGCACCCTAAACACTGGTTCAAGGATGCCAAAAAATTTAAGTGTGCCACACGACGACGAGGTTGGCACTCTTAAAAAAAATAATAATATATCTACGTTTCAGGGGGATCCTCCCGTTAAGGATGCCAAGGATGCCAACAAAATGTATGCCGATACCCTTCACCCTTCAGCAAAGGAGGTAATCAACAATGGCCGTTTCTAATCTGTTAACGGTTGAGCGTCTTAACCAGTTGGGTTTTGATATTCGACTGGATCCCGATGGCTTGTTTACAGTGACCCCGGCGGACCGCTTGACGCCCGAACTCACTAACCTTATCCGATTTTGGCGCAACGACCTTGTAGCGGAATTGCTCATACATCAACCGCAGCCCATTCCGTGGAACGATGCCGTGGCTGACAGCCTGATCCGGCGTACGGTTAACGCATTCGGGACACTGCAATGGCCTCCTCATTTCACGCCCAAAAATGCTCGTTATCAGCAAGCCGAAGCAGCTATCGATGACGCTTACCGCTGTCGCGATTTGCACGCCTTGACGCTGGCCTGCCGGCACTGGTGGCAAACATTGAAGCTGTTAGTTGCAGAACGTACGCTAACAGATTTAGCATCGCAGGATAAGGAGGAGTTCATACATGTATAAAACAAAAGGCCAACCCTACTGGGAAATAGAAACACCCCAAGAAATACAGACGGATAAATTTTGGCTGACATACTACCCCGAAGCGGGCCGCTTGCAAATTGCCACCTTATGGCAGAGCCAAGACGGACTTCAACGCGGGAAAACAGTGACCTTGGCCGTCGAAGACTTGGCTGCACATCCCGAGGCCTGTACGCTGTTCCGTACAGTTCTCGACAAGGCGGAAGGGCAGAAGGAGACAGTCCGTGGCTAAATTGTGGCCTATTGTGTGTCCGAGATGCCATACTCACCTGCTGGATGGACTCCCAGGAGCCGCGGTCTATTGCAAAACCTGCCGGCAATGGGTGACGGGTAACCGACCGGCTTCCCATTCTAAAAATCCAACCGGATCTCTTTTTAGGGATCCCCAAAAGTTGCGTTGATGGAGTATCC
>JAJYPK010000029.1 GCA_021795465.1 Bacillota bacterium
AGGTTTACGCCGCATTGCCCACATAGCCCCCTACAATCGTTGCGGCATATAGGCGCCAAAGGCACACTCACTCCAACTGCATCCGCAATGAAGCGATCTAATTCAATTTTATCGCCAACAAACCGACAATACTCCAATGTTGGGTCGTCTTTCCCTGGCTCTTCTCGAAATTCCTCAGTCACACTAAAAGAGAGCGGGAGGACAAATTCCTCTAAACATCGGGAGCACTGAGCCTGGAGATTGGCTATACCAGCAAATTCCACGATCAATGCGCCGCCCGTGTTGCGAACCTTCACGTCAATGTGAGCCGTGTCCATTAAGGGGAACTCCACTCGTTCTCGCATCAGTGGTGGCCACGCCTCATTTAAGTGATGCACTTCTTCTCGGCCTGCCCACTTCTTGACGTCGGAAACCCTTACGTCCATCATTCCACCTCGCAAAACTGTTACTATTGTACTGATTTCCGACACAAATTGTCAACCAACATTGATGCGCCCCAGAAACTGTCTCCTGGCTACGGTTTCCCACGTCGCATCGCGCCGACAATCACCCAAAGGCCCATGAGTGAAGCCGCAATGAACGCGTATTCTCCAAACGGAAATCGCGCCATATGGTCTAAATGGTCGCGATGTACCACCAGCCCCGATCCAACAATCAAAGCAGCCAATAAAAAAGACAACGCCACGCGATTGACCAAACGTTCCCAATGGTTTAAAACCCTATCCAGATTCTTATGTTCCAAAACGATGCGCACTTCCCCGCGACTGAGAGTGGACAGCGCCTGAATCATTTCCCCAGGTAGGGTCGAGGCCGCCCGCGACCAATCCTGGATGGTGTCCATGACTCCCGGCATCCACGCGCCTGGCTCTAGTTGACTTAAGAGCAATTCAGGTCCAAAAGTTTTTCCTAGCTCCACCAACGAGGTGTGAGCGTCGATGTGGCGCACCACACCATCCACCGTCATGGCTGTCTTCGCCAATAACGCGTACTCGGATGGGATCCGGATACGATAATTTCTAGCTAGCGTCAGCAGATCGCCCATCGCCTGGCCCAGGTTAAAGTCATCCAACTCCCGTTCATAATAACGCCGTCTCAACTGTTCCACATCGTGGGTCAGCGGCCCGCGCTCAACGTTCCCTTCCACCGCGCCCAAGCTAAGGAGTGCTTCAACAATCCGTGTAGGGCGCCCTTGTGAAAGACCCAAGATTAGTGCGACCGAATGGCGACGCATATCGGGCGACAACATGCCCACCAGGCCCCAGTCTAAAAACATCACACGCCCCTCAAGGTCGACGTGGACGTTCCCAGGGTGCGGATCGGCATGAAAAAATCCATCGATAAAAATTTGATAATAAACCGCCCCTACGAAACGCTTTGCCATGTCTTTTCGACTGACCGAGTGGGTCGGGAGATTCCAAGACTCGGTTATCTTAATCCCTTTGAACTCCTCAAGCACCAAGACATCAGGTCTGGTCCATTCCCAAATTACTCGCGGGATCCGCATGTCCCGCCGTCCATCATAGGCCTTCCATGCTCGGTCTGTATACTTTCCTTCTTGAATGAAGTTCAATTCTTCCTGAAGCGTACGGGATAGTTCCGCGATTAACGTCGGAATCTGATATTGCTCTGCCCAATCCGTCCGTCTCTGAACAAGGTCCCCGAGTCCCTTTAGAATCTTCAGATCCGATTCCGTCTTGGCCACCACGCCCGGCCTACGGACTTTAATCACAACCGTTTGTCCATTGATGAGTTGTCCTTGATGCACTTGTCCCAGCGACGCGGCCGCCAACGGTACTGGGTTAATATACCCGAGGACGTCGGTAATCGGTCGTTCCCAGGCGGATTCCAAAATCTTGACTACCAATTCGAATGCGAAGGAGGGCACATCGCTTTGCAGGCGCTCTAGCGCAGCGACCAATTTGTCTGGCAGCAAATCCGTGCGAGTCGATGCCAATTGTCCGAGTTTGACATAGGTCGGACCTAGAGCAGCCAGGACCAGTCCAAGTCGTTCGGCCCACTCGGCGTCGTCATCGGGCACCCGACTGTGCAACCAACGCTGCTTGAGCGATAAATGACGCGAAAGGCCGATTTTGTCGATCACCATGATAAAGCCATGTCGGCCTAGTACTTGCGCGATTTCCCGATACCGCCACCAAGGAGATCGCCACCGCCAAGATATCATCGGACCGAGGCCTGCTCGTAAGGTCCGAACACAATCGGGCGCGCATCATCTACCATTAGCGTGCCCTTTGACACCACCTTGGAAATCGTGTCATCTTGAATGAGCACGAGGTGAGCGATAGCTCCAGGTTCTAAGCGCCCGACCCGAGAGAGTTGCAAAATGGTGGCGGGTGTAGACGTAACCGGCTCTATCGCTTGGTGCCACGGGATTCCCCTCTGGACTAGACCAAGGACTGCCTGCCACGTCGTGGTAGCAGAACCCATAGCCATTTTTGTCAGATGGCCTTTGGCATCGAATGTCGGTGCCGATCCTTGGGCGTCTGAACTAAAACTGATGTGGTTCCAAGGCACTCCCTGATCCCTGAGGAAGATCATCGCATCGGCAGGATCCACAGCGTCGGGGTCATCCGATGTTGGAACAATGCCTGTGGTCAAATCCAGCCAGCCTCCACGGTGACCTAATTCCACGGCGTCACTTAACAACCGAGAATTGCGATTCAAATGGGTTGGAACAAAGGTATTAATAGGAATGTCCGCCATCGCTAAGACTTCATACACCGGTTGCAATTGTCTTGGCCCACTGCCGAGATGAAGATGCAAGACCCCGGCCTTCCCCGATAAGAGTCCCCCCACCCGCGCTTCAGAGGCCAGTTGTGCTAAAGTCCGATCACTGGGGTGACTCCCGCGATGGTCGCTCACCGCGATTTCCCCGATGCCGATCACTTTGTCAATCAATACCACATCGTTACGCGGGGTGTCCGTGATGGTCCGGGTGGGCACTTCATACGCTCCCGTATAAATAAACGTCGAGAGGCCTTCGGCCTCAAGCCCTCGCGCCGCCGCCAAAAGGCCCGCAACACTACGCGTCGTCCCGTCGGTACCGAGCACTCCGACCGCCGTGGTGACACCAGCCTTAGTCAAAGCGGTCAGCGAGATTTCCGGCGTACGAAATTCCGGGCCACCTTCGCCGCCTCCGCCCGCCAAGTGGACGTGCTGGTCGACAAAACCTGGGAATACCATATGACCCTTGGCGGAAATCACGGTGCCATCACACCATGACGGAATTTCAAGGCGGGCTCCGATCGCCACAATCTGCTCGTTGATGATAAGCACATCCTGAATTCCCATAGGCGTAGGCGCAAAGACCTCTCCTTGGTGAATGAGCAACGCCCGACTCTTCATTCCTTAGTTCCACTTCCTTGCTCGCCTCGACCCAGAACCAGTTCGATCTTTTTGGCGATTTCCTCACTTTGTTGAATCACACTACGCAGTTTCTTGAGATTGGCTTCTAGTTCTTGACTCAACTCATATTGTGCCTGCGTTAACACTTGAGCTACCGTCTGACTATCGTCGGCGTTCATTTTGGGCTTGATTTTCGCCTTTTTGTTGTGGTGACTGGAAGACGACTCGCCGACCGATGACGCACTAGATTGGGATCCCGACCCGTGTTTAGACGAACCTCCCGACGCACGCGAAGCGTTGTTTGGTGAACTCGAGGTGCCGCCGATGACATTCCCTGCCGGAGTGGTTTGTCCCGTGTTCCGATGTCCCGACTGGCCTCCATGGTTGGACCTTCCTCCGTCCTTCATAGCCCGGAGCTCCTGACGCACTAATTGTCGAAGGTCTTCGTCCTGCGACGATTCCCCGATTTCCGATTCGGTTCCGTCTCCTTGCGACTGCATTTGTGCCATTTCTTGTTGGATTAAGCTCCGTAAATTGGCTTGGGTTCCCCTACTACTCCCCTGTTTAGCCAAAACAAACCCCTCCCCCGTAGTCTAGAAAGTAGTATGTCCGTGAAGAACATAATTAACCTAGGCACTACCGCGGGTTCCACCGATTTCTATATCTTTCAAAGCTTGGGAAAGGGTCTTTACGGCATATATCTTCATATGATAGCCCTTCGCTCTCGCCATGGCCTCAGCGCGTGAGAAATTCTGCGCCGGGCACAGGAACACGTTTGCCCCAGCCCGATGCACCGTGATCACTTTCTGCTGGATTCCCCCAATCGGTCCGACGGTACCATTGGGGTAAACTTCTCCGGTGCCAGCCACGGTCCGGCCTCCCGCCAGATTGCGACCCGTGATCTGGTCGTAAATTTCGAGCGCGAACATCATACCCGCACTAGGTCCTCCGATTCCTTTGCTCTTAATAGTCACTGGTCGAGGAATGTGCCATTGGAGTTGCTGTCCAATGACAATCCCAATGGCTGGTGCGGGATCGTTGGCTAAATGCATGGTCTTCACGGGGACCAGCACATGCGTTCCGTGCCGAATAACCATAAAGGGAACAATTTGCCCAAATCGATAATGCTGTTTGAGTAAAGCCGGTAATTGAGCGGGTGAAGTCACTTTGTAGGGGCCTACCCCCACGATGAGATCCCCCGGACGCAATTTTCCGTACGCGTTCCCCGACTTCAGGACCGCTTGAACTTGAGCACCTGGTATCGTGGACACCGAGGCAGGCAGTCCCGCGAGCCTTTCACCGGCCACTTCGGCAGATAATTTACTGGTCGACATCATGGAGAAATTCAGTTGTTCGTATTGCTTCATGTTAAGTCCACCCATAGCAGCCTGGTTGGTTAGGATCTGCACATTGGAATCTAATCGAGCCCCTAAGTACATGAGTTCGTTTAGGTTGCCGATCTCGACCGCCACCATTAATAACTTGCCGGTTCCGGGTGTGTGCCCATCTTTGACATTGACCATCTGAGACAAATCCCCCGTAATGCCTGGAGCAATCGCCACATAGTTGGTCGGCACAAACCATAATACAACTCCCACCGCGATGAGTCCCACCAGCACCCATATTAAAGATTTTCCAAGGCTGCGTTTTGGCTTAATCATAAGCCCCCCCTTTCGACGTGCTTCCAAGCAATTAGAGGAGTGCACGAATCTCCCTTACTACCTCTTCAGCGGCTATTTCCCCAGCCCGAATAACCTCTGCAACTTTGCTAAAATGTGCTTCTCTGGTGAGTTTCAGTTGAGGTTCAATCACCAGGTCCGCACGTACCGGCGTAAACCGCTTCAATTGATAGGCCATCAGATCAAACGTTTGAAATAGGACATCAAACATAGACCCTACTTTAGGTGCCAACTCCACGCCGACATCGACGGCGATGACGGGAAACTCACCAAACGAATGTGCCACATCAACCGGTACCCGGTTCAAGATGCCGCCATCCACCAGGACCTGCTGGTCGCGAATCACGGGGCTAAATATTCCGGGAATCGATACTGTAGCCCGAATTCCCTCCGACAACGGCCCTGACTCGATAAGAACGGGTTTCCCGGTTTCGATGTCCACGGCGACCACTTTGAGTGGCGGTGAACAATCCTCGAATCGACACCCATGGGTCCATTGTTTCAGCAGCGTTTCCAACTTTCTGCCTGCCAAAAGTCCCATTTTGGAAAGAGAAAAGTCTATCCAATCGTTGCGTCGTACGGCGAGCGCTACCTCTTGTATCATACTCCCAGTGTAGCCGACGCAATAGAGACTGCCGATGAGACCGCCCATACTAGACCCCGCGATGCCCGCGACCGGGATTTGGAAACGATCGAGAGTCTTTAAGACCCCGATATGCGCGAAACCACGAGCCCCTCCCGAAGATAGCGCGAGTACGACACCTTTGGGTTTCATCTAATCTAACCTCCGAATTCCTTTCAGTGTATGTCTTGCACCTCGTCATTGATGTCCGCGATCTGGCCTCTAAATCTAATCGGCGCATATCTTGTACTAGACCTCACCCGATGGAGGTGCGATAATGCATCCTTACTCGCATAGAAAACGTTATGGGGCGTGGTCCTTAATGGGATTCGGTGTCCTATGGGGCGCGATATCCATCTATGGGGCGGCACCGCATTTCGGCCATCTATTCCCAGCCATTTTACACGACTGGTGGACTCATATCGTCCCCCTCGTCTTTCCTTCACTTTTGGTTGCCGAGCTCGTTATCCACGGTACCGGACTACAAGGGGCCACCGCAGGAGCCATACGAGGTTTGGCGTCATGGCCCATCGTGGGATCCACGCGTATCCTCGACCAATCGGATAAAGACGTCTCACCCGAAACAACGTATCGTGCGCTGGTTTGGGCCAATTTGTACAATCCGTGGCTCTTTAGGCATCTCTGGATAGGGTTGTGGGTCGATGCCGTCTTGCTTTTGTCGGCATGGTTTACCACACGTTCTTTTCCCAGATCCCCCAAACCTATGCGTATCGCGTCGTTAAAGCTTCGTACCGCAAGTCTGGACGCCATGAATTGGGCCACGATCCTCTTGGCGGAGATCACGTTAGCGCGCGTTATGCAAAGCCCTTCCGCCCATTGGCTCTATCAGCTCTGGATCGAACCGACAGGCTCGTTACGAATGCCCACATTAGTCGGCCTAGGAGCTCTTGCATTTAACGGTCTTGTATTCCTCATCCCCCTGTCCCTTTACGCTCATTATCGAGGTTTGTCATGGCTTCGGATTGTCCGCCTTCGCACGATAGAAGCCGCCTGGGCCATGGTGCTCTTCGTTCCCCTAAGCCTCGTCGTTCCGCAACTCCGCCCGATTGGCCTTCAAATCCTGAAGCACCTGCTGCACGTCGGTTTCTAGTCGGGCTAGAACCTCGTCGGCATACGTGCGCGCCCCCTGATGAATTTCACGCGCCGTCTGACGGGCCTGGTCCACCAATTCCAACGAGCGTTCGCGAGCTCTTTGCACTACCTCGGATGACTCGGCTTGGCGCATGGCGGATGTCTCAGCCTCACGTTTCACGGCTTGTGCTTCATCGTGTGCCTCTTGTAACACGCGATCCCGTTCCACCACCACCCATTGAGCTTGGCGAACCTCTTCCGGCAACGCATGTCGGATTTGACTTAATAAGGTGGCAAGTTCATTGCTATCCACCAGAATTTTCCCAGTCCAAAGTAACCGCGGTGCTTCCAAAATCAATTGGTCCACATGATCCAAGAGCACCGCTAAATCAGAGGTCAGAGGTTGGTTTGTCATAATAGTCTCCCTTAGTGTGCACAAATTTTTTCGTTAGCGCCGCGATCACCGGTTCGGGAACCAAATCTTGAACTTCGGCGCCATAGCGTGCCAATTCTTTAACCAGCGTGGAACTCAAGTACGCATGGTGTTCACTAGTCAACATGAAAATGGTTTCGATGTCGGGAGCCATTTTCCGATTCATGAGAGCAATTTGGAACTCATAGTCAAAGTCCAATACCGCCCGCAGACCTCGGATAATCACGTTTATGCTCCGGTTCTTTGCGTAGCGCACCAAGAGGTCACGGCTTTGGTCGACCACGACACCTGGGATATGCCGAGTGGCCATGGCCACTAGGTTCACTCGCTCTTCGGCATCGAACAAGGGAGTTTTTGAGGAATTCACAAACACCGTCACCGTAAGACCTCCATAAGTGCGTGCGGCCCTTTCGATGACATCAAGATGCCCGTTATGAATCGGATCAAAGGACCCAGGGTAAAGTGCTCGGATTGCGTTCACGTGAGGACTCCTTTCGCAACTTCCTGATACCAGGTGACTTGGGTATCACCCCACGCACGGTCGCGGGTAGCGATGAGTTGGTCTAACACCGGGGGGGCATCAGCCTTTTGATGCTCAACAAGAATTACACCTCCAGGCTTCAATAGACGGTGCAGAGTACCCTGCACCGTCGTCGATAGGCCTTGAATCCACGGCGGATCACAAAAAATTACCGTAAATCGTAATCCCTGGGCGACGGCTTCTTGAACAAAACGCTCTGCTCGCATCTTTTTCACCACGGTACGGTCTTGGTAGCTGAGTGCCTTCACATTCTGACCGATGGCTCTGATCGCCTCACTATCCGCATCGACCAGCACGGCCCCACTCGCGCCTCTGGACAACGCTTCGAGCCCTAATGCCCCACTTCCCGCATAGAGATCGAGAACGCGGACCTCGACGACACGTGTGCCGAGCATATTGAAAAGCGCCTCCCGAACCGGTTCGCCGGTAGGGCGTGTCTTTTGATTTTTAGGCGCGATCAAGCGTCGCCCTGAAGCTTGTCCTCCGACAATACGAATAGATCAACCCTCCAATTATTGGATTCAAGCCACCATTGTGGCCAGTATACCATTGAGAATTCCTTTATGGCACCACCATCAACCAAACGCCACGCGCAGCGCCCCATCGGGTGTCTTTGCCCAATCCCGGGGATGCCTCCCTCCCGACCATCTTAGGGAGAATGCCGAGACATTTTATTCAAGAGATCGGACACCGTAACGCAGCGATAGCCCAGTGCCCGCAAGTCTTTGAGAATGATGGGCAACGCTTTCAATGTCGGTCCAAGATTATTCCCCGCATCATGAAACAAGACAATGTCCCCACCTTGTAGGTGGCGCATGACGCGTGCCACAATGCCTGCGACCGGGACATTTTTCCAGTTACCCGAGTTTTCGGTCCATGACCAAAGTATGACCCGCAAGCCTGTTTTTGACGCTGCGTGCAACACGGTGGCGTTGTAGGCTCCGTAGGGCGGTCGCATCACGGTAGGAAAGGTATTGGTGATACCATTTAAGATCTGATTGGTCTCTTGCAAGTCCCGATAGTCTTGACCAAATGAGTGCTGGGCAAGGTTAATGTGTCCGTAAGTGTGGTTGCCCACTTCCATTCCGAGCAAGACTTCACGGCGAACAACGGCAGGAAATTTGACAGCCTGCGATCCCAGCACAAAAAAGGTTGCAGGATCGCCGAACGCCTTCAATATGGCTAAAATACGGGGCGTCCACGGACTCGGACCATCATTGAATGTAAGAGCCACGAGGCGTTGCGGTGTTTTGACATACCAGGTAACGCCTGGGGTTTGACCTCCACGGGTAGGTGGTGAAGCCTGGAGTTCGGCCGGCAGCCATAAAACTAACAAAACCAGGGCCAATCCGAGCCTCCACCGTCGGCGCCATCGCCGGATTGAAATTGTCCAGAACCCAGTCACCGGGTGGTCCCCCAAAGAATCAGGGCAACCCCTCCTCCAATCCAGAAAATTTTCCCTAAAGGAACCTTAGTGGCCGCCAAGCCGGCAATGCCCAGCAGCATGGTGGTCGTCAAAATAATCGGCCCCACCAGACCCAAGAAGCCATTAATCCGCACCGCCATCTCGATACGATTGAAGCGCCACATCAAAAACGCTCCGGTGAGTTCGAGCACCGCGGAGAGAAATCGAATTACCACCATACCACGTAAGTACGGGTCATTGGACATGCTTTTTGTCCCTCCCTTACCCATGTTTAATGAAAATGGCGACTCACCACGTCAATTACTTGAAGCATTAGATACGTAACACCGGCGGCCATTAAGGGGCCCACTGGGATCCCCCCCCACAACACAATGCCAAGGATAGAACCCACAATAAGACTAATCATCAAATAACTATTGTCTGCCAAAAGATGCAGCCCTCGCCCATTCAAATGCGTCGCTAAAGCCCCCCCAACCACCGCGAGAATTCCCGGTACTGTCAAGAGTCCCTTGGCTATGTCTCGCACGGTGACCTTGCCCAAAGCAAACGGCACCAACATCGCGAGGGTAAGAAACAATAATCCAAGCTCCACCCCACGTCGCTCTAACATCGGAAAGAGAAAGGATAGACGTGCAAATCGTATCACTAGTAAAATAGCCGCCGCTGCGGCTATCAGATTCGAGCGTGCCCAAATTCCCAAGAGCAATAATACCAAGAGTCCTATCGTGGCATTATTTAGCATGACATCCTCCACGTCTAAGGTCCCGACGGGAATACTTATGAGGGCCCGGACACAAAAAGACCGACCCGCTTAGGGTCGATCTTCTTCTTCAGTCCTCCTAGCTTTTGACAAACCATCCTTGGGCGTCCCGTACCGGGATAATGGAAGTGGCATCCAACGCCGCAGCGTGCTCAATGTCGCGGCCCATACCGGTCTCTTGCAAGATCTGAGCGTGACGTGACATCATTAACCCCTTTAATAGACGTTCCCGATGCACATGAAAGGACGTCCACGCCAATCGAGCTCCATCTGTCCAGGCGTCACGCGGCCAGGTGTCCACTATAGCTCCAGCGGTTAGCGTATCTTCCCATGACGTAGCGCCTGCGGTTCCGGCGCAGACAATAAGCGCCGTATCGGAGAGCCGTTGTTGAGCGGCCCCCGCAACGCTCCGGTTACGCAAGCACGCCAGACCCACCCACGATGCGGTTCTCGTCACGGCGTCGATAGCTCTGGTACCGTTAGTTGTTGTAAAAACCACCGAGCGACCATGGACCAACGTTTCAGGATAGTCAAAGATGGAATTCCCGGCATCGAATCCCGGCGGTGCCTGATTCTGACGCTCCCCACCTAAGATTGCCGATGGCAAGGATATGCGATGGGCGAAAGCTTCTTCAACGGTTGGACACGCCATGACCCGATCCGCGCCCTTTTCAAAGAGACCCACCATCGTTGTCGTGGCTCGTAGCGTGTCAATCACCAAAACGGCTTTATCCTCTGCCCGATCCCCCACATCCTCCCATCGAAAGACCACATCAATCGCCAAAATCTCCCCCTTTTAGGACCAGTGGTGGCGGCCACTTGATTGGTGCAGGCGCCCCACTACTCACATAGTACTGGCGCAAGGTGTCCCCTCGCAATCCCACCCGTAACGCTTCTAAAGCGAGGACATCGTTTGGATCCACATTCCCTAGATTAACATTGGGGCCAAACCTCAAAATGAGTTCTTGCTGTTGATGCTTTCGCGGCGCCTCCCACAACACCCGATGAGGTTCCTGGAGATGGCTCACCATATTTTCCAATTCGTCTTCCAGGACTTCTCCCTGTTCGTCGTAAATTACTACGCCTTGGCCGCTCTCCCGACCCTCTACGATGACAATGTCGGCGCCTGCTTCCAAGTCCAATTGCACTTGGTCCCATAGTAGTAGATCGGGAATGGTGTCTCGTGGGTCTTTTTTGCCCACCTCACTCACCACCAACTCGAATCCATAAACCCGGGCCAATTTAATTGTATTGTAGCGGGTTTCCGAGTCCAAGTTAATCGTACCATCTGAGATCTCGATGCCTGTAAACCCTAACTCACGGGCCCGATCCAGAAATTCAATAAGCCGCCCCTGAAGGAGCGCTAATTCCAAAAATGTTCCGCCCGGATAAATATGCACACCATAAGACTTCACGAGCTCAATTTTTTGACGGAGCAGTCTGGTGTGATAAAAGGCAGAGGTGCCAAAGGTGAGTTTTAACGAATCTACATAATCCGAGGCCAATTCCATCAAGTCGCGGGTGTCGGTTAAGCCGAGCCCTTTGTCGATCACCATCGTCATTCCCCGAGCACGCGGTTTGGTGGCACGGTCTCTAATGGGGAAATCCAAAATATCTAACCATGCCTTATTGTCGTCGCTCACAAGCTTCCCCTCCATCTACTCAACTTCCTAGCCACCATATTCAATCCAAACCTTGGAGGTGACGGCTAATATTTGGTGCATTGCGTCCACGAAATCGGACAGGTTAATACCGTGTCACGGATTTTAGAATGGAGGCGTGATTTATGGCTGAAGAGGGCACACCCTCTCACACATCACAAGACGGGCAAAATCTAAAACTCGCCGTCTTATGCACGGTACCGTTTATCATGGTCCTCGGTAATTCGATGCTGATTCCGGTGTTGCCGAAAATGATGAAGGTCATGCACCTATCCCTCTTTCAAGTGGGGTTAATTATCACCATCTTCTCGATTCCAGCCGGCATCATCATCCCCTTGGCAGGCGCCTTATCGGATCGGGTCGGACGCAAGGTAATTATGGTTCCCGCGTTACTGATCTATGGTCTTGGAGGGCTTGGTGCCGGTGCCTCGTCATGGTTTCTTCCCCACCCATTTTCTTTCATTATGGGATTTCGTTTACTGCAAGGAATTGGTGCGGGAGGCACCTATCAATTGGCCATGGCCGTGGCCGGGGACATGTTTCAAGGCAAGTCCCGTGCGGGTGCTTTGGGAATTCTAGAGGCTTCCAACGGCTTCGGCAAAGTCGTGTCCCCTATCGCAGGATCAGCCATCGCGCTGGTAATCTGGTTTGCGCCGTTCTTCGTATACGGCATCTTATCTTTTCCGATTGCGGCGCTGGTTTGGTTTGTGATCAAAGACCCGAAAGATCTCCACGGAACTGGTGGTCTCAAGCAATACTGGACGGGACTGACCAAGACGCTGTCAGCAAAAGCCGGATCCATTATCGCCACCTTTTTAGGCGGTGCTGTAGTGCTCTTTATTCTTTTTGGCGTTCTGAGCTACCTCGCGGACATTCTTGAAAAGACTTTCGGATATGGAGAGTTTACGCGCGGACTCTTGATCGCAATTCCTGTCCTGGCTTCGGCGATTACGTCCTTTGTGTCCGGTACTCTGCTCCAAAAGCGCCTGGCTCAATGGTCTCGACCCATTGTCGTCGGTGGTCTTGCGCTTATCGCGCTAGCCATGGCCATGGAGCCCTTCTTCGCTACAACAACACCGTGGATCGCGCTGACGATATTGGGGTTCCAGGGCATAGGAACCGGCGCTGTTCTGCCGGCGCTGAATACCTTAGTCACCAGTGCCACATCCGCCCAAGAACGCGGTGTGGTAACCAGCCTCTATGGCAGCGTGCGATTTTTTGGGGTGGCGTTAGGTCCTCCGCTATTTGCGGCGGCGATGACACATAAGTATACCGTGTTTTGGGGCGCCGCCGGACTCGCCTTGGCCACTGGCATTCTGTCGTGGTTTTTGATTAACGAAAAAAAGATGTTGCCCAAAAAAATGCGTAGCGGCCAAAGCGGTCCTCAGGAGAATGGCCCCCCGCTCGCGGGTGTCAGAAAGCGAGATAAACTATCCTGAAACCCTACTTACTCTGGTTCTCCAAGCATTTCCAGAGTATCGAAAACGATCCACGGAATACTATCCCCTATTCCAACCTATTGGAGGTGACCCTTATGACCCCCCGGCAAACCCATCGACTTGACAGCACAGGAGCTAGTCGCCAAGCCCTCGATCAATTTAAGTATGAAGTAGCCAAGAACCTCGGCCTTAACATCCCAACGAATCACTACTGGGGCAATATATCCGCTCGCCAGTGTGGAGCGGTAGGTGGCAACATGGTCAGGCAGATGATCGAAATGGCTGAACACACGCTGATCGATCGTTCGTTATCACGACTCAAACATTGATCCAAACCTTTCTAGGTTAAATAAGGTCCCCGCGGTGATACTAACGGTACTTCAGTGACGAGGAGGTGAGATAGATGGCACGAGGAAGCAACACGGGCAA
Organism: Bacillota bacterium; assembly: GCA_021795465.1. Classification (GTDB taxonomy): domain Bacteria; phylum Bacillota; class Sulfobacillia; order Sulfobacillales; family Sulfobacillaceae; genus JAKADJ01. Next base: position 13,446 of record JAJYPK010000029.1, read on the forward strand.
CCGTGCAATGGTGCAAGGTGCTCAAAAAGCCCTCGATCAATTCAAGTACGAGATTGCCCATGAGTTGGGCCTTCAGGGCGTGGATGACGGCTACTGGGGTGACGTTCCTGCCCGCCAGTGCGGCGCTGTAGGAGGTCATATGGTACGGAAGATGATCGAGATGGCCGAACAAAACCTAGCCGGCCGTGGCCGGTAATCTTCTTCTCAGGTCTCCTACATGAGAGTCGCACCGGACGTAAAAATGGACGGCCCCCGCCGTCCATTTTTTATTGCTGCCTAACGTCATGTATGCTTTACTTATTGTTAAATAGAAGTTACAGGAGGACGTCGTCATGAATCGTGTTTCACGGAATCTCTCATTGCTCACCACTGGCTTGCTATTACCATTTGTCGCAGGGTGTGGGACGTCTCATCCGATTGCGTCGCACTCTGGCGCGGTCACCGTAGCCTACGCGGGTTCGTTGCAGTTGGTCAATCAACAGAATCTCGGACCCGAATTCTCGAAAATGACGGGAATCCACTATTCCGGACGGGGGGGTGGTGCGTTTGGATTGGCCCACGAAATCGCATCTCACACCATCCAGGCCGATGTGTTCGAAAGTATGGGTCTCGCACCGATCAAAGTCATAGCACCTGGGTCTCAGGCCTGGGGCATTGCTGTGGCGAGTAGCCCCTTGGTTGTAGCCTATAGTCCGAAGTCCTCATTTGCATCGACACTGAATGCTATCCGGACCCACAAAGCCCCATTATCCGAGTTATTTTCTTTAATGCTTAATCCCCGATTCAAACTAGGGCGAACCAATCCAGTCACTGATCCTCAAGGCCAGGCATTTGCCGAGATGGTGCAGTTAGCCGTTAATAAATATCATTTGTCGCCCCACGATGTGGGCCGAATATTGGGTGGCTCGGCCACCAAATCCAGAGAAATTTATTCCGAAGAAGGCATCTTGACCAACTTGCAATCAGGGGGACTCGACGCCTCCAGTGCATTCTTATCTGAGGCGATCCAACGCCACCTCCCGTATATTACACTGCCTCCCTCCTTGAATTTCGGGTCCCTACGGTACGCCCCTACTTATGCGCGTGCAGGCCTTGAAATCAACGGGGCACGAGTAACGGGAGTTCCGCTCTTGATTGATGTAACCCTGACACAGCGCCATCCGAGTACCGCGGCCTTGCACTTCTTAAACTTCTTAGCGGATCCCAAAGGGCAAAACATTTGGAAGCAAATGGGGTATCATACTTTCGCGCCTTATGTTGTGGGAAATTCTCACGCCGTGCCCAAGGGGGTTACGATTCCTTGATACGCCAACAGGCGGGTCGAAGCTTTGCCTTGGCCGTGGTACTGCTTTTATTAATGCCGACCTTGGTATTGCTCGCAGAAACCCGGTTCGGTGCTCTCCAAGCAGTGTGGCGTGATACAGGAAACCGGGCGGCGCTCGCCACCACCTTGACATCGAGCGCCGTCGCCTTGGTCGTTATTATCGTCCTCGGTACGCCTGCGGCTTGGATCTTGGCACGTCTGGTATCGAGGACGATACAAGGATGGGTCGGAGCCTTCCTCGCCATCCCTTTGCTCATGCCTCCTTTAGTCTTGGGCCTGGTATTGGCTTATCTCTTGGGTCCAACCACCTCGGTGGGAGCCTTCCTTGGTCAGCTTGGGATTACCCCAACGCAATCGCTCTTTAGCCTGACCGTGGCGGAAGTATACGAAGGATTCCCTTACTTTCTTTTGACTGCGTGGGCTGCGTTCCGGGCCGTTCCACAGGCTTATGAAGAAGAAGCTCGGGTGTTGGGCAAATCTTTCGTCGAGGTCTTCCAACACCTAACCTGGCCTATGGCCCGATCCGGGGTAACCGTAGCGGCGGCTATGGCTTGGGCCCGTATTACCGGGGCGTTTGGTGCTCCCATCGTCGTGGCCTACCATCCGACGGGTCTCCCCGTCGCAATCTGGATCGCGCTAGAAGCCTATGGACTGCCGTCCGCATTGGCGCTCGCGACGATTCTTTTGGTCGTCAGCCTGCCAATCCCGGTCTGGATCAATTTGAGGAACCGTCATGTCCAGTAGTCACTTGCCCGCGTGGACGGCATTCGATGACGGACAGGTTCATGGGATCTTTGGGCCCTCGGGGTCGGGCAAAACCACATACTTACGCCAACTCATCGGATTAAACCGCACTCCACCTTGTTACCCCAATGAGGTGGCCTTCCTCGCCCAAGATCCGCACCTCATTCCTCACGATACCATTCGACGCCAGGCCCTCTGGGTCGGAGACCAGGATGCATTGCAAACCTGGGCTGAGCGGTTAGGACTATCCGACGATATTCTCGACCGTTACCCGCGTGCGCTTTCGGGAGGAGAGTATCAACGGGCCGCGTTACTACGTGTACTAGTCACCGAACGTCCGGTCTTGATATTGGATGAACCGCTCTCCCAAGTCCAAAAGACGCTTCGGGTTGCGATTCTACAACACTTAAGAGCCTCCGTGGCCGGGCCCGACCACCCTCGTCGCCTTATTATCTCCAGTCATCATTGGCATGATCTCTGGTTATTTGCGGATACCCTCATGGTCGCGGAACACGGATCGGTGACCGAACCGAAACCTCTCGATGAAGTCTACCGCAATCCACCGACCCCAACCGCGGCAAAACTCTTCGGCTATGTAGCCAGCGTCCCTGGCCCTAGGAATGGCCACTGGCTCATACACCCAGAGGCTCTAGGCTTGGGCCATCATCCGAGCCTCGGCATCACGCTGACGGGGTCATTCCACGCCACCATGGTAGGAGTTTCCATTCGTCAATGGACATTCATTAGTGACCAACCTCGACTCGAGATCGAATGGCCTGGACTCCCAACACGTTTGCATAGAGAGAAACTTCCTGACCAAGTGCACATCATCGACCCTCCATGGGTCCCTTATCATTTGAAAACTTCCCCAGGGGTGGTTTTATGAAAACGATTGATTTGAGTCTCCAGGTAGAAGAACGCCGTCGCGCTCTCGGATGGTCCCAGTCCGAATTAGCAACGAAGATAGGGACCTCGCGGCAAACCCTCATCGCCATCGAGCATGGCCGGACCCGAATCCACTTGGACCTGGCGGTAGCGCTGGCTGATGCCCTAGGGGTTCCGTTAGACACGTTAGTGGGCAGAACGAATAGGCCCACCACATGGCGTTGGTTTAATAGCGTGACGCCCTCGACCACAATCCCCACGGTGTGGGGGGAGGTCGAGGACCAACTGGTGGTAGTGCCCTATTATCTCACCGGGGACACGGGCCACATCGACGCGTGGTGGGATTCTAACGCTCAACAACTAGTGCCGACTTCCGAAGCCAGACACCCTCACCAGGTGATCCTAGTTGGCGGCTGCGACCCGCACCTATCCTGGTTAAAAAGCGCTTTTGAGCAGGTCCAAACGACCCACACCATGGAACTTATTCCCACCTCAAGCACGGTTGCCGTCCGTTGGTTACGTCAAGGATTCTTGCATCTGGCCGGCTCACATTGGTATAACTCCACACGCAAAGCCTATAACGTCTTTGGCAGCGAGTCTGAGTCATCGTTGTCTCGCTTGGGATATCTGAAGTGGCAGGAAGGAATTTTCTGGCATCCTGGTCGGCCTGAGCCGCAAAGTTGGGCGGTACGTGAGGTGGGTAGCGAAGCACGGGCGGTATTTGAGCGAACAAAATCCGCGTTGATGCATCCCGTGTTGGACGCCACATTCACCCGACACCTAGACTTGACGAGATATGTTCTGAGTCACGAAACAGTAGGTGGTCTTGGCCTTGGTAGCCTGGCCGCGCCACTAGGCCTCGCGTTTCGGGCCCTCGTTGAAGAACCCTACGAATGGATTCTCCATCGAGACGCCTTGACCACCCATTGGTTTAGTCTCTTACTCCAAACACTCCAACAATCGGACCTAAAAGACCGATTGACGCGTACTCCTCATCAGACGCCGTTCCGCTGGGGCCAAGTCGACTAAGCCCACTCACTGCGATCGAGGCGTGGTTGCAGAGCGCGATTCAGGGCCTCCGATAACACGTCGGCCATGTCATTAATCAGGACATCAATTTCCTTTGGGGTCACCATCAAATCACCTAGGCGCGGCCCCAACACTTCATCGATTAAACCTTTCTGTTCTGGGAGTTCCATTTGTTGAAGAATTTGGTAAAACTTCACGTCATCACCCAATTGTTTCGCTAAAAGGTGAATCGCTTCTTGGGCAATGCTGACGGACTGCACCACGGTGCAGACCCCAATGGCCGTAACCGGCACCCCCAAAGATTCCTCAGTAAGACCCTGCCTTCTATTACCTACCCCCGAACCCGGATGAATTCCGGTGTCCGCAATCTGCACACTGCCGACCAAGCGGTCCAAATTACGTGCCGCCAAAGCGTCAATGGCAATCACCAGGTCGGGATGTACTTCTCGGACGATGCCGCGAATGATGTCCAATGTTTCTATCCCCGTTGTACCTAAAACACCCGGCGCTACGGCAGCCACCGGACGCATCCGTTGCTTGATGTCTTCAGGGACCACCCCAGAGAGATGACGCGTCACCAGTAGACGGTCAACCACACGCGGACCCAAAGCATCTGGTGTCGCATTCCAATTGCCAAGACCAACGACTAAGACCATGGCATCGAGGTCTTCGGGTAAAAGCGACTTCATTTGATCGGTAATCACCCCAATTAATGCTTGTTTAAGGTCTGGATCACGGTCTTTAAAAGTGGGGACATCGAGCGTAATGTAGTGACCTTGGGGTTTGCCCATCAGTTTTTCTGCGGATTCTTGGTATATTTCGACCTCGGTAATCTCTATTCCACGTTCACTAAGGTCGCGAACCCGGACGCCGGGAATCTCTTCGCGTGAGGCACCACGCACGACATCACGAGCCTCAAGCGCCATATCGGTCCGTACTTGAATAGGACGAAAACCCGAGTTCGGGGTATGTCTAGGCATGAATCTCCTCCTGGTTTGCCGCCACGATAAGCCGTAGTGTTCCCATCGAGTCCGGAAATTTATACCCTCGTCACCTATCCCACAGGCGACGCAGACACTTCATGGTCTACCTCCGAATACCTGAGGATTGAGCTACGTCGTCCTATGAGTAGCACCGTCGCGAGGAGACTGACGTCTCGGGTGACCAAAACCGGGACGAGCGCCGCCTTAAGAAATTGCCCCAATGCTGGGCTGCCTGTAGTTCCCAGTCCCAACCAACGCATGGCCAGCCAAAAGTCAAATAATCCGACCAGGTTCAATACAACCCAGATCCCACTTCCCCCACCCACCCAGAGACTCGCGGCGTACACCCACATTATGTATTGCGGGCTATAGACTTTGTTGCAGAGAAGCCACCAGGTTAGAGCCACGGCCGTAACACCCACCGGATTCCAATGATGCTTAACCATTAATAGGAGAAGGACCATCCCTCCGGTGAGCGTCAATCCTGCACTAATCCAATTCACGCCATGGGGGTTAAGAGCGCCGACTTGGACCAGCCATTGATAAATCCCGGGGTCGGGCGCTCGATGGCTGTTATAACTAAAGAAGTTAGACCAACCGGACTCCGCAAACATCGCAAATGGCAGATTCAGGATTCCTACCGAAAGACCGAGACTCATGAGAAAACCTTTGAGTTGATTCTTCTGGTGCATCCATAACCAGGCACAAAAATATGGGACCATCACGATAGGAAAGAACTTCACCGCAATCCCCAAGCCGATCCAGAGGCCAGTCCCTCGATACTGCCCTCGTTCAAATGTGAATACCGCCCAGGCCCAACACATGATCCCCAAAAGGTCCCAATTGAGAACCCCGTACACCCCTAGTAGGGGCGACATGCTGAACCACAGCGCGACGTTACTTCCACGGGCCTGATACAAAGGATATAACGTGAGAACAAAGGCGACGAGAAGGCCCACATCGGATGCAATGAAATATCCCCAAAACCCAGGGAAATACGCCATCAGTGACATATAGATGCCGATGCCAACCGGGTATTCGATCACATTTTGAAAGTAAGGAATTAGGTGGTGGTATAGGCGTCGTGCACCATAGAGGGCTACGACGTCAGAGTAGCTATAGTGCAAAAAACTATAGGGATAATAAGAGACTCCTGGATGACCTACGGCCACCAGTGGCTCGGGTGGTGCGGTATGGATGATACTGAAAAGAATCCATAAGAAACCTGGAATAACCATCCACCAAAATCGCATACCGTGTTGTTCTCTCGTACCGCCAACCCCCTGGAGTCACCAATCTTCCCATCGATGACGATGCTTTGCCCACAACCAAAATCTAATGCCGATGAATCCAGAGGCAAGAATCCCAACGAAAAGACATATGTCTAGTCACGGAGGGAATGTCCATGCGACCTAAAAGAAATCTCTGGTGGGGCACCTTGACCCTAACATCTGCGGCATTAGCCTCGCGTGGCTTGGGTCTAATCTATCGCGTGCTACTCGCCCGATTCTTAGGGGCCGAAGGCTTGGGATTTTTCCAAATGATTTTCCCCTTCTATGTCGCTCTAGTCACGTTAGCCGTAGCAGGGATGCCCGTGGCTGTGTCACAAATGGTCGCCGAAGGCCAGAGCCACACTAAGACCCTGATGCGAATCGCCTGGCGCCTTGTCCTGGCCATTAGTATTCCCCTGATGTTCATCGTCTATCTATGGGCTCGCCCACTAGCGCTGACGCTATATCATGACGTGCGGTTTATCCCGCTTCTCTGGGCCATCGCCCCCGCTCTACTAGCCGTTGCGTTCTCTTCCGTATTACGGGGATACTTTATCGGTTTACAGCAAGTAGAAATTCCTGCCGCCTCCCAGGTCGCGGAACAACTCGCCCGTGTCATCATTATGCTCGGTATTCTGTCGGCGTTCGGTCGTCAGATTCCCCACGCTCCGCTCGTTGCCGTCCTTTTAATTCCGATCGGTGAATCGGTAAGTTTGGTCATCTTGGCGACCGCCTATTGGCGCCGGCAACCACCCGAACCCATGGATGCTGCGATCCGACCGATACGAGTGGGAGATATCCTTCGTCTTGCACTTCCGGTAACCTTCACACGACTTTTAGGGTCCTTGGTGGCAGTTATCGAGGCCACCATCATTCCCTTGAGGCTGGTCGTTTCGGGAATGTCTCGATTTCATGCAATTCAATATTTCGGGCAACTGACCGGAATGGCACTGCCCTTAATCTTTTTCCCCACCGCGTTAACGCTCTCGCTTGCCACCAACTTAATCCCCGTCATCGCAGAAGCTCATGCCCGTCATGACCTGGAACACATAAGAATCCATACCAACGCGAGTTTGAGGGCCACTGCCTTGGTCACTGTTCCGGTAACCGCCGTGCTCCTTACTATCGGCGTACAACTCGATGACTTATTTTTTCATACGCAAATTCCTAGCCAGATCTTCATTCCGTTGGTGACAGGAGGATTCTTTCTGTACTTCGACATCACCTTAGCAGGCATTTTGCGCGGCCTTGGTCGCACTGTCATCCCTATGCGTAATGATCTCATCGCCAGTGGCGTGGAAGTGGTTCTGGTGTGGGTATTGGGGGCGCGGCATGGGTTTGGTCCCCAAGGTATCGCATGGGCGTTTGCCCTAGGTTTTTTCCTGTCATTTGTCTTAAATTTCGTGTCAACCGTGGAGCTCACAGAATATCGGGCATCATGGGGCCAAATCCTTATCCGCCCCATACTGGCCTCGGTACCCGCCGTACTGCTTATCGCATGGTGGCAAACGGTGGCACCGCATTATGGGTGGAACCATGCCATGACACTCCTGGCCAGCGTGGTGTTAGCTACCATCACGTACCTGGCAAGTTGGTACGCCATGCAATGGTCATGGCCGAGCATCACCTGACACCGCGAAGCCATCTAGTGCACCGGCATGATCGCCTTTAAAAATGGGTAGATCACCGCACGCGACAAAATCGCCCCCGGATAAACGCCAGCGATATGCCCCCCTGGACCGATAAACACCGAGGTCGGATAGTACTCTACGCCGTAGCTCCCGGCCACCACACCAGACGTGTCCAACAGGACCGGGTAGTTCACATGCTTAGCCGCCATGTAATCAACTACTGTGGCCTTCGCCTGCTGCTCGTCGATGCCGTACACATCGAGCGCAGATCCGTATTGTTTCTTGATCTCAACGATTTCGGGAACTTCTTGGTTACAATACCGACACCAGGTTGTCCAAAAATTTATCCATACGGGATGACCCTTGAGACTTCTCAGGGATACGGTCTGGCCCGAAGTGCTGATCAACATGAAGTTGGGCGCGACATCTCCCGGCGACAAACCCACGGTAACCGCAGCATGACCTTGGGCTAGCATTCTGCCGCTAGGGTCCTGGCTTTGGTGAACCACCACTCGGCCTACCAAAAATCCCCCATAGACAAGCGCTAGCGCTAGCACGCCCGTACCCGACCACCGCCGCCAGTTCATATAACGCCCCCTTCTAAGGCTTCAAACGGAACATTGATCGGGATCAAGAAGGTTAGTCATCCCGACCCTCGGAGACAAATGTCACATCATCATCCACCACATCAAGCGTAATCGTCTGCCCCAATACAAACTCTCCGGATAGAAGTTTTAGGGCTAGCCGGTCTTGGATGACCCGTTGGATTAAACGGCGGAGCGGTCGTGCCCCATACTGTGGATCGTACCCGCGCTCGGCAAGCCATTCTTTGGCGGCGTCCGTGGCCTCGAGGCGAAGCCCTCGCTCCTTAAGGCGCTCGTTGATCTCGGCCAAGTTTAAGTTAACAATATGAAGCAAGTCAGCCGTAGTGAGTCGCGAGAACGTAACCACCTCATCGATTCGGTTCAGCAATTCCGGCCGAAAGGCTTCTTTCAAAATCCGTGCAATGTGGTCCGATCGACGCTCGGGATCCGGTTCTTCCAAGATAACCTGGCTCCCAAGATTCGAGGTCATGATGATCACCGTATTACGAAAATCTACCGTATGCCCTTGCCCGTCGGTCAATCGTCCATCGTCCAACACCTGTAATAGGATGTTAAAGACTTCGGGATGCGCCTTTTCCACCTCATCCAACAGCACAACCGCGTAGGGTCGTCGTCGCACAGTCTCGGTTAATTGGCCCCCCTCTTCATATCCTACATATCCCGGGGGGGCACCGACCAACCGTGACACCGCATGGCGCTCCATGTATTCGGACATATCAATCCTCACCAGAGCATTCTCATCATCAAACAAAAATGCAGCGAGCGCCTTCGCCAGTTCCGTTTTTCCTACACCGGTTGGTCCTAAAAACAAGAAGGACCCCATGGGGCGACGCGGGTCGGATAATCCGGATCGCGCGCGCCGTACCGCATTCGAAACTGCATTTACCGCATTACGTTGACCGATAACACGGGCTCCAAGCCGATCTTCCATTTCAAGAAGTTTACTCCGTTCGCCTTCTAAAAGACGATTGACCGGGATTCCTGTCCATTTCCCGACCACGCTTGCAATGTCATGTTCGGTAACCTCTTCTCGTAACATCCGTCCACTTTGGTCTAATTCCTGCACCGCTGTTTGGGCTGTCTTGAGCGCGCGATCTAAACTCAGTTGCGTGCCATAGCGTAACTCCGCTGCGCGGGCTAGATCGCCAGTCCGCTCCGCTTGCGCTTCGGCGTCCTGAGTTTCTTCAATCTTGGCTTGTAACTCGTGTACCTTTTCAACCAACGCCTTCTCCTGCTCCCATCTAGCGAGCAGTGCGTCGCGTTGTTCTCGAACATTGCCTAAGTCCTGTTCAAGTTGCTGCAGTCTGGTCTTGGACGCGGAATCCTCTTCTTTGGTTAACGCTTCGCGTTCAATTTCGAGTTGAACCCGACGGCGCTCCAGTTCGTCTAGTTCTTCAGGTAAACTGTCCATCTCGACTCGCAAGTGGGACGCCGCCTCATCGATGAGGTCGATGGCTTTATCTGGCAGAAATCTGTCGGCAATGTATCGATGGCTTAATCGGGCGGCGGCCACCAAGGCTCCGTCGCGAATGCGTACTCCATGGTGCACTTCATACCGAGACTTCAACCCTCGCAAGATGGCAATCGTATCGTCCACCGAAGGCTCACCCACATGAACAGGCTGAAAGCGCCTCTCTAGTGCTGCATCTTTTTCAATGTAGGTGCGGTACTCATCGAGCGTGGTCGCGCCTACGGCCCGGAGTTCACCCCGAGATAAAGCCGGTTTAAGCAGGTTTGCCGCATCTACGGCACCGTCAGCCTTGCCTGCGCCTACCAACGTATGAAGTTCGTCGATGAAGAGAACGATGCCTCCCTCGGCCGCCTGGACTTCCTTCAACACGGCCTTCAATCGGTCCTCAAACTCTCCACGGAACTTACTTCCCGCAATGAGCGACCCCAAATCGAGAGCCATCACACGTTTGTCCTTAAGGCCTTGGGGGACATCACCAGCCACGATGCGTTGTGCCAAGCCCTCGACGATCGCGGTCTTACCGACCCCCGGTTCCCCTATCAGCACCGGATTATTTTTGGTCCGCCGTGACAGCACCTGGATGACTCTCCGTATTTCCTCATCGCGTCCAATCACCGGATCCAATTTGGATCTTCGTGCTAAATCCGTGAGATCCTTGGCATACTTTTCAAGTGCCTGATACTTCTCCTCGGGTGACTGATCCGTCACACGGGCGGATCCGCGGACTGTTTTCAGGGCTCGTAAGATGCCGTCCTTGGTGATCCCATGATCCTTAAGAATGTCCCTAGCCGCACTCGCAGGTCGATCACTCAAGGCTAATAAGAGATGTTCCGTGGAGACATACTCGTCGTGCAATTTTTGAGCTTCAGCTTCGGCTGCTTCCACCACAGCTGTCAATTGAGGACTTAAGTAGGCTCCGACTTGAGCTCCTGTGATCTTCGGTATCTTCCTCAAAGCATTCTGGACGCCCGTTTCTAAATCGGAAACCGCCACACCCATCTTTTGGACCAAGGGCCGCACCACACCATCGGCCTCTTGCAGCAGAGCAAGCAGCAGATGTTCGGGTTCGATGGCCTGATGCTCCAACTGTCGTGCATGGTTTTGGGCTGCTTCCAGTGCTTCTTGAGATTTTACGGTAAGCTTATCGAGGCGCATGAACATCTCCCCCACTTTCATGGTGCAAAGCCTTTAACTGCTCATACAGGCGATCATCTTCTGAGCTAAAGGGCTCGGGAAACCTGAGCGTCACTTCTAGCAACAAATCTCCTCTAGTGGTGGCACTGGCTCGATCCGGCAATCCGAGGCCGCGCAGTCGCAGTACCTTCCCCTGATTCGTGTGTGCCGGGATGGTCAGGGCCACCGGTTCTCCCGTCAACGGGGTCACAGTGACCTGCCCGCCACTTGCCGCCACGGGAACCGTGACCATCAATCTTCCCACCAGGTCGTTTTTCTGTCGCTGGAATCGCGGATGAGGTGCAACCTGGATCCTAAGGCGCGCATGAGTCCCCACCCGCAACACGGTCCCATCTTCCACGCCTGCTGGCACTTTCACCTCAAACCGCTGAGGTTCCATAATTTGGCCCAATCCGCCACACCGGGTACAATTAGGGTCGGCTCCATGGCAGGTAGAACAAGGCCGAATTTGGCTCACCGTAATAGGCACCGTAGCGCCACTGGCGACTTGTTCTAACGTGACTACCAAAGACTCTTCCGGCGTGTCGGGTTTGGGTCGTTGTTGAGTCTTGGTTGTGTTGCTCCCCGAAAAGAGATCCTCAAAGATGCTCCCAAAGTCGCTCACATCAAAGCCATCCCAATCTCGCGATACCCGTTGGTAGCCGGGGCCCTGGCTCCGAGCCTTACGATTGGCAAAGTTTCGTCGCATTTGGTCATATTCCCGACGTTTTTTGGGATTGGAAAGCACCTCATGGGCCTCGTTGATGTCTTTAAATCGCTCTTCGCCGATTTTCCCGCTAACGTCAGGATGGTATTTGCGAGCCAACTTGCGATAGGCCGCTCTGATGGCGGCGGCGTCAGCCGTCTCAGTAATCTCTAAAATTTTGTAATAATCTTTGGGTGCTGCCATATCGTGACCTCCCACTAGGGTGAGGACCAGGACAGTTTACCCGCCTGGTCCCGACCTTATCGCCTACCCTATTCTTCGGTGGGGCGGAAATCCGCGTCAATGACATCATCGTTGCCGTCACCGCTTGGTGGTGGTGTATCATCGCCCGACTGCGTTGACGTGTATAGTTGTTCTGCCAGTCGATGCGAAATGGTTTCTAATTCCGTAACCGTCTTTTGAATCGTCTCTTGATCTCCGGTGTCGATGGCATCGCGCACCGCTTTGATAGCCGTCTCGGCCGCCTCTTTATCGGGCCCCGACACCTTGTCACCCAGGTCTCTCAGGGTTTTCTCGGTCGCGTACGCCAAAGACTCTGCCCGATTCTTCAACTCTGCAGCCTCTCGAACTTTTTGGTCTTCTTGGGCCTTTTCTTGGGACTCCCGCACCAGTTTTTCCACTTCATCTTTCGAGAGTTGGGTCGAGGCGGTTACCGTAATCCGCTGTTCTTTGCCCGTCCCCAGGTCTTTGGCCGACACATTCACGATACCGTTAGCGTCTATATCAAAGGTCACTTCCACCTGAGGAACTCCGCGTGGTGCGGGAGGGATGTCCGCTAGGCTAAAACGTGCCAGAGTACGGTTATCCTTAGCCATAGCCCGTTCTCCTTGCAACACATGAATCTCCACGCTCGTCTGATTATCAGATGCCGTGGTGAACGTCTCACTCTTACGGGTAGGTATGGTGGTATTTCGGTCGATGAGCTTGGTAAACACGCCGCCCATGGTCTCAATGCCTAATGACAAAGGCGTCACATCCAACAAAATGACATCCTTGACATCGCCGGCTAATACCCCTCCTTGGATTGCCGCCCCAATGGCTACAACCTCATCGGGATTGACCCCGCGGTTCGGTTCCTTACCCGTCAGGCGTTTGACAAGTTCTTGAATGACCGGCATCCGCGTTGAGCCTCCGACCAAAATGACTTCGTCAATTTGGCTTTCAGAAAGCTTGGCATCCTGTAGCGCCTGCTTGAAGGGCCCTACCGTGCGTTCCGTCAAACTGCTAGTAAGCTCTTCAAACTTGGCCCGTGTCATTCGCTGTTCCAAGTGTTTGGGACCGGTCTGATCCGCCGTAATAAACGGCAGGCTAATTTGTGTTTCCGTTACTGACGAGAGCTCAATCTTGGCCTTTTCGGACGCTTCAATGAGCCGTTGCAACGCCTGACGATCCTGGCGGAGATCTATGCCGTTTTCTCGTTGAAATTCTGCGGCGACAAAGTCCACCAATTTCATGTCATAATCGTCGCCACCTAGGTGGGTATCACCTGACGTGGATTTGACCTCAAAGACCCCATCCCCGACTTCGAGCACCGACACATCAAATGTGCCGCCACCAAGGTCCCAGACAAGTATGGTTTCGTTCTTTTGTTTATCCAGTCCGTAGGCCAGGGCCGCGGCGGTCGGTTCATTAATGATGCGAAGTACTTCTAATCCAGCGATCTTTCCTGCATCTTTGGTGGCTTGGCGTTGGGCATCGTTAA
>JAJYPK010000180.1 GCA_021795465.1 Bacillota bacterium
TTCCGATCTCGACCGATGATTTGAAGAGCGTTTCTCGCATGGCATTTCTAACGCGATTGCAATAACAGGCGACATGCGGCGGCGCGGTCCGATGCGGACATTACAGCCGAAATAACCGCAATGCCGTTGGCACCAGCGCGCCACACAGGCCCAACGTTACTTGCTTGGATACCTCCTATGGCGATTACTGGGGCGACAGTGTGGGCTTCTCGACATAAGGCTTGAAACCCTTTTATGCCAAGAGTGGAGCCTGCATCGAGCTTGGATAACGTGGGATAAATGGGACCCATGCCAATATAGTCAGGCCTCAGCGAACGTGCGGTGGTTAATTCATCATAGGTTCCCACTGAAAGTCCTATCGCGAGGTCTGGGGCAAATTGGCGAATGGCGTCTAAGGGTAGATCGTCTTGTCCTACATGGACACCGTCGGCGCCTACGGCTACGGCCACATCTGCGCGGTCATCAACGACGAGGCCAAGACCGGTTTGGCGTGTGGCATCCCGGAAGGCCATGCCGTATCGGAACAGCTCAAGACCACTTGAATGCTTGCCTCGCAACTGAACCACCGTGGCACCTCCGGTCCTGAGAGTTTGGCAAAATGGGAGGAGGTCTTTCAAGTCGAGTTGCATGGGGTCTACCAGTACTTGCAATGTGAGGTCCAAAGATTTAAGGGACATGTGCTGGGTGCCACCCTTTCTAGGTTATGATGACGTTGTAGGTTAAACGGAGTCAAATCCATGGGAGGCGCACGGTGGGTGGCCGTCCAACGGCAATGATAGGTGCTGACAGCAGAAGCGATGTAAAGACTCTCTTTGCCCGGCTAGCGTCCACTATGCCTCATCAAGCTCGGAAAAGGGCCGATGGTTTCGGCTTGTGCAAGCCGGAAAAAAGTTCCGGCAACGGCGCCAGTGGCATGTTGACCAGAGTCCCGCATCGACGAGGGCCACAGTGAAGCCGCTTTGGGCCAATCGCCATGCCGTTAAGGACCCAATAGCATAGACTCCAACCACTATCCAATCAGAAGGGCGGCTCATGAAGATGGCCCCCTTGAGACCGATCCGCACACCGGGCACAACGGATTGGGCGGAACGGAAACGACTCGCGTACGCCCTTGAAATAAATCAAAAGTCCATAGGGAGCCCGGTTTGTCGGCAAAACCGATGAGATGTTTTATGGCCTCGGCCGCTTGGAGGGATCCTACCATTCCCACCAGAGGGCCAAGAATTCCGTGGGTTACACAATCCCCGTCGGCGTCCGTCATTGTGGGCCACAGGCACGATAAGCAGGGCGGCTTGCCGTAAACGGCGAATACCTGGGCTTCATAACCTACGGCCCCTGCAAAGATCACGGGGACCCCCTTGTTAAGGGCCGCTCGATTGATCCAGTGCCGTGCGGCGGCAGAATCAAGGCCATCGATGATTATATCATGTGACGCGATGAGCGAGGCGCCGTTGTGTTCGGTGAAATAATCGGCAATGGTATCGACCTCTAGTTTCGGGGCTATACGGCTAAGGGCTTTGAATGCCGCCTCGATCTTCAATGTTCCGATATCACTGGGCCCAAATAGAACCTGCCGCCCGAGGTTGGTCGCATCCACACGATCTCCGTCGATTAGTGTCAGGTGGCCTATACCTTGGGCTGCCAAATACTGTGCGGAGGCGTTGCCAAGTCCTCCCATCCCCACAATTGCCACCCGCGCGGTATGAAGACGTGCCAGGCGATTCGGCCGCGTACCCGGAAGGGCAAGAAGTCGCCGTACTCGTTCTTTGTCGGTAATCACCGGAAGATGGGTACTAGGGTCCGACATGGGGCATTCCTGAGCGAGGCGAGGAAGCTCTGGCATCCTCGCGTTTAGGTATACGACCCGCTTGCCGTCCCCAATATCCGGCAAGAACCGCGGACTTCATGGCGTGCGCCATCATCACGGGATCCCGAGCTAGCGCGATGGCCGTATTAACCAGCACGGCGTCCGCCCCCGCCTCCATCGCCATCGCGGCGTCGGCAGGGCTTCCAATGCCAGCATCGACGACGACGGGGACGTTAACTCGGCTCTTAATCCGTGACACTTGACGCACATCCAGGATGCCTTGGCCGGATCCGATGGGGGATCCGAGAGGCATGATGGCATGTACTCCTGCTCGTTGTAGATGATCGGCCAAGATCGGGTCGGGTGAAGTATAAGCCATCACGGTAAACCCTTCTCTTACAAGATGTTTCGTGGCTTCCAACGTGCCAATGGGATCGGGCCACAATAAATCTGAATCCCCAAGCACTTCGAGCTTAATGAGGCTGCCAATGCCTGAAGCGCGTGCCAGATGTGCGACCTGAATGGCCTCTTCAACGGTATAGCAACCAGCGGTATTGGGTAGCACGGTGCACGCGGACGGAATGGCATCAAGAATGGTGGGCTCATCGGGTTTTTTTAAGTTAACCCGCCGGAGTGCAACGGTGACCAGATGGGTACCTGAGGCCTCCAGTGCTTGACGCATGGTATCGAGCGTGTCATATTTTCCCGTGCCTACAAAGAGACGGGACCGGAATCGGTATGAACCGATTTGAAGTATGGGTATTTCAGAAAATGCGAACATTTAAACTAACCTCCTCCTACAAATCGAATGATTTCTATCGTATCGCCCGTCTGAACCGTGAATTGGCGAAAGACGTCGCGAGCAACGATGTTGCCATTGGCGATAACGGCGACGGCTTGATGTTGTACACCAAAGTGGTCTAAAAGATCGCCTACAGTTGCGATATCCGGCATGTGGGTGAATTCACCGTTTACGGTAAGCTTCAATGTCGGCCCCCTTCGTTATTTAGTATGGAGCCACCCTGGAGCGTCGATGGCCGCCCGAATTTGGCGGGCAGCTTGGACGGGATCGGGCGTACTCCACACGCCATCAGCCACTACCACCCCCCTTAGGCCTTGGCCGCTTAGAAGGGGTGCGGTATCTCTGGTGATCCCCCCGATGGCGACGATGGGTGTTTCTGATCGAAGAAGCACGGATGCTAAGTTTTGCCGAGGGCACACATTGGGTTTGGAGCGTGTCCGAAAGGCATGTCCCCACACCAATAGGTCTGCGCCATGATGCCAAGAAGCTTCCTCGGGGGTGTGGGCAGCTGCCGACAGACGTCCGGTCCAATGTCGTCGTACTAACGACGCCGGAATTTGAGTGGACGGCAGATGCCAGCCTTCGGCTCCGAGTGCCAGGGCTACCTCCAGTGGCCCATCGACCCATAGAGCGGCTTCGGAAGCAACATGCCGCACCTCCAATGCCAGTTCCCATAGTCCACGGGAATGCGTCCCGGGATAACGAACCACGAGAGCATCGGCGAAAGACATCACCGAAGCCACAGCGTCCCAGTTGGATTCGTGGAACCGCGGCCCATCCAACAACACGAGAAAAAGTGGGTGATCCCAATTCGTCACGGGTATGATGCCTCCTTCCCTCATTTAATGAACGGCACCAGGTATCTTAACGATAAAGTTGATTACCCGTCTCTTGGAACTCTAGAGCCTTCTTATGCAAGCCTTGTTCTCGAGCCGTCGAGATTTCCATACCCTGTGATTGGGCGTAGTTACGAATATCGTGGGTGATATGCATACTGCAGAACTTCGGGCCACACATGGAGCAAAAATGGGCCGTCTTGGCTGGTTCGGCGGGTAACGTTTCATCGTGAAACGCGAGTGCTCGGTCTGGGTCCAAGCTCAGGTTGAATTGGTCTCTCCAGCGAAACTCAAAGCGCGCTTTGGAGAGCGCGTCATCACGTTCTTGTGCACCCGGGTGTCCCTTGGCTAGGTCGGCCGCGTGCGCCGCAATCTTATAGGTCACAACACCCTCACGGACGTCGTTTCTATTGGGTAGACCTGGATGTTCCTTCGGTGTGACATAGCACAACATAGCCGTGCCAAACCATCCAATCATCGCGGCGCCAATGGCCGAGGTGATATGGTCGTAACCTGGAGCAATATCGGTCGTCAGCGGACCCAGGGTGTAAAAAGGCGCCTCATGGCAGACCTGCATTTCGCGATCGACGTTTTCTTTGATCTTGTGCATAGGCACGTGTCCTGGTCCTTCAATCATAACTTGAACATCGTGTTTCCATGCGAGTTGCGTTAGTTCGCCGAGTGTCTTCAGTTCTGCGAATTGGGCTTCATCGTTGGCATCGTGGATCGAACCGGGACGCATACCATCGCCCAGAGACAAGGAGACATCGTACGTCTTCATGATTTGGCAGATGTCTTCAAAATGTGTATATAGGAAGCTTTCTTGGTGATGGGCTAGGCACCACGATGCCATGATGGACCCCCCACGTGAAACAATTCCGGTCATGCGCGTTGCCGTTAGGGGGATGTACCGCAAGAGGACTCCCGCATGAATAGTGAAGTAGTCGACACCTTGCTCCGCTTGCTCGATGAGAGTGTCGCGAAAAATCTCCCACGTGAGGGCCGGTGCATTGCCCCCTGCCTTTTCGAGGGCCTGGTATATGGGAACGGTTCCGACCGGTACTGGACAATTTCTGAGAATCCATTCACGGGTGGTGTGGATATCCTTCCCCGTGGACAAATCCATGATGGTGTCCGCTCCCCAATGTGTTGCCCAAATCATTTTTTCTACCTCATCATCGATAGACGAAGAGACGGCTGAATTGCCAATGTTGGCATTGACCTTAACCAAGAAGTTTTTCCCGATAATCATCGGCTCTGATTCCGGGTGATTAATATTGGCGGGGATAATTGCGCGCCCTTGAGCCACCTCATTACGCACGAATTCGGGGTCAACCTGTTCTCGGACCGCGATGAATTCCATTTCTGGAGTGATGATACCGCGACGGCCATAATGCATTTGGCTGACATTGCGTCCGGATTTTGCACGAAGCGTTTGCCGTGCTAACCCTGGGGACGCGTCCGTGTCTGGGACAGTGCGCCCCAGGTAAGATTCTACATCACCGCGATCGATAATCCACTGGCCTCGGGTAGGTGCCAGGCCCTTGCGAAAGTCTGGGTCAAAATTCAGTTCCGAGTAAGGCCCGCTGGTGTCGTACACCCGAATTGGTGGATTCTCTTCGGATCCACTTTGCACCGTTGTAGGGCTTAATTGAATTTCCCGCATGGGCACTCGGAGATCGGGTCGACTACCTGCTATGTACGTTTTGCAACTTCCTGAAAAAGACGCCAAATGGATGTTCCCAACAGATTTCACAACATATTCCCCCTTGATCTCCGGGGTCTGGGTGTACGCCACGATCGAAAAATCGCTGTTCCGGGAGGAATAGCGACAGTGTCGACAAATGTTTGTCGATGTCCCTCCGCTGGCATTACCCAGATCAGGTTTTTCGGTCGGTAGAAACCTACCCTCTCAGCCTGGCACTCCAAGCTCCCGACAAGACGATGAATTTATGGCTGAACCCTACCATATCGCCATCTAATACACAACAGTTTTTTGTATACTAGCGAGACCAAGGTTAAATGGCTTGTCACGGTCGGCCCTATTGTGCATGGTGTTTTAGGAATTGGAGGGTATCTCCGGCATTGGAGAATGTTGTAATAACCCCTCGCACAAGAAGAAGAACAGGAGGCTAAGATGCGGGAAGTTCCGTTATTATCGCTGACGTGTGACTCGAGTCCAGAAGACGCGACTCAGCGTTTAGTGGAAGAAACCTTTGGATTGGTGTATTGGGCCAACACGGTGGTTGGGCACGCTACATCGTTAGCCAGTCAACTAGTGGATTCCTCGTGGGTCGAGACGTTCCAACAACTTCTGTTTGCCGCAGGAGAGGATATTGATCACGCCACTTGCTGCATCACGGCCATGGACATTACGTGGATGGCAACGATGCGAAAAGATTGGGAAGGAGAGCTTGCGCCGAACCATGGGTTCATTTTGCCTGGAGGTGCGCCTGCAGCCACGCGTTGGCAAGAGGCCGCCGCTATCTTAATGCAGGCCCGCCGCTTGTTTGCGCGATTGGCACGGCTGGCCCCAGTTAATGGACGAATTGCGGCGTTTCTGGATGAGGCCGCATTTCTATGTTTTGTTCAGGGGCGCAGGATTAATTGGCAAAGCCGATACCATGAAATTCCCGTCGACAAGCCATCCTGGTTGGAGTAAACGCTCGTCATGCCTATGTTCCACCACCCTTGGGTCTTAGCCTACTCAGACTTGGGGGGATTGTATCTAAGTCGATGGTGTGATGGGGCACTTGAGACATGGGACAACGGCGCTGGATTTCGTTGCGACGCAATAAAATGCCGTTCACCAAGGAGGCATCGATCATGAACCGAGCCCGTATTGTCATTGCTGGCACCCATAGTGGATCTGGAAAAACCACCGTGACTTTGGGGGTCATGGCTGCACTACGACGTCGGGGTTTAAGGATCCAGGGGTTTAAGGTGG
>JAJYPK010000181.1 GCA_021795465.1 Bacillota bacterium
AAAAATCCGTCACATCAGTGCGTCATACCTCAAGAAGGATAACTCCATCATGACACAGTAGGTTACCCCTCCCGTATCCACGCATCCTAGGTTGTGGTGTTTCGGAAGAGGTTCCCGAGAGTTGTCAATTTTAAGCGCATCTCTCGATAAGAAAAATTTTTATCGTCGCCATGGCCACCAAGGTCGTGAGCGCTGGGCGTGTTCTTGCAACGTCTCGCGCACGGTTTTTATCAACCATCGTTCATACTCTTCTCCCCGATGTTTTTGTTCTTGCGCGGCTTGCGCTAACTGCTGGATTAACTGAATGATTTGATCATGCAGGAGGGTCATTTCTGACCGCAGGTGGTCCGTCAGGTGGAACTCCATCTGGGCGAACGCCTGCTACATTTCCGCGACCACGCCCTCCCTGATCGCCCTCATCACGGAGTCAGGGGTCTGATACCGAGGAACGGCCTTTACGCCTGGGGCGATCCATTAGTCTTTGATTGCTTATTGCCCTTTTCTGCTCCATTACTACACAGACCCCTAAAACCCCTGTGGGGATCGATTTCTACTGCGCAACAGACCCATCTGAACTATGAGGTGGACGTCTTAAAGCAATCCGCGCGCAGTGTGGCCAAGGCATTTCTCGTCAAAAAGAAGCTTATTAAGTAGAAAAGTTAAGGGGGCTGAAGGCGTCCTGCGACTACGGCGGAGGGTGTTTTAGACAGATGAAACATCTTCGGCGGGTTCGGCGCCTTGCCGGGAGTATTCATCATCAGAAGTTCGTCGCGGCCCGCCTAATGTCCCTAAGCACGGCTGGTCCACTGGTATCGCATATCGGGAAAGCCTTCCTCATTACGCCGACCGTCGGTTCGTTCCATTGCGATGAAACCGTGTCGTTCATAGAACCTTCTGGCGCCAAGGTTCGATTCGAAGGTCCATAGTTGAAGACTCCGGGGGGATCGTTCCTTGGCCCATTCAATTAAGAAGGCTCCTACACCATGCCCCGTCCACTCTGGATCCACATATAACTGATCGATCCACTCCTGATCCAGAGAAATCATGCCAATGGGGTGGTGCTCATATTCGGCCACCCAGGTTTCTTGTCGCGGGATCACAATGGATGCAATCCATTCGAAAACGTCTTTGTTCTGGTGAACATAGGCGGGAATCATGGGCACGGCCGCGTTGCGTGCTCGAATCCATAACGCAGCGACCGCGGCGACATCGTCCGTAACCGCCCGTCGGATCCCGGGAATGCGCTCCATTGCCCGTACCACCTCCATCGATTGTCATCGCGGCAGGCCTTAAATTCCCCTGCTAGGTCAATCGTATCCACCACGTTAATCGGCGGTCGGACTAACAATAAGGACAAATTCCCGGCCGGGACGATCTGGGGCTTCACGTAGGGCTTCTAGCCCGAGCCCTGCGGCGTGCAAGGATAGGGTGATGTCACCCAGGGTCCGAAACCGCAAGGTCGAGTCCGACGTGAGTACAGCCCCGTCGCTCTGAAATACATACGTCCACCGAAACGAGACTAACGGTGCTTGAACGTTGGTGACTTCGACCCAGCCCTGAACGTGCTCCCCGTTGGCGAGTTTGACTTGGGTGAAAGTCTTCTCCCGGGTCCAATCCCGCCAGGCTTGGGCTGCCGGGTTCCGTGTTTCAAAAACCAATCGCCCTTTAGGACCCAAGACCTCTCGGATCCCGAGCAGCGTTTGCAGCCACTCGTCGTCCGTCAAAAAAACTTGAGCTACGTTGGCCGTCATAGTCACGAGATCCACAGTGAGTGGTGGAAGATCCGCCATCGTGCCACAAATCCATCGAACGTTGTCCGCCCCGGGTTTGGATTGGGCGATTGCCAGCGAGGCGGGCGCAGGTTCTAGGCCGGTCACCGTGATGCCTTTGGCCGCCAGACGACATGCAAAGGTGCCGGTGCCACAGCCCACATCCAAGACCGATGTGGCGCCAAACTCCTTGACCATGGAGTCGTAGGCATCAAGGTCGGAACGGTCCGCATCGAACGGATCATAGATCAGAGCCAGTCGGGGATGCGAAAAAATGGGATCCGCCATGCCTTCGTCTCTCCTCTTTAGTAAGGATGTTAATGATCGTTTTAAGCTCTTAACTTCCTAAGTTCTTTCCGGTCCATCACACAAATCCCCATATTTTTAAAGGGTTTTGGTCATTTTAAAGTTGTTCATCGATACGTTACGAACCGTCACCGTTTGCTTCTGAACCGTTTGATATTCGTGACGTGCGAAAAATGGCTGGGCCGTAATACTGACATCGGCCCATATTTGTGTCAAACCCAGTTTTATGGCTTGCTTCTCGAGTTCTTTTAGGAGACCCGACGCCACACCCTGCCGTTGGTAGTCCTTATGTACATACATCCAATCTAAATATCCAGTCTCCATAATATTCGCGAACCCAATCACCATCCCTTTACGGTCGGCCACATACGAAAGACTCGTCTCCAGTGATCGGGAAAAACGGGCGATGCGTTCCGTAAGTTCGCATCCCGAAACAGGTGGTGCCCATGCATCTACCTGTTCTTGGGTATAATCCCCTAGATTAACCGAATGAATGGTATCAAAGAAAAGTACAGCAATTTGTGGTGCGTCTGCACCGGTACATTGGCGAATGTCAAAGCCCACGTCTAGAACAACTCTCTTCATGGTGTGGATATCATGATTATCTATGGTTCGGATACACGCCTCAAGTATTTTTTCCCATTACCTAGTAACGCCCCGATCTAGACGATGTGAGGTTCTTCACTGATTCATCTTGTTATTTTGCTAAATGAAATTTATCCCACACGGTTCGAATGGCAGGATATCGAGCCTCGGCGTCGAATTATTCTGTTTTAACGTCCGATGTGGACGGGACTGAGTTCGGCAATTCTTGCGGGCTGTGGCTCTGGTCCTGCTACCTCTCCGAGTAGTACTACGGGGGGAACGGTCGTTATCGCGGAAGCACCACAGGCTCCACCGAATTGGTTTTTTCCGGTGTTTAGTTCGTCGGCCTATATTGAGATTAATGCTCAAATCCAGTTCTTAATGTATCGTCCGCTGATCTACCTGAATAAGCAAAACCAGGTAGATTACTCGCGATCGCTGGTGTCTCATATTGGCGTGAACTCAAACGGTACGGTGTATACCTTAACTCTCAACCACAAATATGGGTGGTCCAACGGGCACCCGGTTACCGCCCAAGACGTGGTGTTTACCTGGGATCTGATGAATGCCGCGAGTCAACCCAATTCGCCATGGCCCTACGGGCCTGCTGGGAGTGCCGGAATGCCCAAGGATTGGCAAAGTGTGGTCGCGCAGGGATCGAATACCGTCGTGGTGACCCTAAAGCACTCCGCGAACCCACAGTGGTTTATCCACAATGCGCTTGGACAGATCTCTCCGGTGCCGAAATCGGTCTGGGACAAATACCCCACGAATATGAACCAGGAGCTACACTTCATCCAATCGGTATCGAATCAGCCGACGAACTCGCATTACGATGTCGTGGATGGGCCCTTTAAGTTTTCGAAATGGGCTCCCAACCAATATTGGGAGTTGGTGCCGAATCCAAAATTCGGCGGACACAAAGCCTCTATCTCTAAACTGATTTTCCAATACGAGACCTCTTCAGCCGGTGAATTCACGGGTCTAAAAAATGGGTCGGTGAACGTTGGGTATTTGCCGCCGTCATTATGGTCTACCCGTAACCAACTGAAGAACGATGCCTTAAGTCAGGCATACTTGTTTGGATTTAACTACGCTATCATCAATTACAATCCCCAGGCACCTGGTGGCATGGGGCCGGTATTCAAAAAACTTTATGTTCGTCAGGCTCTACAAATGGGGATTAACCAACCCGGGATGATCCAGACGATGTTCCATGGTGCGGGTGTGGTCCAAGATGGCCCGATTCCACCGAAACCCCTGACACCATTTTATGATAAGGCTCTAGCGACTAATCCCTACCCGTTTAACCCGCAGGCTGGAAAGAAATTGCTCGAGAAGCACGGCTGGAGTGAGACCAATGGCGTCATGACCCGTAATGGTCAGCAATTGGCATTTAATTTTGTCTATGCCGCGGGGAGTACGACGATTTCTCATATGGCGCAATTGATGCAAAGCAACTGGGCCCAGGAAGGGATTAAAGTGACTTTGCAGCAAATGGCCGTCAACCAATTGTTTGGCACAGAAACCCAGGCTACTCCTAAGGTATGGACCATGGGTTATTGGGGTGCTGGTTGGACGTATCAATTGGATTACTACCCGACGGGAGGGAATCTATTTGCTACGGGAGCCGGGGAGAACTCGGGTGGCTATAACAACTCAACCCTCGATAGTTTGATTCAGAATACGTATCTACCGGGAACTTCCCAGCAGATCCAACAACGGATGAACGCGTATCAAGCTTATGCCGCGAAACACTTGCCGGTCCTCTGGATGCCATGGTTTCCACAAGGGTATGCGCGAATTTCTGGCTTTAGCGTACACTCGAAAAATGTGCATGGCACCGTCAGCACCTTTAATCCAGTGACGGATTATGCGTATGCGAACTACTGGACGGTCAGTAAGTAGACGAGACGCGCATACCATAAGTGGTAATGCAACGAGAGCGTAGCCTGGAGCCCCTCTCGTTGTTTGTTTTGGAGTTAACCAGGGTTAATGGCCATGGGAACCCAATGAGTGGACCATTGCTATCAAACGACCGTCCTGGGTTTAGGAGGGATGCGAATGTAAGACTTGACCCCTTAATTATCGACAGCTCGACCACCCTCGTCTAGACTTTAATAGGAAAGGGGATTTTCTAATGCAATGGTATATTCGCGTCATTAAACAATATGCGATCTTTGATGGTCGTGCCAGCCGCCTAGAATATTGGATGTTTATGTTAATCAACTTTCTATTTGGCTTGGTGGGCCTCATTCTAAGTTTGGTGGGCCTAAGAATTATCTTCGATCTATATTCGCTAGCCATGATTATTCCCTCGCTTGCACTGCAAGTCCGACGCCTCCACGATATAAGCCGCTCCGGATGGTGGTTTTTTATCGGGTTTGTTCCGTTTGTTGGCGGGATTGTTCTTTTTATCTTTGATGTGTTGCCGAGTTATCCCGGCGTTAATGTCTACGGACCCATCCCGAC
Source organism: Bacillota bacterium (assembly GCA_021795465.1). GTDB lineage: Bacteria > Bacillota > Sulfobacillia > Sulfobacillales > Sulfobacillaceae > JAKADJ01. The sequence continues at coordinate 5,133 of JAJYPK010000181.1, forward strand.
AGCCGACGCCTAGGACGCCGTGAAGTCCCCGTGGACGCGACCTCGAGTGCCCGGAACCTTTTGTGCACAAAGCCCCCTTCTTTGTGGTGTACTGAGATGCCTAAAGCGTTGACGCTATGGTATTCTCTTAAAGGGAAATTATCCGAACTCTTCGTGAGACATGATTCCTAGAGAACCCGCTTGAAGACGAATCTCTTATGCCCATGGTTTAGAATCCTTGCGATGATAGAACCCATCTCCTCGTATCACGCTTAAAAGCACAATCCCCGGGGCAACGCCCTGGGTGTTACGGATCTGGAAAGGAAGGCCTACGTGCGAGTTTTCCGGGATTTAATGTGGTTTTTCCGTGCCCACCGCAATAAATATCTGGGGGGTATTGTACTCCTGATCATTGTGGCACTGCTATTCCTAATACCGCCCCAAATTGTGGGGCTTATCGTCAATCAGCTTCAGACCAAGACGCTCACGAAGGCGCACTTGGTCTATGAACTCCTCGCGATTCTTTTTACGGCGCTCGTTTCTTATGGCCTCCGGTATTGGTGGCGGATTTTGTTATACGGAGGAGCTATCCAGCTTGGAACGGAATTACGGGCGCGTCTTTATCATCATTTTACCTTGATGTCACCCCAGTTTTATCATCAGCAACGTATTGGAGACCTGATGGCGCATGCGACCAATGACGTGTCGGCGATTCAAGAGACCGCAGGGGATGGGGTGCTGACGCTGGTGGATTCTATTACCACTGGCGTGGTGGTGATCGCCACCATGGTCATCACGATTAGCTGGAAGCTAACGATTATATCGCTGTTGCCGCTGCCGTTGATGGCCTATGCGGTGTCTCGATTCGGTAAGGCTCTGCACAAGCGTTTCACCCTGGTCCAAGCAGCCTTTTCGGACATCAACGATCGGGTTCAGGAGTATATTTCAGGGATCCGGGTGGTGCGTTCGTTTGGCCAGGAGGCTTGGGAACGGAAGAATTTTGTGGCCTTGTCGCAGGATGTGGTTGCTAAGAATGTGGCGGTGGCACGCATCGACTCACTCTTCGATCCCACCATCTCCGTCATTATTGGCCTCTCGTAGGGGTCCCGCCAACAGAACGCGGATTTCCCACGCTAGAAACGCCATTTAATGGCCATGAAGAAACTGATCTAGGCAAAGGATCGGCACACAAAGTCTTCGGGGATGGTTCAGAATCGTGTTCCAGTCGGTATCGAGCCGCGCCTGCT
>JAJYPK010000182.1 GCA_021795465.1 Bacillota bacterium
AGTGCGGTCCAATAAAATGGACAGCCACCACAATGATCGCCAATCGCATCCAATTCAATACTAACGCCCCCACCAGGGCAATCACACTGATGGCCAATTTACTTTTGAAAGAACCCTTAAAGAGAAACCATATCACAGGGATGATAATGGCTGACCCCAGGAGGCTATCGGCACCGCTGCAGGCTTGTGCTACAACGACTAAAAAGGGATGGTGCTGATACAATACTGCAAAAGTCCCCGTGGGTTTTACGGGTGTAATCCAGGGGATCATATGGGAAAACAAAGTGAGGATACTGACTGCCCAGGTCACTAAAATGGTTTGTGTGGAGTTAGCGAGACCGGCGAATATGGGCGGCCACACCAACAATAAGTAGAGCAAAGGGCCTGATATTCGCCGCGTAAATGACAATCCCCAAATGAGCCAGGTCATCGCTAATATCCAAAGTGGCCATAACAATAAGCCGGCATGGTTATGGACAAAGGTTGTAGGCCACCGTGATGGGGCCAACACCAATGCGAGTCCCGTCAGGGCGGCTAGTAAGCCTCCTAAGATGAGATTCAGTTCATCATCATCCGTGCTTGACGTGCTGCGAGAGACAATGTTCCATGCGGCCCAACTGAGCGCGATGACGGGAATCCACACCAAATCCGCAATCGGCGTATCGGCCAAGAGATTATTCCACAGGGGACTCGCATATGCGAGCAACGGCATTACCGACACCACAACCCATAATGCCCAGGTCAGCGAGGTAAACCGCGTGGAGGGAACCGATTCCCTTCGGGCCATTCGCAAATCCTCCTTCGATAGACAGGAACTCATTCTACTGCTGGGTTTGATATTAGAGTGACGTAGTTTGTCTGGCAGTCGCAGCGAGTGTCTCATTGTCCATATCACGATGCAGAAGGGTCAGCAAAATCGGCACCCACCACCGTCCAACGGCGGTGCGGGAGGAGGGTTCAAGACGATCCCACGGCCGATGCTTGCCAGTGATGTGATGTATTGGCATGGTTTTATCCAGCTGCTGGGTGTTATGCAAACAACGACGCTTGGCCCCCCTGTCTTTCTGTCATGGTCATCGCCATTGTTTGTCACTGGCTGTAATGCACACCGAGACTCGAGAAGCCGAAAGATGAGGGAGGGCGACTCCTGACCAACGCGGCATTATCGATACCGTAACTATATCGATGTGGATAGACGACTTTCATAGATGGTGAGAAGGTGGGAAACGATGCGAGGTCCTACTCTGTAAGAGTAGGACCTCGCATCGAACGACACGCTTATAACGCAATTTTGGCACGCGATAAATCGAGTAAAGTCATGATTAACCCAAGATGCGAGAACCCCTGGGGGAAATTGCCGCGGGGGGTGCCGGTTGCCTCGTCCGCATGTTCACCTAAAAGGCCAAGGTCTGTCTGGTTTTTCATCAGGCCATCCAGGATTTTTTCGGCGTCTTCGATGCGTTCTAATTGGATGTAGATGCGTGCTAGCCAAAAACTGGCAAGGACAAAAGGATGGGCGGCACTGCCCAACATGTCACTGCTATATCGGTAGACCCAAAAGTCTTTGAGCAATACCTCCTCAATTTTAGCTAAGGTGCCTAGGAACCGGGGATCATCTGGCTCGCAGTATCCATAAAGCGGCATCACTAATAAGGCCGCATCAACCGTGTCGCCGTCAAAGGCCTGTACATAGTGACCTAATTTCGCGTGGTAACCGTGGTGTTCAATCGCCTCGCGGATTTTGTCCGCAGCAGTCCTCCACTTCGTTACGACTTTTTCGTCTTCGGAAAGAGCCTCGGCGAGGTTCGCTCCGTAATGCAGAGCAACCCAACACATGACTTGGGAATGCGTGTAATGGGCGTCTTGGTCTCGAAATTCCCAAAGGCTGGCGTCTTGTTGTTGCCAATTGTGGGCCACCCAATCGATGGTTGTGCGCAGGATATACCAATAGTTGTTAATGAATGAGATGTCTCCTGTTACATCAAAGTATCTCCATACCGTCCATAAGAAATCTCCTTCAATATCCAATTGCAATTGGCGCGTCGCGGCATTGCCTTCCCGGCATGGAACGGATCCTTGAAAACCTGGGAGCCAGTCTAAGTCATGTTCACCGCGGATAAGGGTGCCGTCCACATGAAAAAACGGGGCTTGGAAAGGCTTGCCTTGCAGATCCACACTATTTAAGAGGAACTCAAGAAAGCGTCGGCACGCCACGACGTTTCCGGCACTTAGCAATGCTTCGGCCGCGTAGGAACCATCCCGAACCCATGCAAAACGATAGTCCCACTGTCGCGTTTCTCCTACGGTTTCGGGTAGGGAGGTAGTCGGAGCAGCAATAATCGCCCCGTTGGTTCGATAGGTGAGGCCTTCGAGCACGAGAAGGGAACGCACAAAGGCCTCACGGTGAGGGCCATCATAAATGGGTAATTGATTCACACGATGGTGCCAGTACGCCATGGTATGCGCGAAGGACGTGTTGAGCGTTTCTTGAGCCAAATCGGCTTCGAGGGCCATCGATTGTTCGGCCAGAACGTCTAGAGCTTCTACCAGTCGATCTTCGTCGTCGGCTATGTATTGCAAGACTATTTCATAGTGGCCCGGAGGTAGGCGCCAAATGCCTTGATTGACGTCCTTGGTAATGCTGTGCGAAGCCAAGAGTGGCTGACCATTTATCACAAGGACCAATGCCTCGCGAGCTAACGGATTGCGAAAAATGGCCCCGGAATCTACGGCGGTAGGCGCCGGTCGGATGAGTCCATAATGAAAACGTGGTCGAATCTCGACCGTAAGCGGAAGGTCTGATTTGATTAGCCGCCTGACTTCGGATCGCCCGATAGCAAGAAAATCGTGGACGATGGCCCGACCCTGATTAGACTCCCAAGTCGTGGTGATAATGTTGGTGTTGGGCACATATTGTTGCGACGCTTCGGCCGGGTCATCCGGGTAGACGCGGAAATATCCATTGTCATCGGTGCCTAAGAGCCGAGCGAAGATTGCCGGACTATCGAAACGTGGGAAAGATAGCCAGTCTATCGATCCATTGGGCCCAAGTAGCGCTGCACTATGGGCATTAGACAAAAATCCATAGAATTTCATGAAGCACATTCCCCCTTACTCATGCCCGCTAGCAATCGACGGTCACGAAATGTTTTAGTCGTCCCACCTGCCGGACGACGTGATGGACACCGCCGTCCGCGTGGCGGGGATCCTGGTAAGAGGTACCAAAGGCATCTCCATCAGGGTCGTATTCTCGTGACACCTTCTATCAGGCTACGGTCATTATAGTTCTTATTCGACGAGGTTTCTTGTGTTGGACACCAGACCACCTGCCCTACGGCAGGTCGGAGCACCCTCGACCCCATGGCGCGAAGAATACAAGGGATGACAGCAGTGACGCCACTCCCATTTGTTGGCTTTGGTCGACTTGACATGCTCGCGTTTAGAAGTTTATGGTGGACCGTTAGTATGGACCCAAGGAATCTTTGAAGCGTCGTAGCGGTAGGCATGAAGCACCTTTGTCTCTTTAGGAGATGTTCGTCCATTGCCGTGCCGATTTCTCCCATCAAGGATTGGAGAGCGTCTCCCGAACTTCGGGATTCCCGAACGACCGCACCGGAGAATCACGTATGATCCAAAAATGGACAGGGAGTGAGCGATCGAACTCATCGCACCCACGTCGATCAGTTTCTTAAATCTACTTAAATGGATGACTGCCTATCTCGAAATTTATCTCGTAATCTTTTGGACCACCAGTATGTAGCAATGCATATTTCGAGTGCTGTAAAGGCGAGAATGACCGGTCGCGCCAAGCCTCGGATCATGGCGAAGTGTGCGAAGGCACCACTCCAAATATTGTTGGATTGCAGACGTAAGATAGAAAGCACAAACAAAGCACCAATAAATGCTGCGATAACGTACGTGATACTGCCTAGTTCGATGTGGATGCAAGCAAAAAGAATAGATGACCATAGAATAGAAAACCACCAGGAAAAGCGCCGTAATAACAGGGACATGATAATCCCACGGAACATCAATTCTTCAACCAATGGGGGTTCAATCGCCGTGATCATCGGTCCTTTGTTGGCGTATATCCCGTGGAATTCTCTGGAGGCTAGTCCAATCGCAATGGTGAAGCCAATGAATATAAAAAGGATAAGCAGCGATTTGCCGTTAAAGTTCGTAAACCCGATATCTCGCCAGTAGACGTGAAGTTGGTTACGATAACCCAAAAATATGGGCACGACTGAAAGGCAAAATATATAGCCCAGGGCGATAAGTAATGAGTTGGCGCAGATGAGCATTTGAGTCTGATTCGAGTGAAATATGTGCTTTGCAACGGAGTATGAAAAGGACGCAATAATAAACCAAGATAGGCAAATAACTACTGTAACCAGGAGAGTTTTTGATTTTGACAAATATTTGCCGATGCTGAAAGAATACAAAATAAACACCCACCTTTCGTACCGCACCGGTTCTCTTCACATAGAGTAGTAAAGACCTGGTCTTCCAGCCTCCGGGTCGAGAGAACCCCAATCTTGGCGTGCGGATTTCCCGCACCAGGCTCTTGAGAAAAGGTTTCACAGCGTCGTATAGGATTTCATCCGACCTAGAGCCTACATGTGCAGAATTGTGCTAAGTCGGAAAATATGTCAACGCCGAATTCATTTTATTCTAAAGTGTGTACACGAACAATTTTGCCGATCCGAACGCACCTCGTCCCCACCGATGTTTTATCCTGCTGCATCGAAAGGTCGTCGGTGCAGTATTTCAAGGAGATTTTAACCGTATGTCCTGCATACGCGCACCGATATCTCCAAAAAAGGTATTTTGTTGTGCGCAAATCGCATATCGTGGCAAGGCATCTACCCATACAAAGTCTCTATGGGACGCTTGGCTTCGGTGTGTCTGTATCACACGGGATTGCAGTATTTCCAATCATTTTTAGATGAACTAATCTATGACTTTTCGCTGGAGACCTGCACGGTGAGGTTGCGGCTCGCGGGAATGCCGGCGGCCAACATGAGGATACTGGTCGTCAACAAAAGGAGGAGAGGGACCGTCCATCCCGCTGTCAAATGGTAAAGGAAGCCAATCGTAATCGGGCCAAGCGCGGCGAGCACATAGCCTACCGACTGTGCCATCCCCGAAAGCTCTGTGGCGTCCCTCTCGTTCTTGGTGCGTAAACTGAAGTAGGTCAAGGCTAGGCTGATACTGGCTCCTCCGGCAAATCCAATGCACGCAATCCAGAGCCAAGCCCAAGTGGTTCCTTCCACTAATATTCCGATATAGCCCAGCACGAAGAGGATGCCCGTAATGAGCATGAGGCTCCGTTGGTCTTTCCGTCGGCTGGCCCAGATAGGCATAAGAAATGAACCCGGCAAACTAATGAGTTGCATCCAAGATACCATCCACCCAGCGCCTGCTAACGACATACCAAGACTATGCAAAAGGGTGGGAAACCATGCCACATTCACATAGAACAATAGGGACTGAAGTCCCATGAAAAGCGTGACATACCAGGCCAACGGGGACCGCCATAACGTCCCTCGTGCGAGAAGGGGGGAGTTTTGCCGGTGGCGGATCTGGGGCAGCCAGGCAAGAACCCCAATAAAGGACAAGATCGCCCAAATCCCGAGTGCGCCTCTCCAACCTAAAGAGGTATCCATAGCGAGAGGGATGCTGATTCCTGAGGCTAAGGCTGCAAAGACGCCCATAACTGTGGAGTAGAGGCCTGTCATGAGTCCTATCCGGGTGGAAAATTCTCGTTTGACCAAGCTCGGTAACAAGACATTGACGATAGCCACTCCGCTGCCCACCAAAAACATTCCCGCTAAGAGCATCGAAATGGATCCGATGGATCGAATGAGGGTGCCCACAGTGAGAAGTATCAGTCCCAACAGCAAGGTGGCATTGAGGCCCCAACGCCGGGCTAACGCAGGTACGATGGGAGAGATTAGACCAAACGCGATCAGGGGCAGTGTGGTAAGAGAGCCGGCCCATTGGGTGCCAAGGCCCGTATTCCGGGAAATTACGCCAATCAGTGGTCCGACACCGGTAATGGTGGGACGCAGATTCATAGCTAACAACACGACACCCGCCACCAATATAGGGGTGCGGAACCGAGAGGATGTGTTAACCGGAAGTTCCTCCTTACGGGGTTTGATTACCGAGTTTATCAGATGCGCCGTAGAACTCCGCCGTTCAGGGCGGAGATATCAGGCGCTGACCCCGGAGGGGTCAATCCGGCGTTTCCTGTTGCTCGATGTATTGCTTGATG
>JAJYPK010000183.1 GCA_021795465.1 Bacillota bacterium
GGCGTTGGGCGTAGATCTCGTCATGGCTCACCATCCGGCAGACGCCTTGGTCAATTTTCCCCAGATCTTTGACCGCCATGTGGCGTTAATGGTCGGTTCCGGGATCCCGCGACACCGAGCGGTAGCGGCGATTGAACCCATGACAGAACGCTGGAAGGATCGCTTCCATAGTGGGAATTACGACCATGTTGTCTCGGTAGCCCGCTTGCTAGATCTCCCGTTTATGAATATTCATAACCCTCTTGATGAATTAGGTCGACAGCGGATGGCGGCGGCTCTAGCAGAGATCCAGCCAACCGATTCCGTTGGAGATGTGCTCACGGCGTTGAGCCTGCTTGACGAAATTGGGAAAGCCCCAATTGCTCCAGAAGTTGCGGTGGGGTCCATCCAGGCTGCAGCGGGTCGCGTGATGGTCGTGCACGGAGCGGGCACCAATGGTGGGTACGAGGTGGCCCACGAGTACTTCGAGCACGGAATTGGTACGGTGGTTTACATCCACCTGGCGACCGATGCCAAAATTAAACTACGCCAAGAATCTCGGGGCAATGTCATCGTGGTGGGACACCTACCCGGAGATTTGGTCGGCATCGAACCGTTTTCCAACCTCATGCGTCAACGAGGACTCGAGGTCATCGGCTTTTCGGGTATTGCCTAACCATCTTTCGGGGACGACCCCCCTCTCAGGGACCGGTGTCGTCCCCGGGCTCAACGACAATGATGGTATTGGTCCACATCTTACGATAGGATAGGGGCGACATCCTATGTAAGGTGGTATACTGATGCGTCTTCGTCTTCGCAGCCCATGGAGTCTTATCCTCGCGTTTTTAGCTGTTGCCGCGATATATGTTACTGTGCCCCCGTTGATAGTGGCCGGACAAATGCCAGAACTAAAACATGAATTAACGACCGTACGGACGGATCTTCACCAAAAAAAGTTTCAGCAATTAGATACCCAATTAGGACACCTTCACGCCACGCTCGCCACGGTACAAGATGCCAGCCGACTGCTTTTTTATCTCCGAGTCATTCCCCATTATGGTGCACTCTATGCCAATAGTATGCAGCTTTTGGCCGGTGGGGTGGATATCACCCAAGGTGCCGCCATGGTGTTGCAAGGGGTGCCGGGAGACCTTACGCACCATAAAATCCCGACTCTCACCGCCTTACTAACGGCTTGGAAACCCAAAATTATGCCAGCCATGCCATGGATAAAGAAGGCCAGCCTGGCCTGGAGTAGAGTCGACGCACGAGAGTTGCCCGGGCCCTTACAATCGCGGTGGGCGCTAATCCATCAAATTCAGCAACTGATGCCGACCGTAATAGCTTACGCGCCGGCCCTCGCATCTGCGGGCCCCACACTGGCGCAGTTGATGGGCGAGCAGCAAAGCCAACGCTATTTGGTGATGTTCGAAAACAGTGGAGAATTGCGTGCCACCGGGGGCTTCATGACCGCGTATGGTTATCTGGTCATGACACACGGCAAAGTTTCCAGTGTTTCGTCGCAAAATATCTATACATTAAGTTCCCAAGTACGCTATCGTCCGTTGGCATCCATGGTAATTCATCGTTATCTTTATTTGTGGCATTGGCACCTAAGGGATTCCAATTGGTCTCCCAATGTGCCCACGGCCGTGCATAACATTTACAAGTTCTACGATTCGGTCCCTGGGGCCCCACACGTGAACGGAACTCTCTTGGTGACCACCTGGTTTGTAGACCGACTCCTCCAAGACGTCGGTCCCGTCACCGTTCAAACCAATCTTGGTCCCATCACCGTGACAGCTCAGAACGCAAATTATGAAATGGAATACATGGCCGAGAAATCCGGCCTCTCCCAGTCGCAGCGCAAGGCCTTTATCAGCGTGATGATGAAATCGATCTTAGATAAGGCATTTCATGCCCACGGTGTCTTGTTGGAAAAAATTTTGACCACCGTCATCCAAGGCTTTCAGCAAAAGTTACTACTGGCGAACTTTAACGCAGCACCAGCTCAAAACCTCCTTAACACGTTACACTGGGCGGGCACTCTGGATAAGCATGTCTCAGGCAATTACCTCGAGGTGGTCGATGAAAATCTCGGCGGACACAAAGATAACTACTTTATTCATGAGTCGGTCCAGGTTAGCGTCAAGAAGGTCGGGGCCAAAACCTTTGAAAATGTCAAGATTACTTGGGTGAATCCGGCTCCACCGGATGGCGGCTGGATGGTCGTACCATATACGGCGTGGATACGCCTTTATCTTCCAACGGGAACCAAACTGCTACACATCACCGGTGAAAATGGCCCCATCCAGCAATATAACAATACGAGTGTTAACAAAACCGTAATTGGGACCCATGTCACAGTGCCGAACAAACCCAGCGCCACAGCTCCAGCAAGTCGGGGATCTCTAACGTATTCCCTCTTACTACCAAACCACCTTATGGTCCAGCAACTCACCTTGCAAAAGCAACCGGGGGTTAGGCAGATCAATTATCAGATTAACGTGCTCGGCATTAAAAGGCAGTTGAATCTTTACCAAGATACAATGTTGGCTGGACTTTAAGGAGCGTTTACGGTGCGGATCTGCTTTTTGCTACCGAACTTTAGTCATGTGCCGATCGGCGGTTATAAGGTGGTTTACGAATACGCGAATCGTCTGCAAACGCGTGGACACCAGGTATTCGTGGTCCAATCCCCCCAGGTTCGTCGGGACTCAACGTTGATGGGACGCATCCGAAGCTGGCAATCCTTTTGGCAACATGCCGAGGGTGGAGCCGATTCCTTTCGTCCTTCGAGTTGGGCACGCCTGCATCCCGGCGTTCAACTCTTGTGGAGACCAAGTTTTGCCTCTCGATGGATGCCGGATGCTGATGTGGTGATCGCGACCGCATGGCAGACCGCCGAATGGGTCGCCGATTACCCCGAATCCAAAGGAACCAAATGCTATTTCATTCAACATGTGGAAACTTGGAGCGGTGGGGTCCCAGAGCGTGTGATTGCCACCTGGCAACTACCACTCTATAAAATTGTCATTGCGCGATGGCTCCAAGATTATGCGCACCATCTGGGTCAAACGGCGTCCTATGTCCCCAACGGTCGCGATCCAGAAGAGTTTAGCGTGGATCAGCCGATTCACGCCCGAGACCCCAAACACATCGGTATGATGATCCATCCAGCCCCTTGGAAAGGAAGCCAAGACGGTCTCGAGGCTCTTAGCCTGGTTCATGCGTCCCTAGACGGGATAACCGTCACACTTTTTGGTGCTGAGCCAAGACCCAAAGATGTCCCGACGTGGGCTCATTACGTGTTTAACCCTGACCGGCCTAGGCTTCGGTACTTATATAATCAACTATCGATATTTCTCGGTCCCAGTTGGGAGGAAGGATGGGGACTTCCTCCTATGGAAGCCGCACTATCAGGAGCCGCACTCGCACTGACAGATATCGGCGGCCATCGTGAATACGCCCGCGACCACGATACGGCTTTATTGTCCCCGGTCAAGGATCCCCAAGCCATGGCTCGCAATGTGCTACACCTAATCCAGGATGATGCCCTAAGGCATCATCTCGCCTCACGAGCCTTGACCGTGTGCCAACAGTTCAACTGGGAATCCTCGACCGATTTGTTGGAAGCCCACTTGAATGCGGCACGCAATGGGAATAGGGTCAATCCACCGATGGCACCATAACCCCAAACAGAGAGAGGACGGGTTCATGCTACGGGCTACTACGAAGACGATCACCATCATTATAGGAATTGGACTCGGAATCTACATCCTGCTGCGTATTCTCTTGGCCCCAGAGGTAGTTCCGGGGAGAAGGGTTTTTAACGTGAAGCCTTTCTCCCACGTCTTCATCATTGTCATGGAGAACCACGGAACTCGGATTTTGACACATAACCGAAATACTCCTTACATCGACCACCTCATGGCTGTCGAGGGAGAAGACCTGAAATATGATGGCGTCACGCATCCAAGCTTACCCAACTACCTAGCCCTCATCTCTGGCTCCACCCAGGGTCAATTCACCGATAGTCCGCAAACATCCTTCCAAGGACCTACGCTGGTTTCGCAACTGCAGGCGCACCATAAAAGCTGGCAAGCCGTAATGGAGAGTATTCCCTATCCAGGGTATTCCGGGGCATGGTATCCCAATTCCACGGGAAGCCAGTCGATGGCAGTACCCCCTAACGCGTTATACGCCAAAAAACACGACCCATTCGCTTTTTTTCGGTCCATCAGTCCGAGCAACCTGACCCAGCACACTTTAAATCTCACAGCATTTCGAAACGAACTGCGCCACGGTCCGGTACCTAACCTGGTCCTGATTACCCCAAATCTTTGTCACGACATGCATGGACAACCCAATCACACTGGGGCATCGTGCCCCACTGCCCGCAGTGGGTTGCTAGAAAGGATGGGCGATCAATTTTTGGCCACGTGGGTGCCTCGTATTCAGAGGTCTTCCAGTTGGTCCGGAAATGCGGTCATATTCATTTTGTGGGACGAAGCTAATGTTCCCCGAAATTTTAGCACCATCCCAAGTTACTTCCGGGGAGCACCAGGCACACCACGGATTGTGGGGATCCCCCTTGGAGGGGGACGCGTCCCCCTGATCGTGATTGACCGCCAAGTAAAAAATCCACGGCCTGTGGCGATTATCTGTAATCATTACTGCGTCCTCAAAACCATTGAAAATAGCTGGAATCTAGGATATTTGGGCGCCACCCAAAATCCCGCCGTGAAAACGTTGGTTCCCTTGATTCCCAGGCCTCATTCATCGCGATGATCACGAAATAGCATCGGGGCCAGCAACACAATTGACCCCAAGAAGAGCAAACCGATAAAAGCGATGACGGCTAAATCGCCTCCGTTAATCAATTTGCATCACCTCCCGTTTCCTATAGAATGCCACGCCAATCCCGAGTTCAGAGCCCACAAAAGATACCGAAATTGACAAATTCGAAGTGTCACACATACTTGTGGCATTTGGGACCCATACTACCGACATGAAATTTTTATCGATTACCAAAAAGAAACTCCAAACCACGCGAACCCGTCTGGCAAGCCATCAGTACGGAAGCGGGAATCCCGCTCCAGCCCCGAAGGACATCGGTGCTACCAGTCTCTCTTTAATGACCATTGGTGGCATTATGGGTTCGGGTCTGTTTTTGGCGAGCGGGGCAGCTATCCACCTGGCGGGTCCCGCAGTCGCTATTTCCTTTTTGATTGGTGTCACCATTATGATGATTGAGGTGTCTGCCTTAGCCGAGATGTCTGCCGCAGATCCGGAACGGGGTTCATTCCTGGCATTCGCACGCCACACCCTGGGCGATGGGTCCGCATTTGTTGGGGGATGGGTCTTTTGGTTTTCGAGTGTACTAAATTTAGCCGCTGAGGCTACCGCAGGCGCTATCTTTACCAGGCTTTGGTTCCCGAGTGTCCCGGTTTATGTCTTTAGCATGGGGTATTCCATTATCATTGTGGGGATTAACTTTTTAACGGTGAAAGGTTTTAGCGTGGTCGAGTCCATCATGTCGCTGATCAAGATTTTGGCAACCTTGGCGTTTATCGGCATGGGGATTTTTATCGTCACTCACGTTATTCCGCTGCGGCATCCCACCGGTCCGAAGCTATGGTTCGCATCTCCATCATTTTTCCCCCACGGAATCTCTGGGATTGCCGGCGCCATGGTTATTGTTCTGTTCTCGATGTCGGGCACGGGCGTCCTTGGGCTTGCTGCCGCCAATGTCCGTCGTCCCGAACGCACCATAACCAAGACTATTCGCAACACGGTAGTGGGAATCTATGTGTTGTACGTCGGCGCAACTTTAAGTGTTACCGCACTATTGCGTTGGTCACAGGTTCCCACCCAACAAAGCCCCTTCACGGCAGCCTTAGCAGTTTTGCATAATGTATGGCTTGTTGATGCCATGAATGTCATCATTTTATTTGCGGTACTAAGCACCATGAATGCTGGCCTGTTTGCAACGGACCGGGTTCTGGCGACATTGGGGCGGATCCATGACGCGCCGCACCTGGTTGCTCGGGAGTCGCATGAGATCCCACGGATGGCCAATGCGATAACTGGTGGCTTGCTGGTTGTGGTTAGTGGCCTCGCTTATTTTCTTCCCAAAACCGCTTATTTGTACTTAGTGACCGCGACCGGATTCCAGGCCCTGATGGTTTGGGTCTTAATCCTCGTCACTCAGATCTACTTTAGACCCCATTTGCTCAAAAAACACCCGTTTTTGCGGTTTAAG